>QHXY01000137.1:0-1211 GCA_003223145.1 Acidobacteriota bacterium
CGCGAACGGGAACAGAATCACTCTATCTTATCAGAGACTGTAACGAACCCAAGACGGCGGCTCGCCACCGCGGGCTTGACAGTCCCGGACCCTCGGAATAGCGTTCGCCGGAGTGGGCCGCCATGCTTCAAAGGGAGCGCCGATTGCCACCTGCCCGGAGAATCCTGTTCATCGTTCTGCAAGCGCTGCTCATGCTCCTGGTGACCGTCGGGCTATTGGAGCTTTCCCTTCGGCTCTTCCCTCGCCTCATCCCGGCGTTTCTGCTGGTGGATTTCAACCCCGGCGTGAGGGAGGCGGTCGCCGAGCGTCTCGGCCTTCCCACCGAGAAGAGCGTCAGGCTCCTGCCCAGGGACGACGGCGGGCCGCCGCGCCGCCTGCGCCTGTTCCGCCCCGCGGCGAAGATTACCTGGGAGGCTCCAGGTTCCCGGGCCGACCTCCTGGCCCTGGGGGATTCATTCACCTTTTGCACGGGGGTCCGTCCCACCGAGGCCTGGCCGATCCGCCTTGGGCTACTGCTGGGTCTCTCTTCCTACAATCTGGGAAGCCCAGGCATCGGCCTTTATGAGTATCTACAGATCCTCGAGCAGATCGGGATTCCCATGTCCCCGCGCATCGTGGTGCTCAATTTTTATGAGGGAAACGATCTGCGGGACGCGCTGCACTTCAGCGAATACCGGCGCGCGGTGGGGCAGGGGAGGCAGGCGCCGGCCCGGCGCCTGCTCAAGGACCGGCCGCTGGCGCGGCACAGCTACGCCTACAACCTGCTGGTGGTGGGGACGCGCCGGCTTCACCGCGCGGTGCGTCTGCTTCTCGAGAAACGGCTGGGAATTCCGAGCGGCGAGGAGCCGGCCCCCGATTTTCGCTATCGGCTGAGCTTTCCCGAGGGCGCCATCCCATTCAATGAAGAGGACGCCGATGCAGACGAGGTGCGCTCAGCCCGCAGTCTTCGCGCCGGAGAGATCGACCTCGGCGTCTTCAGGGAGGGCCTGGAAACCTTCGTGGAATTGTCCCGGCGCCACGGATTCAAAGCGATCGTCGCCTACACTCCCTCGGCCTACACCGCCTATGCCGATCACGCGGTGTTCGAGGACGCCGGCCTCCAGGACCTCATGCCCTGGTTCAGTCGGCGGCAGCGGGAGTATCTGGCGAAGACCGGTCAAGAGCTTGGCTACGCTTTCGTCGATCTCACGCCGGCCCTGCAAGCGGCCGCC
>QHXY01000137.1:1233-2549 GCA_003223145.1 Acidobacteriota bacterium
GAGGCCCTGCGTACCGGCACGCCCGATGGTAGAATAAGCGCCGGCGTGCAGGACTCCCTCTTCCCCCCCGCCGCGAGGAAGCACCGACCATGATGGATCCAGAGCGTCCGAAGTCCGCCGGGGTCAGCGAGACGGAAGCCCGCCGCGTGGCGGAGGAGGCCCGCGAAGCGGAGTGGCGCGCGCCGAGCTTCCTGAAAGAGCTGTTCCTGGGAAACTTCCGATTGAACCTGGTGCATCCTTTCCCCGGTGCCGCCCAGTCGCCCCGCCCCGAATTCCTGGAGTTCTATCGCAAGATGGAGCGTTTCCTCCAGGAGAGCGTGGATCCAGACCGGATCGATCGGGAAGGGAATATCCCGCCGGAAGTGGTGCGGGGCCTCAAGGAGATGGGCGCCTTCGGCATGAAGATCCCGAGGGAATACGGCGGGCTCGGGTTCACCCAGGTGGAGTATGGCCGCGTCATGCAGCTGGTAACCAGCCACGATGGCAGCGTCACCGCGCTGCTCTCCGCCCACCAATCCATCGGGGTGCCGCAGCCGGTGAAGCTGTTCGGGACGCCCGAGCAGAAGCAGAGGTACCTGCCCCGCTGCGCCGCCGGGGCGATCTCCGCCTTCGCGCTCACCGAGCCGGACGTGGGCTCGGATCCCGCCAACCTCGCCACCACAGCCGTCCGGACCGAGGACGGAAGCGCCTATATCCTGAACGGTGAGAAGCTCTGGTGCACCAATGGGACCGTGGCGGAGCTGCTGGTGGTCATGGCGCGTCATCCGGATACCCGGAAGATCTCGGCGTTCGTCGTGGAAACCGCCTGGCCTGGCGTCCGGGTGACGCACCGCTGCCACTTCATGGGGCTCAACGCGATCGAAAACGCCGTCATCTGTCTCGACCAGGTGCGCGTCCCCCGGGAGAATCTCTTGTGGGCGGAAGGTCGCGGGCTGAAGCTGGCCCTGGTCACTCTCAACACGGGACGCCTGACGCTCCCCGCCTCGGTGGCGGGGATGGCCAAGGTCTGCCTCGAGATTTGCCGCGACTGGGCGGGTAAGCGGGTTCAGTGGGGCCAGCCGGTAGGCAAACATGAGGCCATCGCTCAGATCCTGGCCGACATGGCCGCCAATGTCTTCGCCCTGGACACCGTGTCGGAGCTCTGCTCGCAGATGGCGGATCGAGGAGGCACGGACATCCGCCTCGAGGCCGCGGTGGCGAAGATGTGGAACACGGAAACAGCCTGGAAGATCGCCGATCAGACGGTGCAGGTGCGGGGCGGCAGGGGCTACGAGAAAGCCGACTCGCTGAAGGCCAGGGGCGAGGCCCCCATTCCG
>QHXY01000004.1 GCA_003223145.1 Acidobacteriota bacterium
CGCCGAAGGGCAGTTGCGGGTCTGCCGCGAGGACGTCGGTCGCCACAACGCCGTTGACAAGGTCGTCGGCAGGGCCGCCCTCGATGGTCTGGCGACCGACGATGCCATCCTGCTGGTGTCCGGGCGGACCTCGTTCGAGATCCTGCAGAAGGCGGCGGTCGCGGGCATTCCCGTTGTCTGCGCCGTCTCGGGCCCTACGACCCTGGCCATCGAGACCGCTCGCGCCTTCAATATCACCCTGATCAACTTCTTGCGCGGGCAGGGCATGAACATCGCCTCCCGGCCGGAGCGGGTCATCACTCCGTAAGGGGGCTCCGCGTCGTGTAGAATAACCGTCTCGGGCGGCGACACGCGAGGGACGGCGGACCGGATGACTGAATCGACCTATCACCAAAAGGGGTTCGGTCTCCGAGACGAGATCAAGCCCGAGCTGCGGGCCGATTACCACAGCGGGATCGTCGACCGCCTGAAGACCTCCGGGTATCGTCTCGAAGCGGGTTCGCTGACCTTCCTGCTGGCCCGCGAGATCGGCTTCTGTTATGGAGTCGACCGCGCCGTCGAATACGCCTACGAGACCCGCAAAAAGTTCCCCGACCGCACCATCTACCTGGTCGGGGAGATCATCCATAATCCGCACGTCAACGCGCGGCTGAGAGAGATGGGCATCCTGTTCCTGCGGGACGCGGACGGCGTCGGCCCCGATCTCGCAGCCGTTCGCCCCGGTGACGTCGTCATCCTGCCCGCGTTCGGCGTCACCGTGCAGGAGATGGATTGTCTGAAGTCGAGCGGGTGCATTCTGGTCGATACGACCTGTGGTTCGGTGCTGAACGTCTGGAAGAACGTCGACCGATTCTCCTCGACCGGGTTCACCGCGCTGATCCATGGCAAGTACGCGCACGAGGAGACCCGGGCCACCGCCTCGCGCACCAGCCAGTACGGGGACGGCCGCTACCTGGTGGTGCGCGACAGGCAGGAGGCGCTGGTGGTGTGCGACTACATCCGCACGGGAGGAGATGGAGCGGTCTTCCTGCGCCGCTTCGCAGCCGCCTGCTCGCCCGGCTTCGATCCCGACGCTCACCTGGGCCGCATCGGTCTCGCCAACCAGACGACCATGTTGTCTTCGGAATCGCTGGAGATCCAGGGGATGATCCGCCAGGCCCTCATCGATCGTTACGGGGAGGCCGGTCTAGACGCAAGGTTCCGCGCCTTCGATACCATCTGCAGCGCCACGCAGGACAGGCAGGATTCGGTCCTGGAGCTCATCCGGGCGAATCCCGATCTCATGGTGGTGATCGGGGGTTACAACAGCAGCAACACCAGCCACCTGGCGGCGCTCGCCGCGCGCAGCGTGCCTGCCTATCATATTGAGGACGCCGACTGCATTCTGGCATCCGATGCAATCCGCCACAAGCCCTACGGGAACACGGCGGAGACCATCACGCGCGGCTGGCTCCCCGATGGGCGGCTGACTCTCGGGCTCACGGCCGGCGCTTCGACCCCGAACAACAAGATCGGAGAGGTGGTGGCACGGATCGCCGGTCTGCGCGGGATCGCCGCGCCCTGATCAGGTGATCGTCTCCCGCAGACCGGCGGGGCGAGACGCCGCGCCCCGGGCGCTCAGTGGACATCCCTGCCGGAGGGGTCCTGCCCGCGGGCCTGCCGCAGGGAGATCTCGCGCCAGCGCTCCTCCAGGATCCCCAGGAGGCCGCGGCAGCGGTCGCGCACGTCGTCCAGGCCGAGCAGCGCGATCTTCTCCCGCGGCTCCATGGCCAGGCTCTGGCAGAGCGTGTTGACCGCCGCGGCGAACGGCATGGCGTTATCGAGCGCGAACGCCTGGGAGTCCCGGCCGGAGAATTCCTGCAGGAGGCCGGCGCAGACGGCCATGAGACGCTTCTTGTCCTCCTCCACCTGGGGCCCGTCCTGATCGTTCCGATCCTCGAGAAGATCCGGGCGAGGCCCCGCAGCCGGATATTGAATCTCCCGTCGGGCAGCCGCTGCTCGTCCTCGATGAGACCGGCGCAGCCCAGCGGCGCGATCTCCGGGTTGCCGTCGTAGTCCTTCTCCCAGCCCGGATTCAGCAGGCCCATGGCGATGAGGCGCTCGCCGCGCAGAGCGTCCTGCGTCATCTTCCTGTAGCGCGGCTCGAAGATGTGCAGGGGGAGCGAGGCATGGGGGAAGAAGACGAGGTCGGGCAGCGGAAAGACGGGGATCGTCCCGCCTGAAATCAGTCTCTGGAGGGCCCTCTTGCGGGCTTCCACCGGTCACCTCGGCGCCTCCGACCGCAGCGTGGACGCCCGGAGGAGCTTCAGTCTACCTCGCCCGGCATCGATCGGGACTCATTGTTTCGGCCTCGCCCTGTATGATACTTTGCGGTTCCGCTGGAGGGCGCGCGCCGTGGGCCAGTACGTGCGTCATGTTTTCGTATGCACCCACGGAGAGTTCTGTCCCTTCGATGGGTCGGCGGAGGTGCATCGTCTGTTGAAGGAAGGTGTCGCGGCCCGCGGTCTCAAGAAATCGGTGCGTGTCAACAAGGCGGGTTGTTTCAACCAGTGCGGCAACGGGCCGATGGTGGTGATCTACCCGGACAATGTCTGGTACGGCAAGGTCACCCCGGAGAGGGCCCAAAGAATCCTCGATGAGCATATCGTCGGCGGCCGGGTGGTGCAGGACCTGGTGTACGATGCGCCCCCCGGGCCGAACAAGAACGCCGGCCGGATGGCCGACATCAACGCCGCCCGGGCAGCCGCCGGGACGCGCCCGCCCGGGAGCAGCTGAGGATCGTCCATGCGCAGACGTCAATCGCCCTGGACCTCCGTCACGGCGCTGAGCGGCGCGGTCGCCGGCGCAGCGCTCGCGCTCTCGGTCCGGATACTCCCCGGTGGAGCGAGCCCGCCGATGAAGTACGCAGTCGCGTCCGCGGTCGCGGGACTCTGCTACACGATCGGGGTGCTCCTCGCCTACCGGCGCAGCGAGCTGGAGGACGCGCGGCGCTTCATCGACCTGCA
>QHXY01000136.1 GCA_003223145.1 Acidobacteriota bacterium
GGTGGTCGAGCAGGGCGACTGGGTGCTCTGGAAACACGCCGGGACGACCCGCTTGCATACCACGACGAGCGGCGTCAATTGCTCTGCCGACGGGCTCTGGCGGGGAGAGCTGCAGCCCGGGGGGCAGTTCGGGCGTCTGTTCGTCGAGCCGCCCGGCAGGGCCTTGCCCTATTTCTCCGAGCCCGACTGCCTCATCGGTATGACCGGCGAGGTCGATGTGACCGGCGACATCCTCCTGACGGTCGCCGACGTCTCCGGCGCGGCGCTGCTGAGTTGGACGGGCGGTTCGGGATCCTACCGCGTCGCGCGCAGCGACGTGCCTGGCTTCGTCGGTCCGTCCAGCACCTCGTTCGCGCCGGCGGGGGGCGACTCGGGCAGCTCGTTCACGGACTCGGCGCCGGTGGGCGCGGGCCACGCGCACTTCTACCTGATCGTCAACAAGTTCTGATTAGGACGCGCCCGCGCCGCCCGCCCCGGCGGCCGGCGGTCAAGGCGCGACCTGCTCCTGGTAGATCGCCCGTGCCCGGGCGATGTCGTCCAGCACCGCCCCTTTCTCCGCGTCGTTGTTCCACCCGCGGTGGCCGCGCGCCCCCTTCTCGAGGCGATCGATCCAGGCGAGGAAGAAGCGGGCGTCCTCCGGCGACTTCACCGGGGCACCGCCGACGCTGACGTAGATCGGGCTGGTCGTCGCGTACGGGTAGATGTCCATCACGGGGTGCGCGGGTCCGTCGGCGTAGGCCCGCAGGACGTACCAGCCGCTCCTGGTGATCGCGATGACGCGCGTGATCGACGCGGAGGTGCGGTCGCCGCCCAGCGGCAGTTCCGCCACCACCTCGCCGTTGCCGACCACCTGCAGGTGGTCCACCGGCACGATCGATCGCAGGACGGCCGTCAGGCGCACCGCGGCGCTGGCCGCCGGCAGACGCGTCGCGAAGGTCCTGCCGGCGCGGATCCCCGCGAGCCAGCGGGCGTGATCGGGCCGGACTCCGGTTCTCACGTAGACGCGGTTCATCCCGACCGGCCCGCGCAGTGAGGCGAAGTTCGCCATGGCATCGGTGCCGGCGCCGGCCGGCAAGCGGAAGCCGCAGTCGAGCAGGCGGTACCAGATCCCGGAGGTGACCAGATGGTTGCTGAAACCGACGACCTCGAAGTAGTCGACCTTCCCGAGCGCGGCTCCGACCGGCAGATCGTGGGTGAGGGGCTGACCGGTATTCGCCGGATCGGGCGTCGCATCGAAGGGATGCACGTAGCCCGTGAGCGCCCCCTGCTCGTGGGCCATGTCGAACACGGTGGTGTTGTCGGGGTAGAGACTCGCCGCGGGGGTGTCGACATAGGCGGCGTACGGAGGCAGCAGGAAATGGTCGCGCGGACCCAGGATCCCGGTGTGCCCCCAGTAGCTCGTGTGATACTCCTGCCCCGTGACGATCAGCGCGCCGTCCGTCCAGGGGGGGGCCGGGCGGTCCGTGAAGTAGGCGATGTCGGGAACGCGCTGCTCCTTGTTGACCACCAGGTTTTCGATCACCGTCAGGTCCTCGGCGGCGGCCTGCAGCGCCAGGTGCTTCGGGGTGTTGCGGTAGGCGCCGCCGTAGTTCATGTGCACGTGCAGGTCGCCGCTCCACCACCCCCTGGACGGCAGATCGGCGATCCGCTCGAAGGCGATGCGCACCGGCACGACGGCCCCCGGCGCGACGCTGAACCGCTTCGTGACGACACGGCGCTCCAGTCCGCGCATCGCCTCGATCGCGATCGGTCCCGCGGGCACCACCACCTCGGACGCGCCGGGCGTATGGAAATAGCTGTACTCGAAACGGCGCTCCCGGCGATCGAACGCCTCGTCGGCGTGGCGCCAGGCGTCGTCGGGTGCGAAGCTGCGACCGTCCGGGCCGGTCACCGAGAGGCGCGCCGGCACTGTCCGCCCGCCCGCGGCGTCGACGACCGAGATCTTCAGCCGGCCGGTCGGCCGCAGGTACTTTCTTTCCCGCACCTCCACCCGCCGGCGAGCTCCACCCGGAATGTCGATGACCCAGAGGGAGGTGTTGCCGTCCTGGTTCGAGACGTAGGCGATCCGCCGGCCATCGCGCGACCAGCGGGGCGAGGTGGCGTCGAAATCACCATAGGTGATCGGCAGGACGTCGCCGCCCTCGTCGGTCATGAGCCAGAGATGGTGCCACTGTCCCCCAAGGTAGGAGCTGTAGACGATCCGCCGGCCGTCCGGGGACCAGTCCGGCCGAGCCCTCCAGTTGGTCTCCTCGTAGCGGATCTCGCGCATCTCGGAGCCGGGGGACGCCTTCATCCTCCAGAAGCCCCCCGTGCCCCAGACGCGGCCGCGGTTGGAGACGAACACGACCTCCTTGCCGTCCGGCGACCAGGAGGGCGAGATGTAGTGATCGAACGGGCCGTAGTAGTAGCGCGGCAGCCCGCTGTCGTGGTCTTCGGTCAGCCGCTCGACCTCGCCCGGAGCGCCGCTCGCATCGAGGTCGACCGTGTGGATGTGGAATCGCCGGTTGTGGACGGTCGACACGAAGGCGAGGCGCCGGCCGTCGGGCGAGAAGCGCGGCTCGACGTTGACCGCCCCGTTGCGGGTGACCGGCCGCGCCGTGCCGTTGTCGGCGTCCAGCAGCCAGATTACGACGGCGTCGTCCCGGTACGAGTCATAGGCGATGAAGCGTCCGTCCGTCGACCAGTCGGGCTGGTAGTCGTAACCCGGGCCGTCGGTGATCTGCCGGGCCACCGAGGTGCCCAGTCTCTGACGCCAGAGCGAGCCCTGCATCGAGTACACGACCTCGGCGCCGTCCGGGGACCAGGCGACCGAAGCGGGCCCGGTCGTCGCCTGCGGCAGGTACATCTCCCGGTAGTAGTAATGGTGCGGCAGGTCGATCTGCTTCAGAACGATCTCGCGCCCAGTCGGACCCGTTGCGGAGACGGCGGGGGCGCCCGCGACCGCGATGACCGCGGCCAGCAGTCCCCGGAGTTTCTTCCGGTCGATCATGACGGTGCCCTCTGACAGAACCGGTGGGTGAACCGCGTCGCCGCGGGACGTCGTCATGGACCGAGCGCGTGGAGCCTCGGGATCAGCTCGGCAACCCGCATGGCGTAGGCCCACTCGTTGTCGTACCAGGCGACCACTTTCAGCATGCGCTCGCCCAGGACCTGGGTCAGGGGCGCGTCGTAGACCGCCGAGTGCGGATCGCCGATGATATCGGCCGAAACGATCGGATCAGTCGAGACTTTGAGGATCCCCCGCATCGGCCCCTCGGCGGCGCGCCGCATCAGCGCGTGGACCTCCTCGACATCGGCCCTCCTCTCGGTGTAGACGGTCAAGTCGACGACCGATCCGGAGGGGACCGGCACCCGGAACGCCAGCCCTTCGACCTTGCCCTGGAGCGACGGGACCACCAGCCCCAGGGCACGGGCGGCGCCGGTCGAGGTCGGGACGATGTTGAGGGCGGCCATGCGTGCCCGCCGCATGTCCTTGTGGGGGTAGTCGAACAGCCGCTGGTCGTTGGTGTAGGCGTGCACCGTCGTGAGAAAGCCCTTGCGGATGGCGTAGGCTTCCTCAAGGATCTTGGCGACCGGAGCCGCGCAGTTCGTCGTGCAGGACGAGTTGCTGATGAGGCGGTGCTCCGGGCGCAGGACGTCGTCGTTCACGCCCAGGACGACCGTCGCGTCGAGCGCGTCCTTGCCCGGGACGGTCAGGACGACCCGCCTGGCCCCCGCGTCAAGGTGGCGCTGCAGCTCCTCGCGCCGGCGGAACTGCCCCGACGACTCGACGACCACGTCGATGTCCAGCGAGTTCCAGGGAAAGGCGAACGGATCGCCCGACCGCTTGTCGCCGACCTTGAACACACGGATCTCGTCCCCGTCCACGACCAGGGAGGATTCGCGCCATGCCACCGTCCCCGGGTACGGTCCGTGGATCGAATCGTAGCGCAACACCATCGCCAGCGGCTCCAGGTCGGCGATGTCGTTGATCGCCACGAAATCCAAATCGAGCCGGCGCTGCTTGGCGGCGCGCAGGACCATCCTGCCGATCCGTCCAAACCCGTTGATCGCGACACGCACGGACATGAAACCCCCGGATCACCACCTGCGTGGAAGACCGGGGCATTATAAGGCCGGGCGCGCCTCTACTCGTCCAGGAGTGCGACCGCAGGAACGCTGCCGGGGGCGTGGTCGAGGGGAATGCCGAGATTGGTGAGCAGTCGGGCCAGCAGGCTGGAGATGCGGGGAGCGGCGCACTCGCCCGCCTCGGGCAGGCTCAGCGCCACCAGCGTGCCGCCGCCGACGCGGTATTCCGCGATACCGGGAACAAGCGCCACCGGCTGCGCGCCCTCCGTTCCCGGCAGAGCGCGCAGGCGAAACTCGGGACGTCCCTCGCGCCACAGCGGGTCGAGGTCGTCGAGCGCGATCCCCTGGAAGATCGACGCGCCGGTGTCGAGACGCGCGCGGAACGGGGATGACGCATCGAAGTAGACCGGCGCGCCGACGATCGACCTCAGATAATCCAGCGACATCGGTTGCGGGTTGAACAGCACCACGGTCCCGCCCTCGCGCAGATAGCGCGCCACCTCGGCCAGGCGAGGCAGGCCCGGGACCGCGGTCAGTCGCGGGGCGCGCCAGTCGCCCGGCACCAGGAGCGCCTCGACGCCCGCGAGGTCGGCAGGGGCCGGGGTGGCGCCCGGCGACAGCCGGCCGAGACAGGCGGGAAGATCGTCGAGCGAGGCTCCGTACAGGAACGTCCTCTTCAGCCTGTGGCGGTCTCCCAGGAGGTAATCGAGCGCGTTGGCCAGGACGATGCGGGCGCGCGGATTGCGCGGGAAATCGGCGCATAGCGACTCCTGCGCCGCCAGGACGAGACCGGCGCCGAGCGGGAACTCGAGGATCGTCACCCCCTCCTGCCACGCGGAACCGGTCGGCACGCGGATCTCGGAGATGACCGTGAAGTTCCCGCGGGTAGGCGGGAGGAGAGGGCGGACCGGGGGAGCGGACCCGTCCGTCTCGGCCTGCCATTCGGCCGCCGCGATGCCGCGCAGCACCGGGTGGTTCGAGGCGACCAGCGCGCTGCTCCCGGCGGAGCGCGTGAACGACGGCCACAGCCTCAGGTCCTCGCTGAGCGTGCCGGGCAGGGAGGGCTGCTCCAGGAGGAGGAGCCGCATGCCCGATCGGGCCCGGGCCGCGAGGATCGGTCCGAGCGCCTCGCGGCCGCGGGCGAACCCACCCGGGCCGACCACGATCAGGTCGCCCTGGAACAGGGCCAGGCCCTCGAAGGACGGAAAGTCCTCCCAATGCAGGCCCAGCGCCCCGAGCGCGGGCGCCGCCCGACGTTCGGGATCGTACAGCCCGACGTGCGCGCGCTCGAAAAGATCGGCGAGCCCCTTGCCGAACAGCGCCGGCAGGACGATGAAGGGAAACGTCGCGCTGCCGGCCACGGCCCCCGCCTCGCGCGCCTCGACCTTCAGCTCCATGTCGGAGGGGCCATCGACGTGCGGCACGGGAATCGTCAGAACGACGCGCGACGGACCACCGCCGGGCGAAACGACCAGACCGCTGCCCTGCGCGGCGAGGCCGCCCCCGAGGCGTGCCTCCCAGCCGAGCTCGATGGCGCCCGAGCCGGCCCTGAGGCCTTCGATGGCCAGGGTGCGTCGGACCGTCGTCCCCGCCGGCAGCAGCGTCCCCCTCTCATCGAGCCTCATGCTGAGCGTCGCGCGGGCGGCGTCCCGAATCCCCGGACTCGGCGCCGCGTGCCTCACGGCCGCTGCCGGGACGGCGCCTTCGGCCGAGGAGGCGATGCGGGCCAGGACGACGATCGTCAGGAGGATCAGGAAGAGCAGGATGGCACGGCGGGAACGGGTGGAAATCAACTCATTCTCCTGCGTTACGTTTGTGCAATCGGACGCATCGTGTCACGGCGGCAAATATAGGCAGCGGGAGAGCGTTCCGCCATTCCCTCGCGCTCCCCGCTGGGCGGGTCGTGCAGCGGATCGGGGCGTTCCAGCGGGCGGGGACCGGTCTTTACAAGGCCGCGGTCTTGTGTGGTAACATCCCGAGTCTCGAGTTCGCGGGCTCAATCGCAGAGGAGGGCAGCACAGTGTCCTACGTCATCACGGGAAAGTGCCTGGGCGAGCGCTACGCGACCTGCGTCGCCGTCTGTCCCGTTGATTGCATCCACCCCGGGGAGTACCAGGGTCAGGAGTTCATGATCATCGACCCCGAGGAGTGCATCGATTGCGGGGCCTGCCTGCCGGAGTGTCCGATCGAAGCAATCGTTGAGACGGAGGAAGAGTCCCCCGAGTGGGCCAAGGTTAACAAAGAGCTCACGCCGTCGTTCAAAGGCCAGCCCCAGCCCACGCCCCGGCCGGCGAACGACCCTCCCCGCAAGCCCGAGAACAAGCTGCGCGGCTAGCCGCCACCCGAGCCCGACTCCGCCGTCCAACTGCGCGTCTTCTCGACCGTCGCCAGAGGGTCAACCTGTGTAGGGGCGCCCCGGGGGGTTACTGACGGACCGCCGGGCCGGCGCCGGCCGGGGCCTCGCGCGGTCCCGCCGCGAGGCGATCCAGGACGACCCGCGTGGCGCCGAAGAAGACGACCAGGACCAGACAGGAGCCGGCGAGCTCCAGAAGTCCTTCGGCATACCCCGGGACCGTCTTGTACCCCTCCGGCCCCAGGATCCATTGTTGGGCCGCCTCGATGGCGGCGACCGCCACGAGGAGCAGGAGCAGCGGTCGTGAATCGGCCGGCCTGGCCCGGAGAAGCCTCCAGCCCGCCCTCAGGTGCGGCCCCCGCTCGCCGCGAGCGCGCCACAGAACACACAACGGAAAGCTGTAGAGGGACAGGACCAGGGCCACGAGCTCCAGGAAGGGCCCGCTCCAGAAGACGATCTCGACCAGGCTGTCGGGCAGCGTGGGCGAACCGCTCATCGCCCAGTAGATATTCACCGCGAACCCGATCGGCCCGATCACCACGAGGAAGATCTTGAACCAGACCCAGAAGACCGGCAGGAGGAGGCGGGCGGCCCAGTGGAGGAACGAAGCGGATTCCCGGCCACCGATCGCCGACTGGAACAGCAGACCGAAAACGCCCCCGGTGCACGCGGCGCGCACGACGACGGCGGCGACGACCAGCAGAAACCAGTCGGGGTCGTCGCCCATCCAGTGCTCGGCGAGGCGCACCAGCAGCGACGAGAGGGCGAAAAGACCGACCAGATGGAAGCGCGCGCTGACCGCGGAGAAGCTCTCGCGCAGGAGCGTCAATGGAAGGTGCCACGCATCGGCCGGCCGGCCCTCAGCGCGCCGCGGCGGGGGAATAAGAGGCGACCGAGCCTCCGGTCTCCCACAATCGGACGCCTGAGACCTTCAGACCGCGGGAGGACGCGTACTCGTAAATCAGGCGGGAGATCGCCTCGGCCGTCGGGTCGGTGTCCATCACGAACACCGGCTCGTCGTGTCTCTTCAGGACGGCGATCAGCGGATCGTCCTTGTGCAGGAGCATCCGGTGGTCGAGGTTCTGATCGATCCATTCCTTGACGATGCGGCTGATGTCCGAGAAGTCCGCGACCATCGACTGATCGTCGAGCGACGGCGAAGCCAGTTCGATCTCGACCCGGCCGTTGTGGCCGTGCAGGTGGGCGCACTTGCCCTTGTAGCGCAGCAGCCTGTGGCCATAGCAAAACTCGACGATCTCGGTGACCCTGTACATGAGGCCAAAGACCCTAACACAGTCCCGGAAGGACGGTCAAACGAGCGCCGCGAGGACCTTGCGCACCAGGGACGAGGTCGGCAGGCGGCCCAGATCGGCCGGCGCGACGAAGCGGTAGCCGCCGCGCGGCGGCTCCGCCAGGAGACGGGCCGGGTGGACGCTCACCTCGAGGCGGCGGTACGTGATCGAGTGCCTCACGGTGGCGACGCAGCGGCCGACCGCGAGTCGCAGACCGTCGCTCCGCCCGCCGCGGCCGACGGCCGGGAGCTCCCACAGACCGTGCATGAGGTCCCGATTGGACCGCCGGCGCAACAGGTAACGACCCCCCCGCGTCACCACGGCGACGCCGGTGCGGACCTCGACCGTCGCCCGCGGCCGCCGGGACGGCGGGATCGTCTCCTGCAACCCCGAGGCGCGGGCGGCGCAGCGGCGGGAGAGGGGACAGACGGCGCACGCCGGGGCCGCCGGCGTGCACACGGTGGCGCCGAGCTCCATCAACGCCTGGTTCAGGTCGCCCGGTGACGGGGCCGTCGCCGCGAGTTCTCCCGCCAGCCGCCAGAGGCGACGCCGGCGCGCCGCGCTGTCGGCTCCGCGCACCAGATGAAGACGCGACAGGACGCGCGCCACGTTGCCGTCGAGGACCGGCAGGCGCGCCCCGTAGGCGATGCTCAGGATCGCACCGGCGGTGTAGCGCCCTACCCCTGGGAGCGCCAGGGCGTCCTCGACACGGAGCGGGAAGCGTCCGGCGTGCTTCCCGACGATGATCCGCGCCGCGGCGCTCAGATGGCGCGCCCGGCGGTAATAGCCCAGGCCCGACCAGGCCGCCAGGACCCTGTCTGGACGCGCCGAGGCCAGCGCCCGCACCGTCGGGAACAGACGGATGAAGCGCCGGTAGTACGGGACGACGACCCGGACGGTCGTCTGCTGCAGCATGATCTCGGAGACCCAGATGCGGTAGGAGTCGCGGCTCCTGCGCCAGGGGAGGTCGCGGCGGTTGCGCCGGTACCAGTCGAGAAGCCGTGTGGCGTCGCTCCGCGGAATCGTCACGGCGCCGATTATAATGAGCCTATGACGCAGGACAACGAAGAGGCAGCCGATCGGCCGGAAGGGCCGGAGAAGCCGGCCGTCACCGTGGCCCGGCACCCGCGGAGCTACCGGGGGAGTCTGTACGTGTACCCGGTCCTGTCGCGCCGGGCCCGCGGCATCTCCATCGGCATCAACCTGAATCCCGACAAGGTCTGCAACTTCGATTGCATCTACTGCCAGGTCGATCGGACGACGCCGCCCGTGGTGCGCCGCGTGGACGAGGCGCTGTTGCGCTCCGAGCTCGAGACCATCCTGCAGGAGGCGAAGAGCGGCGCCTTGTTCGACCGGCCGGAGTTCCGCGCCGTGCCGGAGCCGCTGCGCGCCGTCCGCGACATCACGTTCGCCGGCGACGGGGAGCCCCCGTCGTACCCGAACTTCCGCGGGGTCGTGGCAGACGTCCTGATGATCAAGGGAGCCGCCGGCTTCCGGGATCTCAAGGTCATCCTGCTGACCAACGCGACGCTCATCGATCGACCGAGGGTGCAGGACGCGATGCGCCTGATGGACGCCGACCACGGCGAGTTCTGGCTGAAGCTGGACGCCGGCACCACGGAGTACTACCGCCTCGTCGACCGCACCACGTTCTCGTTCGCGAAAGTCCTTGCCAATATATTGGAGGCGGCGCGGGTGAGACCGGTGGTGCTGCAATCACTGTTCATGAAGGTCCGGGGCGCCGGACCGCCGCCGGAAGAAATCGCCGCCTACTGTGATCGCGTGCAGGAGATCCTGTCAGGAGGCGGCCGCGTCAGCCTGATCCAGGTCTACACGGTCGCGCGGCGGCCCGCCGAGCCATACGTGGCGCCGCTCGACGACGACGAACTCGAGCGGATCGCCGCCGAAGTACGCCGTCGGCTTCCGGCCGTCCCCGTGGAGGCCTTCTACAGCGCCCGCCTCGCCTGATCCCCGCCGGTCAGGGCGAGGCCGGCGTCACGGACAGCCGCCCGGGTCGATCACCGGTGCGCCATCCGGGGCGAGACGGGCGGAGAACACGGCGAACCCGCGCCCGCGCCGCGTGTAGCGCGCGTCGCGCACCACCAGCGAGCGCCCCCCGTCCGGCTCGTCTTCGATGGTCGCGAACGGGAAGCGGAAGAACTCCAGCACCACGCGGCCGGCGCAGCTGTCCAGCAGCGATCGCACGGCGGGGTCGTCGAAGTTTCGCCGGTAGGCGACCCATGAGCCGGTTTTCGGGTCCAGGGCCGGCAGGCCGCCGAACGTCCTGTGTCGGATCGCCTGATCGTCGGCGACGATTCCCTCCCAGCGCACCGGATCCGCCGGGAGGGGCAGCACGGCGACGACGCCGGCGGCCGAGGCGGGATCATTCGACATGGCGCGCTCAAGTCGTGCCAGGGCGGCGTGGTGCGAGGCGAGGCAGAGGCCGGCGTAGCCCAGCGTCAGGGTGAGTCCGGCGAGCGCGATGCGTGATCGACCGGCGGCGGGTGGACGCCGCGCCGCCACCCGGGAGATCGCGACGGTGAGCAGGAGCCCGGCTGCCCAGGCGCCGCGGCAGACAGCGGGAACGACCGGGGCGCCGAGGACGACAATCGCGGCCGCCGCGGCGCCCATCGACCAGACGAGATCACGCCGCCGGCCGCCCTCTCCGGTCATGTAGACCGCGCCTCCCAGGAACAGCCAGAGCCACGGGTCGACGATGACCCACAGGTCGCCGTACATCCAGCGGTCGCTCCAGGGAAGGAGCGGCCGGACGCCGTACGAGTTGGCGGCGTCCATCAGGAGATGACTGCCGACGCCGATCGCCGCGGCGGCCAGCAGAGGGAGGGGACGCGTCCGCGCTCCGCTCCCGGACCGGCGGGCCGGAACCCAGCGGCCGACACCCAGCAGGACGGCCCAGAGCAGAACGGTGAGGACCGCCGCGCCCGGCAGCGAGTGCGTCCAGCCCCGGTGGTAGTGGAAGTAGACCAGGGCGCTCTTGAAGCTGCTCCAGGCGAGATCGACGTCGGGCAGGTTCGCGCCACTGACGTTTTCCATCGCGCCGGCGTGCTAGAATTTTTCCCGCATGAAAACAATCGTTGGGCGCGCGCCCCGCAGAGCGGGGGCGCGCCTGTGGAAGGCGCTGAACGTCCGGTTCGATGATTTCCGCGTCTGGTACAAGATCACCTACAGGCGCGGCCGCATCCTCGCGACCGAGGGCGAGGCCTGGCAGTCGCTCGACCGCGAAGCTTACTTCGAGAACCCGGCGCTGTTCTACCACGGAGACGGCAAGGTGCC
>QHXY01000138.1 GCA_003223145.1 Acidobacteriota bacterium
CAAAGTGCAGGATCTGCTGATTCTGACCAAGCTGCAGGAGATCTTCGACATCTACCGCGACGAGCGCGAGGCGCTGGCGAGCTTCTGAGCGGCCGGGCGGCGGGTCGCCCCGACAGCCCTTGACGCGGGAGGGCGCGGGGGAGTATCAATAGCCCCGCAATCGGGGATGCCGCGACACCGGCCCCCTCATTCCACACTCATCCGCTCTCCTCGACCCGGTGTCGGGTGGTGTCCTCGAAACACGGAGGGAGGGCACCCATGACCGGATTGACCTGGTTGCGACGCCGCGGTCCGTGCCACATCGAGACCCGCTCCATGGCCGACTGGCAGGTGTTGCACGTGCGAGGCAGGTTCTTCGCCGGCGAGCCGGAGAAGAGATTTCTCGAGACGGTCGACAGCCTCCTGGGGACGGGGGTGCGCCGCGTGATCGTCGACCTGAGCGAGTCGCTCTTGTCCGACGAGAGCGTGGCGAGCGCGGCGACGGCGGCCTACCACAAGGCGCGCGGGCAGGGCGTCGACATGCGCTTCGTGGTGCAGCCCGGCCGGGCGGGCGGCTTCTACCACATGGCCGGTCTCGAGATGACCATCCCGACCTACTCGAGGCTGCACGGCGCCATCGAGATGTGACCACACCGACGGCGTGAGCCGCCGGGCGGACCCGGCTCATCCGGAGAGGCGTTTCTTCAGGTCGGCGAGGAAGTTGAGCGCCTCGATCGGAGTCATCGCGTCGAGGCGCGCGTTGCGGATCGCCTCCAGGATCGGATCCTCGGGCGGCGCGAACAGGCCGAGCTGGGCGGGGGACGACGCGCCGGTTTCGCCGTGACCGCGAGCCAGCTTCGGCCGGCCGTCGCGCGACAGCTCTTCCGCCTCCAGGTTCGCCAGGACCTCGCGGGCCCGCTCGATCACCTCGCGCGGCAGGCCGGCGAGTCGCGCCACGTGGATTCCGTAGGAGCGATCGGCGGCCCCCTCCAGCACGCGGCGTAGAAACACGATCGTATCGTTCCACTCCCGCACCGCCATGGTCATGTTGAAGACGCGCGGCTTGAGGAGCGCCAGCTCGATCATCTCGTGGTAGTGCGTGGCGAACAGGGTGCGGGCCGCGACCGCCGGCACGTCGTGCAGGTACTCGGCCACCGACCAGGCGATCGACAGGCCGTCGAACGTCGAGGTGCCGCGCCCCACCTCGTCCAGCAGGATGAGCGACCTGAGCGTGGCGTTGTTGAGGATGTTCGCCGTCTCGATCATCTCCACCAGGAAGGTGCTCTGGCCGCGCGCCAGGTTGTCCGAGGCGCCGACGCGGCTGAAGATGCGGTCGACCAGCCCGATCTCGGCTTCGGCCGCCGGGACGAACGAGCCGGCCTGCGCCATGAGCACGATCAGCGCGACCTGGCGCAGGTAGGTCGATTTGCCGCCCATGTTGGGCCCGGTCAGGATGAGGATCTGCCGGCTCTCGAGGTCCATCAGACAGTCGTTGGGCACGAAGCGTTCCTGGAGCAGAAGCCGCTCCACCACCGGATGCCGCCCCTCGACGATCCGCAGGCGCATCGAGTCGTCGACGCGGGGACGACGGTATCCATGCAGCGCCGCCGCCTCCGCGAGCGCCGCCAGCGCGTCGAGGGCCGCGAGGCAGCCGGCGGTGCGACGCAGCCGGTGGGCGGCGGCCGTGACCTGGTCGCGCAGGCCCACGAACAGCCCGTACTCCAGCGCCTCGATCCTCTCCTGGGCGGTCACGACCTTGGCCTCGTACTCCTTCAGCTCGGGCGTCACGTAGCGCTCGGCGCCCACCAGCGTCTGCCGACGCTCGTAGTCGGAGGGCACCGCCTTGCGGTGCGCGTTGCTGATCTCGATGTAGTACCCGAACACCTTGTTGTAGCGGACCTTCAGGGACGGGATGCCGGTACGCTCGCGCTCGCGGGTCTCGAGCGACGCCAGGTACGCCCGGCTGTCCCGCCGGATCGCGCGCAGCTCGTCGATCTCGCGGTCGCAGCCGTCCCGTATCAACCCCCCCTCGCGCACGGTGGCGGGCGGGTCGTCGGCCAGCGACTCGAGAAGGCGCGCGTGCAGCTCCGCCAGGACGTCGATGCCGGTCATGATCCTTTGAAGCGGGGGAGCGGTGAGCGCCACCGCGTAGGCGGCTATCTCCGGCAGGACGCCGAGCGAATCGCGCAGCGCCACCAGATCCCGGGCCGTCGCGGTGCCGAGCGAGCAGCGCGCCAGCAGCCTCTCGAGGTCGTGCACGCGCGCCAGGTGCCGGCGGATCGTCGCCCGCTCGGAGGGCCGCTCGAGGAGGAACTCTACGCAGTCCAGGCGCTCCCGGATCGCCTCCAGCGACAGGAGCGGGCGCTGGATCCAGTCCCGCAGCAGCCGGCCGCCGGGCGCCGTCTCGGTCCGGTCGAGGACCTCGAGGAGCGTGCCGTCGCGCCCGCCGTCCCGGACGTTCTGGACCAGCTCGAGGGTGCGGCGGGTCGTGGCGTCCAGGATCATCGCGTCGCTCGGCTCGTGCCAGACGACCCGGGTGACGTGCTTCAGGTCAGCCTTGTGGGCCTCCTGGAGGTAGTGCAGGAGGGCGCCGGCCGCGCCCACGGCGAGGTCGCGCCCTTCGACGCCGAAGCCGGCCAGCGATGCCGTCCCCAGCCGCTCGGTCAGGGTGCGCGCGGCGGTGTCGGGCGCCAGGGTCCAGGGCGGCACCGGATGGGTCAGGACGCCCTCGAGCGCCTCCGGCGGTAACAGGCGGTCGGGCGGCGTCCCCTCCGGATGGAGGATCTCGCGAGGCCGGAACAGCGCGACCTCCGTCGCGAGCCCTTCGGGCGCGGACGGGCCGCGGTGCTCCGCCAGGCGGAAGTCGCCGGTGGACAGGTCGAGATAGGCGCAGCCGAAGCCATCCCCAGCGCGGCCACGCGCCGGCTCGCCGGCGATCTGGATCGCCGCGATATAGTTCGGCTCGGCCGCCTTCAATTGCGCCGGGTCGGTGATCGTCCCGGGAGAGACGACCCGCGTCACCGCCCGCCGCACGATCCCCTTGGCGGCGCGCGGGTCCTCGACCTGGTCGCAGATGGCCACGCGGTGGCCCTGGCGAATCAGACGCGCGACGTAGCCGTCGGCCGCGTGGTACGGCACGCCGCACATGGGCGCCTCGTTCTTCGTGCCGCGGCCCCGTGACGTCAGGGTCAAGGACAGTGTCTTCGACGCCACCAGCGCGTCGTCGTAGAACATCTCGTAGAAATCGCCCAGGCGGAACATCAGAATCGCGTCCGGGTGCTGCGCCTTGATGGCACGGTACTGGCGGA
>QHXY01000139.1 GCA_003223145.1 Acidobacteriota bacterium
AATCAGGGTCTCCTCGCCCGGAATGCTCGGACGGGCGAGCGATTCCTGGGTCGGGAGCTTCTCGAGGGTGACCGGATCCGCGCCGCCGACCTTGACGAACCTCCGATTGCCCGCGGCCGCGGCGAATGCCTGGACCGGTCGGCCATCGACGATCAGGTCGAGGCGGGGGCCGTGCGCGCCGGCCACCGACATGGCGAGCGTGCGGTCACCCGCCGTGACGCGATAGCCCTCGCCGGAGCGCTCGACACGCACGGTTTGCACGGTCTCGCCGGCCTTGAAACGCAGCCACATCAGCGCACCCCCGCCCGGAAGCGATCGGCGCGCGCCCAGGGGCTGTAGACGTCCACATCGTCGTCGCTCGCCGCTCCGACATTGGCGCCGGCCCCGGCGCCGAACCCGATGGTCGCGCCCAGGGCCTCCGCGAGGCCGGCGACGGCGAGGGCCTCGTCCGGAACGGGCCCGGCGACCGGTCTCCACCCGCCGAGCTGGCGCGCGGTGAATTCGGTGGTGGCCTCCCCGGCGCGGAAGACCGGGTGCGCCAGGATCGCCCGCAGGTACGGCACGTTGGTCTCCACGCCCAGTACGGCCGTGCGCGCCAGCGCCTCCTGCATGATGGCGATGGCCGCGGCGCGGTCGCCGGCGTGCACCAGAACCTTGGCGATCAGGGAATCGTAGTAGGGGCTCACGAGGTCACCCGTCTCGACGCCGGCGTCCACCCGGATCCCGGGCCCCTCGGGGAAGGAGGCGAGCAGCACCCGCCCGCTGGACGGGGAGAAGGCGCGGGACGGATCCTCGGCGTTCAGCCGGCACTCGAGGGCGTGCCCGTCCTGCCTGACGTCTTGCTGCCGCAGCGTCAGCGGCTCGCCGGCCGCGATGCGGATCTGCGCCTGCACGATGTCCACCCCGGTCAGCAACTCGGTCACGCCGTGCTCGACCTGGATGCGGGTGTTCATCTCCAGGAAGAAGAAGTCGCCGTCACGATCGACGAGGAACTCGACTGTCCCGGCGTTGACGTAGCCGCAGGCGCGGGCGGCGGCGATCGCGGCGTCGGCCATCTGCGCGCGCAACCCCACGTCGACCAGCGGCGAAGGGGATTCCTCGATCATTTTCTGGAAGCGGCGCTGGATGGAGCACTCACGCTCGAACAGGTGCACGTACCTGCCACGGCCGTCGGCCAGGATCTGCACCTCGATGTGCCGCGCGTCCTCGACGACCTTCTCCAGAAAAAGCCGCGCGTCGCCGAAGGCCTTGAGGGCCTCCCGACGGGCTCCGTCGAGAGCCGGTCCCAGCTCGTCCGGCTCGTGGACCACTCGCATGCCACGCCCTCCCCCACCACCGGCCGCCTTCACCAGGACCGGGTATCCGATCCTCCCCGCCTCGTTCTTGAACGCCTCCTCGCTCTCATCACCCGCTCCCTCGTAGCCCGGGACGACGGTCACGCCGGCCGCCGCCATCGCCCGCCGGGCGGCGATCTTGTCGCCCATCAGACGCATCGCCTGCGGTGGCGGGCCGACAAAGATAAGACCGGCGCCTTCGACCGCCTCGGCGAATCGGGGGTTCTGGGACAGGAAGCCGTAACCCGGGTGGATCGCGTCGCAGCGCCGCTCCCGCCCCGCGCGCAGCAGACGATCGATGTCCAGGTAGCTCTCGGCGGGCGCGGCCGGCCCGACGAAGACGGTCTCGGCCGCGACCCGGGTGTGGAAGGCCCCGCGGTCGGCCTCGCTGGCGACGGCGATCGGGTCGATACCGAGACCCCGGCACGCCCGGGCGATACGCACGGCGATCTCGCCACGGTTGGCGATCAGGAGACGGCGGATCGGCCGGGCGCCCACCGCCTACATCCGGAACACGCCGAAGCGCGACGGCTCGATCGGGGCGTTCAGGCAGGCCGACAGGCACAGTCCCAGGACGCGCCGGGTTTCCGGCGGGTCGAGGACGCCGTCGTCCCACAGCCGCGCCGAGGAGTAATAGGGGCTCCCCTCGCGCTCGTAGCTCTCCAGGATCGGCCGCGTGAATGCGTCGGCTTCCGCCGCGCTCAGCGGCGCCCCGCCGCGGCGGGCCCGCTGCTCCTGCTGCACCGTGAGCAGCACGCCCGCCGCCTGCTCCTTCCCCATGACGCTGATGCGCGCGTTCGGCCACATGAACAGGAAGCGCGGCGAGTAGGCCCGCCCGCACATGCCGTAGTTCCCGGCGCCGAACGAGCCTCCGATGATCACGGTGATCTTCGGGACCGCCGCATTGGCCACGGCGTGCACCATCTTGGCGCCGTCCTTGGCGATGCCGCCCTGCTCGTACTCCTTGCCGACCATGAAACCAGTGATGTTCTGCAGGAACAGGAGAGGGATGCCCCGGGCGGCGCACAGCTCGATGAAGTGCGTGCCCTTGAGGGCGCTCTCGCTGAACAGCACTCCGTTGTTGGCGAGGATGCCGACGGGGTATCCTTCGATGCGCCCGAAGCCGCACAGAAGGGTCGTGCCGTAGCGCGCCTTGAACTCGCGCAGGCGGCTGCCATCCACGATGCGCGCGATCACCTCGCGCACGTCGTAGATCTCCCTCAGGTTCCGCGGCACCACGCCGTACAGCTCCGAGGGATCGTGCAGCGGCCCCTCCGGCGCCGCGATGTCCAGCGACACGCGCTTGCGAATGTTGAGAGTGGCCACGATGGCGCGCGCCTGCTCCAGGGCGTCCTCGTCGTCGAGGGCGTAGTGGTCGGCGACCCCCGACCTGCGCGTGTGCACTTCGGCCCCCCCGAGCTCTTCGGCGGTTACCTCCACGCCGGTGGCCGCCTTCACCAGGGGCGGGCCGCCGAGAAAGATGGTGCCGGTGCCCTTCACGATGATGGTCTCATCGCTCATCGCCGGCACGTAGGCCCCACCGGCGGTGCAGGAGCCCATGACCACCGCGACCTGCGGGATGCCGAGCGCGCTCATGCGGGCCTGGTTGTAGAAGATCCGGCCGAAGTGATCCCGGTCGGGGAACACCTCCGCCTGGAGCGGCAGGAAGGCGCCCCCGGAATCGACCAGATACAGGCACGGCAGCCGGTTGTCCTCGGCAATCGCCTGCGCGCGCAGGTGCTTCTTCACGGTGATCGGATAGTAGGTGCCTCCCTTCACCGTCGCGTCGTTGGCGACAATCATGCACTCGCGTCCGCTGACGCGCCCGATGCCCGTGACCAGACCGGCGGCCGGCGCCCCGCCGTCGTAAACCCCGTGGCCCGCCAGGGGCGACAGCTCCAGAAACGCGGAGCCCGGGTCGAGCAGCCGGTCGATCCGATCGCGCACGAACATCTTGCCCTGGGAGCGCTGGCGCTCGTGCGCCTGCGAATCGCCCCCCTGACGGGCCGCCGTCAGATGACGTCGCAGCTCCTCGGCGAGCGCGCGGTTGGCCGCCTCGTTGGCACGGTAGTCCGGATCGTCCTTGCGGATCTTCGTTTCGATCGGGGTCATTCCGGCCCGGCATCTTACAGGCAGGGACCTCGGGGCGCAACCGATCGGGCGACTAGGAGAGAAGCCGAGGAGCGTCCGGGCGGAGGAGCGCGAGCCGCCAGGCGCGCAGCCCCGGGATGTCTCCGGGAGAGTCGAGCGAGCTCGGCCCGGCGGCGGCAAGCGCCTCGAGCGTGGACTGCGGGAACAGGACGCCGGGATCCAGGGCCAGCTCGGCCGCCCGGACCCTGCGCCATTCGCGCAGGCGTTCCAGCCGCGACTGGAACGCGGTGGTCTTCCGGTTGTTCCGCCCGCGGCCGCGCGGCGGCGCCGGCAGATCGCTCTCCGGCAGGGCCATTCCGGCGCGCACCGACGCCAGCATGTCGTCCCCGAGCCGCCGGCGCACGAGAGGCGTGATCCCGCGTATCCCCGCGAGGTCCGACGGCTGCGTCGGCTTCTTTTTCGCCAGGGCGTGAAGCGCCTCATCGGAGACGATGCGGAACGGCGACAGATCGGCCTCCACCGCCTTGCGGTCGCGCATGGCGTAGAGCTCGCGCAGGACCGCCGCCTCGCGTGGCGTCAGGTCGCGCGCCCCTTTGATGCCCCAGAACAATTCCGGGTCGAAGGCGCGCGGCTCCCAGGCGCGGCGCGCCACCAGGTGGAATTCCTCCTCGGCCCACGGCAGCCGACCTCGCGATTCGAGCTCGGCGCGCAGGGCGTCGCGCAGCCGGATCAGGTGGCGCACGTCCTCACCCGCATAAGTCTTCTGGCGCTCCGTCAGCGGACGCCGCGACCAGTCGTCGCGCTGCGACCCCTTGTCGAGCTTCACGTCGAAATAGGCCAGCAGGAGGCTCGCCAGACCGATGCTCGTCTTCCCCAGGAGCTGCGCGGCGATCATGGTGTCGAAGAGGGGCTCCAGGTGGAAGCCGAAATCGCGCCGCAGGTAGAGCACATCCTGCTCGGCGGCGTGCAGGATCTTGACGGCCTTCTGTGAACCCAGCACCTCTCCGAGCGACGGCATCCGCTTCACCGCCAGGGGATCAATCAGGAAGACCGACTCCCCGTCCGACACCTGGACGAGGCAGCACTTGTGGAAGTAGTGATAGAAGGAATCCGCCTCGGTGTCCACGGCCAATGCCTCCGCCCGCGACAGCCGTTCCGCCGCCCTTTCAACGTTCGCATCGGTGTCGATCCATTCGTACGGCGGCCGGGACATCAGCACGCCTCCCCGGGCGACGGCCCTCCGGAGGTCAGGTGGCGCCGAATCCACCAGACGGCTGCCCCGGCGAGGAGGGCGCCGATCAGAAGGTCGAATTTCCTGAAGGAGGACTCGAGAGTGTGCCAGTGCTCACCCAGGGTGTATCCCAGATACGCCAGGGCGTAGCAGAACGGATAGGAGCCGAGGAAGGTGTAGACCGAGAAGCGACCGAGGGGCATGCGTGCCAGTCCCGCGGGGAGGGAGATGAAGGTGCGCACGACGGGCAGCAGGCGGCTGAAGAAGATGATCGGGCTGCCGTACCTCTGAAACAGCCGCTCGGCGAGGTCGAGATCGCGCCGCGAGACGAGCACATAGCGGCCGTAGCGCTCCACGAACGGGCGTCCCCCCCAGGCCGCGGCGGCGTACGCCGCCCACGACCCGAGGACGCATCCGGCGGCGCCCCAGAAAGCCGCGCCGTGCAGGGTGAAGTCGCCGCGGTACGCCAAGTACCCCGAGAACGGCATAATGATCTCGGACGGCAGGGGGATGGCGGCGCTCTCGATGGCCATCATGAGGAAGACGCCGAAATAGCCCAGGCTGCTGATGGCCGCGGTGATGAAGGCGGCGATACCTTTGAGCAGATCGGTGACCACGGGTCGCGCGGCTCCTCAGAGCGCCAGGTTCCAGCGTTTGACTTGGTCCATCACCTTGTCGTTCGTCAGGTCCAGGTGCAGGGGCGTGACCGAGATGCAGCCGTCCGCGAGGGCGGCGAAGTCGCTCTTCGGGTCGGCCTCCCAGTCGGCCGACTGTCCCCCGATCCAGTAATAGGGCCGTCCCTTCGGGTCATGCCTCTCGATGACCCCGCCGGGATAGAGCCGCTTCCCCTGGCGAGTCACGCGCACTCCACCCGGCTCCTTGCGAGGCACGTTCACGTTGAGGAGCGTGTCGGGCGGCATCCCGCGCCTCAGAATCTCCTCCGCCAGATTGCGGGCGAACCGCGCCGCGGCCTTGAAGTCCACCGGTGATGCCTCACCGACCTCCTGCGAGATGGCGAAGGAGGGCAAAGACATGAGGGTCGCCTCGAAGGCCGCGGATACGGTGCCCGAATAGGTGATGTCGTCCCCCAGATTGTAGCCGCGGTTGATGCCGCTCACGACGAGCCTGGGGCGGTCTTCCGCCTTCAGGATCGTGTGCACGCCGAGGTAGACACAATCGGTGGGCGTGCCCTGCACGACAAAGTGCCTCGGGCCGCGCCTGTGGAAGCGCAGCGGGTGATTCAGGGTCAGGGCATGTCCCTGGCCGCTCTGTTCCCGATCGGGAGCGACGACCCAGACGGTGCCGAGAGCGCCCAGGCTTTCCTCGAGGGCCTTCAGCCCCTCCGCCCCGTAGCCGTCGTCGTTGGTGATGAGGATGCTGACGGGCTGCATGCGACCAGGTCTCTCCGGGCGACATTTCCCCGGACCGCCGCCAGCCCGGGATGGGAGCGGGCCGCGGGGCACGCGGCACGTGCCCCGCCCCGGAACCTCCCCGCTTGATCTGGATTGGTCGGGGCGACTGGATTTGAACCAGCGACCACCTGCACCCCAAGCAGGTGCGCTACCAGGCTGCGCTACGCCCCGAGATTTCCGCTGAATCGCGCGTCTCCCGCTCGCCCGGGAGACCGCGCGAAAGAATCGTCATTGTAGGCGGCCGGGCGCGCCCGGTCAAGCGCAAGGAGTCCCGACGTGCGCCGGTCCGGGCGGACCAGGCCATGGGCGGCAAGGCGATCGCGCCGTCCCCGGCAGCCGCTCGCTTGCGCTTGCCGGGACGACCGCTATATTTGAACATGGCCTTGGGCGCGTACGGATCCGTAACTCCCACGCCCGCGAGCCGGCCGGGAGCGCTGCATGACCCAGTGTGGTCCGACCCGACTGCGTCCTCCGCGGCGTCATCCGCCCTGCGTCCGGACCCTCGCGTGCGCCGTCCTGGCTGCGGTCGCGCTCGCTCCGACCGCAGCGGCTCAGGAGCCTGGCCCCCTGAGACGTTCGCGCGCCAGGATGCCCTGTTCGTCGTCGGGGTCCTGGGCAACGAGTCCTTCAGCGTGGTGCTTGACCAGGTGGTGCGGGGCAAGGCGATCAACGGCCACCCCTTCGACGTTCGTCGTCTGAGAAGTCCCGAGGAGGCGGCCGCCTGCCAGATGGTGTTCGTCGGCGCTCAGGAGACTCGTTTGCTGCCCGCGCTGTTCAAGGCCGTGCGCGCGACCGCCGTCCTGACGGTGGGCGACGGGGAGTCCTTCACGCGGCAGGGCGGCATCATGAACTTCGTCGTGCGGGACAACCGGGTGCGATTCGAGGTGAACACCGACGCCGCAGGCCGCGCGGGACTGAGCATCAGCTCCAAGCTGCTGCAGCTCGCGACCATCGTGCGGGACGTCCGACCGGCGGAGGACTCAAGATGAGGGAGGGATGCATGACCAAGGCTGGCAAGCGGGACAGGGCCCGTATCTGGGCGCGGCGGTTCGGTGCCGTGGTCGTCTCCATCCTGGCGACGCGCGGAGCGGCGGCCCAGGACCTCCCGGAGGACTTGACACAGCTCCCGCTCGAGCAGCTGATGGCCATCGACCTCGTGTACGGCGCCTCGAGGCACGAGCAGAAGGTCACCGAAGCGCCATCGTTCGTGAGCGTGATTACCTCCTCCGACATCGAACGCTACGGCTACCGCACGCTGGCGGACGTCCTGCGCAGCGTCCACGGCTTCTACACCACGTACGACCGCAGCTACACCTATCTCGGGGTGCGTGGCTTCAGCCGCCCGTCGGACTACAACACGCGTTTTCTCCTGCTCCTCGACGGTCATCGGATCAACGATAATTTCTACGGAACGGCCTACGTGGGGACGGAGGAGATCATCGACGTGGACCTCATCGACCGCGTCGAGATCATCCGCGGCCCCAGCTCGTCACTGTACGGCACGAGCGCCTTCTTCGCGGTGATCAACGTGGTCACCAAGATGCCATCCGGGATCCCCCGCCTGCAAGTGAGCGCCACGGACGCCAGCTACGCGACGCCCGGGGCACGCGCCACCTGGGCGCAACAGTTCGAAGGCGGCCCGTCCATTCTCGCCTCCGGGTCGGCGTACAACAGCGCCGGGCAGTCGCTGTTCTACAAGGAGTACGACGACCCGCTGAACAACAACGGCGTGTTCCAGAAGGGCGACGGCGATCGCTACTACCGTCTGTTCGGCACGGCCTCCTTCCGGAACTTCACCCTCCAGGCGGCGTTCAACAGCCGGGACAAGGGCATCCCGACCGGGGCGTTCGGGACGCCGTACAATGATCCCAACACGCGGACTCTCGATGAGAGGAGCTACCTCGACCTCAAGTACGAGCGCGCTCTATCCGGCGGCGCCAGCGTCCTGGCGCGGCTCTCCTACGATCGCTACTATTACAGGGGCACCTATCCCTATTACTCACCCTACCCGACGATTCTGACGTACAAGGAGCACTCCTGGGGAGACTGGTGGGGCGCCGAGGCCAAGTACACGCTGAAGCCGGCGGCCTGGCAGACGCTGACCACGGGTCTGGAGGTGCGCGACAATGTGAAGCAGCGGTTCCGCTGGAAGAACGTCGACCCCGGGCCGCTGGACTTCGACGACTCGAGGCGCTCCGCGGAGGGCGGGCTGTACGTCCAGGACGAGATCGCGCCGTCGAAGAAAGTGACGTTCAACCTCGGCGTGCGCCGCGATCAGTACGAGACGTTCGGCGGCTCCACCAGCCCCCGGGCGGCGCTGATCTGGAGCCCGACCGACCACACCACGGTGAAGGGACTCTTCGGCGACGCCTTCCGCGCCCCGACGGTGTATGAGCTGTACTACGGCTCGCACGCCAACACCGACCTGAATCCCGAGTCGATCCGGACCACCGAGGTGGTCGTGGAGCAGTACGCGCGCAGCAACATCCGTCTGGCGGGATCCGCCTACATCTACAACATTCGCGACCTGATCAGCGTGGACACCGTGAGCGGGCTGTTCGAGAACCTCGACCGGGTCGAGGCCCGGGGCATCGAGATGGAGGTGGAGAAGCATTTCCGCCGGGGCTGGAGGCTGCGCTACAGCTCCACCCTCCAGCAGACCCGTGACCAGAAGACTCGGGACCTGCTCACCAACTCACCACGCCACCTGGCGAAGCTCAACGCGGACTTCCCCCTCAGGGGCGAGGCGCTCACCGCCGGCGTCGAGGCGCAATACACCAGCACGCGTCTGACGCTGGCCGGAAACAACGCCCCCGGGTTCACGGTCGTCAATCTCACGCTCCTGAGCCGGCACCTGGCCCGCGGGCTGGATCTTTCGGCGAGCGTGTACAATCTTTTCGACACCACCTACGCGGACCCCGGCTCGGAGCACCATGTCCAGGACACCATTGAACAGGACGGGCGAAACTACCGTGTGAAACTGACCTGGGGGTTCTAGGCACCTCGAGGTCCGCCTCCGCCTTCCGGTTGCCTCCCGCGCCGCCCTGCCCTTATAATCCGCGCTCCGGACGCGCTCCATTCGGCTTTGGGTCGGTGGATTCCCCTCCCCGCGCACCAGGTGCTTATGAAAGCGATCCGCAAAGTGGCGCCCCGTCCCGGGGCGCTCGAGTGGGCCGATATCGACGTGCCGGCGTGCGGTGCCGCGGAGGTCCTCCTGCGCGTGCGCGCCGCGTCACTCTGCGGCACCGACGCGCACATCTACAACTGGGATGGCTCGGTGCGCGAGATGATTCTCTCGACCACCGACCACTTTCGCCGTCCCCGGGTCATCGGCCACGAGTTCTGCGGCGAGGTCGTGGAGGTGGGACGCGACGTCCGGGGCGTCGGGGACGGGGCCTCCGAGCCGATCCGGGCGGGTGATCTGGTTTCGGCGGAGTCCCACATCGTGTGCGGGACATGCTACCAGTGCCGCCGCGGGCAGTACCACGTCTGCACCCGCGAGCGGATCATCGGTGTGCACCGGGACGGGGGTTTCGCGGAGTACATCGCCATCCCCGCGTCATGCGCCTGGCTCAACGATCCGGCGGCTGTTCCGGTCGAGGTCGCCTGTGTCGAGGAGCCGTTCGGCAACGCCGTGCACGCGGCCACGGAGTACGACCCGCGCGGCCAGTGCGTCGTCCTGTTCGGCGCCGGCCCGATTGGACTGTTCTCGATCATCGTGGCGGGCGCCTTCGGGGCGGAGCGGATCATCGCCGTCGATACCATCGCGTTCCGTCTCGGCCTGGCGTCCCGCGTCGGGGCCCACAGCACGCTTCTGTCGATCCCCGTCCTGGCCGGCGATCCGGGGGCGCGCGACCGCGAGCGCGAGCGGATCGTGGGGTTGATCCGCGACGCCGCCGCCCCGTACGAGCCCGACCTGGTGTTCGAGATGAGCGGCCACCCGGACGCCATCGACGCCGCGCTGCGGGCCGTGCGCCGCGGCGGCAAGGTGATCCTGTTCGGCCTGCCGAAGCAGCAGGCGATCACCCTGGAGCGCTATGCCGAGGACGTCATTTTCGGCGGGGTGACTCTGAAGGGAATCATCGGCCGCAAGATCTACGGCACCTGGGCGCGGACCCGGGAGCTGGTGTCCAGGCCCGACGTCCGTTCGAAGATCTGCGCCGTGATCACTCATACCTTCCCGTTCGTCCGTTACGAGGAGGCGTTCGCCAAGATGATCGGCCGTGACAGCGGCAAGGTGGTCCTGCGTATCAGCGAGGATTGACCGGAGAGCGGGCGGGAGGGGGCGCATGAACGCCAGATTGAAGGCCTACCTGGAATCGGAGATCGGGACCCTCAAGGCGAAGGGCATCTTTCGCCTGCCGCGCGTGCTCCAGACGGCTGCCGGCCCGCGCGTACGCATGGACGGACGCGACATCATCCAGCTGTCGTCCAACAACTACCTGGGTCTCACGACCCACCCCAGGTTGGTGGCGGCGGCGCGTCAGGCGGTGGAGGAATTCGGCGCCGGACCGGGCGCGGTGCGCACAATCGCCGGCACGATGTCGTTGCATCTCGAGCTCGAGTCGCGCCTGGCGCGCTTCAAGTCGACCGAGGCCGCGCTGGTCTTCCAGTCGGGTTACACGGCCAACGTCGGCGTCGTCTCGACGCTCATGCAGGAGGGGGACCTGATCGTCTCCGACGAGCTGAATCATGCCAGCATCATCGACGGCTGCCGCCTGTGCAAGGCCGACCGGGCGATCTACCGGCACCTGGACTACGACCACCTGCGCGACGTCCTGAAGACGGCGCGCCAGACGAGCACGCGCAAGATTCTGGTGGTGGCGGACGGTGTGTTCTCGATGGACGGCGACGTGCCCGATCTCGGGTCGATCCGCGCGCTCTGCCGCGAGTACGATGCCATCGCCATGGTCGACGACGCCCACGGCACGGGTGTCATGGGAACGAACGGGCGGGGCACCGTCGATCATTTCGGATTGAAGGACGATTGGGACATCCAGATCGGCACGATGTCCAAGGCCTTCGGTGTCATGGGCGGGTACGTGTGCTGCCCGCGTCTTCTGGTCGACTTCTACGTCCACAAGGCCCGCCCGTTCCTGTTCTCGTCGTCCCACCCGCCCGCCGTCGTCGCCGCATGTGTCGCCGCGGTCGACGTCATGGAGACCGAGCCGGAGCTGAACGCGCGTCTCTGGGAGAACACGCGCTTCTTCAAGGACGGCCTGAGGCGCCTCGGCTTCAACACGGGGAGCTCGGTGACACCGATCACGCCGGTGATCATCGGCTCGGGCGCCAAGGCCGCGCGCTTCTCGCACGAGCTGTTCGAGCGCGGCGTGTTCGCGCAGGGCATCTTCTTCCCGATGGTGGCCGAGGAAAAATCGCGCCTGCGCACCATCGTCATGGCGACGCACACGCGTCCCGATCTGGAGGAGGCCCTCGGCGCCTTCGAAGCGGTGGGCCGGAGCCTCGGGGTCATCTAGGAAGCCGGTTTCACCCGGTCGGCGAGGTCGGCGGGGAGCGGTGCGGGGCTCGCGAAGTAGGCATCCAGCAGGCTGTCATAGACCTCCATGATCGGGTGGAGGATCTTCACCGTCGCCCCTTTCCGCTCGCTGACCTTCTCGGGGCTGAGCAGGATGCGCCCGCGCCGCGCCCATCCCTTCCAGTCCCAGACAGTCGGCTCGCTCCCGGGCGGGTCGTCCTGGAGGATGTAGGACCAGCGGTCCATGAGGTGGGTCACCCGGTTGACGTGGGCCCAGTAGCGGTCGCGCGGCGTCAGACCCACCTCCTCGAACGTCAGCTCGACCAGGTCGTAGTCCGCACCCGCGATGGTCTTCTCCCCGGCGTACTTCAGCCGCACGCCCGGGTCCTTCATCTTGTAGGGCATCAGCAGCCAGTAGGTATCGTTGATCCAGGCCTCGTAGGCCTCGTCGAGCAACGGTTTTGCCGCCGCGGCCTCGATCGGCACGGCCGCGCCGCGGGCCGGCGTCCCGTCCGCGGGGGCCTGGCGTGGCAGCCGGAACGCCTGTCCCGCCCGCGTATTCACGTTGAGCAGGACGACGAAAGGCGTGCCGTCCTTCTCCGCGGACTGGTAACGCAGCCGCCCGTCCCAGCGATCCCACAAATGGGTGCGATGGGCGACCCGCTTCGCATCACGCTCCACGTCGAAGGCGAAATAGAGAAAGCGTGTCTGCTCCCAGGCCTGCTGTCCCCCCATCGCCCCCAGCACCAGGTCGGCGATCGCGATGGCGCGGGGATCGGAGGTCGACGGATCGAACGCCGCCGGAGCCGCGGCACCGAGCAGCCCGACGGCCAACGCGATCGCCATGCACCCGCCCGCGCGCCAGCGCGCCGCCGGAGGGAGCTTCACCGTTTGTCCTGAAGCCGGCGATCGGTCGCTGCCATGATGTCCAGGATTTCCTCGAGTCTCGAGGTGACGGAGTTCAGCACCGACGCGACCGGCCGGGGCCGCTCCACCAGCCGCGGGGGCTCGTCGGCCGGCGCGACATCGAAGAGATCGTCGAGGGCCCCCTGGCCGTCGCCCATGCCGAGCTTCTGGCGGGCCGCCGCGATGGTGAAGCCCTCCTCGTAGAGGAGCTTCTTGATCTGCAGCACCAGGTCGACATCCTTCCGGCGATACAGCCTCTGTCCCGTGCGGCTCTTTTTCGGGGCCAGCTGGGGAAACTCGGACTCCCAGAATCTCAGGACGTACGGCTGCGTGTCGGTGATCTGGCAGACCTCGCCGACCTTGTAGAACGCCTTGCGCGGCATGCCGTCGGACATGTTCACGACCTTCCGGGCGGGACGGCCCGTCGTGCGGGCCGGTGCGCCGGGCCATTGTCCCACGAAATCCGCGGGATGACGCCCCTGAAATTGGCCGGCCGGCGCGGGGGCCGCCCCGGCGATCCGGCCGGGACGTCAGGTGCGGCCGTAGCGATCCTCGAGCCTCACGACGTCGTCGAGCTCGGGGGTGCTGACCTCGAGCACCACGCAGTCGCTCAGCGCCTCCATCCGGTGACGCTTCAGGGGAGGCAGTCGTTCGGCGTCCCCGGCCCTCAGGATTTTCTCCTGGCGCGGGCCGGCGGCGCCGTCCTGCAGCACGAGCCGCATCGATCCCCGGAGCAGGTAGATGCTCTCATCCTTGTGCTTGTGGTACTGAAGGCTCAGGGATTCGCCCCCGCGGATCATCAGGATCTTGCCCGCGTAGCGCTCGGTGTGCGCGTAGATGATCTCCTCGCCCCAAGGCTTGGGCACGCGCCGGACGCTCACGGACACACCCCCAGGGCCGCCTGCGGCTCCCGCGGCACGAGCTCCGCCACCCGTATGCGCGCCAGGGCCTCGACCTCCTCGGCGCTGTCGAGGCGCAGGGCTTCCTCCGCGAGGACGCGGGCATCGGCCGCGCTGAGCGCGCGGATCACCTGCTTGACGGTGGGAATCGCCGCCGGGTTCATGCTCAGCTCGGTGATCCCCAGGCCGATCAGGACGACCGCGGACACGGGGCTGGCCGCCATCTCCCCGCAGACCGAGACACGCCGGCCGGCGCGCGCCGCGGCCTCGACGACCCCGCGGATCAATCCCAGGATCGCCGGGTGCAGGGGCTGGTAGAGATAGGAGACCGACTCGTTCCCCCGGTCGATGGCCAGGGCGTACTGGATCAGATCGTTCGTCCCGATCGAAAAGAAGTCCACCTCCGGCGCCAGGCGATCGACGATGAGCGCCGCGGCCGGTACCTCGATCATGATGCCGAGAGGCACCTCCGGGTCGCAGGGCACTCTCTCGGCGAGCAGCTCGCGCCGCACGTCGTCGAACACGGCGCGGGCGCGCCGCAGCTCGTGCAGGCCGCTGACCATCGGAAACATCACGCGCACCTTGCCGTGCGCCGCCGCCCTCAAGATACCGCGCAGCTGGGATCGAAACAGGTCCTCGCGCTTCAAACAGAGCCGGATGCCGCGCAGACCGAGGACCGGGTTGGTCTCGCGGCGCTCCAGGATGGTGGAGAAATACTTCTCGCCGCCCAGGTCGAGCGTCCTGATCACCACGTCGTGCGGCAGGGCCCTCTCCGCCAGCTCCCGGTAGGCGCGGTAGTGCGCCTCCTCGCCGGGCAGACCGGGGGCCTCTTGCAGATACAGGAACTCCGAGCGGTAGAGTCCGACTCCCTCCGCCCCGAAGCGCCTCGCCGCCAGCATCTCTTCCAGGAGCTCCACGTTGGCCTGCAGGCGCACGCGGAGGCCCTCGCGCGTCACCGCGGGCTGGTCGCGCAGCATCATGAGATCGAGCTCGCGCTGCGCCTGGCGGGTGCGGCGTTCGCGCCAGGCGGCAGTCTCCTGATCCGGGGGACTGAGGACGAGGAGACCGCTGGCTCCGTCGAGCGCCAGGATGTCGCCCGTGCGCACGCGGGTGCTGGCGTCGCGCAATCCGGCGACCGCCGGAATGCCCAGGGCGCTGGCGATGATCGCCGTGTGCGAGGTGGGGCCGCCGCCGTCGATCGCCAGGCCGATGACGTGCTCGCGGTTGAGCCCGGCGGCGTCCGAGGGCGACAGGGAGGAGCTGACCACGATGACGTCCTCCGTCAGCTCCGACAGGTCGTGCCGGCGCTTGCTGCCTGTGAGGATCGCCTGCACCCGTGCCTCCACGTCCTCGATGTCGGTGCCCCGGTCCTTGAGGGCCTGATCGCCCAGCTGGGAGAAGACCTGGGTGTACCGCCCCACGACAGTGTGAAACGCCCACTCGGCGTTCACGTCCTCCCGGCGGATCAGCGCGGCGGTCTCCTGGTGCAGGGACCTGTCCTTGAGGATAAGAATCTGCGCCTCGAAGACGCGGGCGTAGGCCTCGCCCGCCTCGCTCCTCACGCGGTCGCGCAGGTGCCGGAGCTGGCGCCAGGCCCGGCGCACCGCCCGCTGGAGCCGCGCCACTTCCCGGTCGGCCTCCCCGTGAGGCAGGTCCAGCCGGAAGATCGCGACGTTGGGTCCTTCCAGGACGAGGGCGCGGCCAATGGCGATGCCGGCGGACACGCCGATCCCCTGCAGCTCGACCCGTCCCTCCGGACCCGCCGCGTCAGTCAACGTACCTCCCCGAACCGGGCCTCGACCAGCTCGATCAGGCAGCGCAGGGCTTCCTTCTCGTCCGAGCCGTCGGCGCTGATGGTCAGACGCGTTCCCTGCCCGCCGATCAAGGCCAGCAGGCCGAGGATCGACTTGCCGTCCGCCGTACGCCCCTCGTGCGTGAGGTGGATGCGGCTCTTGAACCGGCTGGCTGCCTGGACGAAGCGCGCCGCCGCGCGGGCGTGCAGACCGAGCGCGTTGGTGATCACCACGTCGTGCCGGATCATGGCCGTCCCGTCCTCACGGCCGCCCCGCCGGCCCGAGATATTCCGTCGCGATCGCGATCGATCGCTGCCCCTGCTCCTTGATGCGCGCCGCCGCCTCGTCCAGGGAGCACTTGTCGCGGATGTTCGCGAACTTGATCAACATCGGCAGATTGACGCCGGTGACGATCTCGACCCCCACGCGCAAAAACGCCAGCGTGACGTTGGTGGCGGTGCCCCCGAACATGTCGGTCAGGATCAGCACCCCGCCGCCGGGATCGAGCTCGGCGATCGCCTGCTCGACCGCCCTGCGGGCCGACGGGAGGTCGTCGTCCCAGCCGATCGTCAGGGCCTTCAGACCCTCCACCTTGCCCACGATCTTCTCCAGGGCCCGCACCAGCTCGAAGGCCAGCCCGCCATGGGTGACCACGAGCAGCCCGAAGCGGGCTTCGCCGGCGGCGTCGGCGACGACGGTCATCACTCCTTCTCCAGGTCGCGATGCGAGGCCTTGACCGCATAGCCGCCGGCGCGCAGCGAGGCGCTGATCGCCTCGGCCATCGCCACCGAGCGATGGCGCCCGCCGGTGCACCCGACCGCTACGGTCAGATAGCTCTTGCGCTCGCGCAGGTACTGCGGGATGAGAAAAACCATGAGATCGACGATGCGCCGGTGGAACTCGAGGTACTCCGGGATCGCCTCCAGATAGGCGCGGACCTCGGAGTCCAGGCCGCTCTTGCCCCGCAGACCGTTCACGAAGAACGGGTTGGGCAGGAAGCGCGTGTCGAACATCAGATCGGACTCCTGCGGCAGGCCGTGCTTGTAGCCGAAGGACACGATCGAGATGTTCATCGGCTGGGCGCCAGGCCGTGGCGCGAAATGGTCCTGGATGTAGCGCCGCAGCTCGTGCACGTTGAAGCGGCTGCTGTCGACGAGGAGATCGGCCCGCTCCCGCAGCGGCTGGAGCGCCTCGCGCTCGCGGCGAATTCCCTCCTCCAGCGGTTTTCCCGCCGCCAGCGGGTGCGGGCGGCGGGTCTCGGAGAAACGGCGGATCAGGGCGTCGTCGTCCGCCTCGAAGAAGATGAGACGGACCCGGCGCCCCTCGCCCCGGCGCAGGGCGTCGAACATCGCCGGGAACTCCTTCAGAAAAGTGCCCTCGCGGATGTCCACCACCAGGGCGGTGCGCGAGACGTCGGGCCGTCGGGAGCACAGGTCGGCGAACACGGGGATGAGCGCCACGGGGAGATTGTCGACACAGAAATACCCCAGGTCCTCGAAGGCCCGGATCGCCAAGGTCTTTCCCGACCCCGAGAGACCGGTGATCACGACGATCTCGAAGGTGCGCTCCCCCGCGGGTTCGTGGGCGCTCACCCCTTCCTCCCCAGGGCGTCGTG
>QHXY01000140.1 GCA_003223145.1 Acidobacteriota bacterium
CTCAGGCAGGCTGAGCTCCCATCTGACGACACGCCTGGTCGACGCCGCCTGGACCCCCGCGCCGCCCGCCATCGATTTCTCAATCGGGTTCGCTCTGGTCTCGCCCAATCCCGCGGCCCGCTTCGAGAGGATGGTGCACCAGGGTATCCGTGAGGCCCGCAGCATGACGCTCCGCGAGACCGATCGCGTGCAGCACGAGCGCGCGGCCGAGCTGCGAGCCATCCTGCACGAGGGCCGCCTGACCACCTTCTACCAGCCGATCGTGGACATGGAGGGGGGCTCGATCATGGGTTATGAGGCGCTGACTCGCGGGCCGCGCAACACGGCGTTTGAGGTGCCGAAGGCCCTGTTCTCCTTCGGAGATCGCAACCATCTGTCTTTCGAGCTGGATGTGCTGTGCCGCCGTCAGGCTCTGCGGAACGCCCGCGGGTTCGATCCGCAGAAGAAGCTGTTCTTGAACTCGCTGCCAGAGACTCTCGGGACACCCGGCCTGGTCGAGCAGAACCTGAATGAGGCTCTCCAGGAAGTCGGTCTGCAGCCGAGCAACCTGGTCCTGGAGATCACCGAGCGCACAGAGATCCTCGATTTCGAGGCGTTCGGACGCGAGCTGGAGCAGCTGCGCCGCCTCGGGTTTCTCGTCGCCATCGACGATGTCGGGACCGGCTATTCCTCGCTGCAGACCGTCTCCGAGGTGGCGGCCGATTTTCTCAAGATCGACATCTCGCTCATCAAGAACATCCACCAGAGCCTGATCAAGCAGGACCTGGTGCACTCCCTGCTGCAGGTGGCGTCGCGGACGCGGACCCGGGTCATCGCCGAGGGCATCGAGACCGAGGAGGAGTACCGGGCCTTGCGCGCCTGCGGCGTCCGCCTCGGACAGGGTTTCTATTTTGCCCGACCGGCGCCGGCGTTCCCCGTGCTCGCACGCGGCGGGTTGGGAACCGCGTAAGGCACGCGCCGCCCCGGTCTGCCGGGCAGCCGGGGGGGCGGTTGAGGACGAAGGCCCAATGGGCATCTCACTCGAAGGCAATCTTCTCGCCGTTGCCGCGGTCGGCGTCCTGGCCGGCGTCGTGGCGATCGCCCTGGCGGTCCTGAGCGTCGGAGTGGTTCGACGGTCGCTGCGCCGGCTGGCCGCCAGCCTCGAGGACCTGCGCCGCCATCCTCTGGTGGGCGTCGTTCCCCCCGAAGGGGACCCGCTTCTCGGAGCCCTCACGCTCGAGATGAACAGCCTGATCGCCGACCTGCGGGCGCGACTTCAGGAGAGCCAGAAGCGCTCTGCGGATCTCGAGTGCCTGGCGTCGGGCCCCCCGGATCTCGCCCTCGTCGGGGCGGACCCGGACTGGGGCGTCACCTTCTTCAGCCGCGGCGCCGTCGCGCTCCTGGGCTGGCCATCCGAGGAGATCGGCGGGCGGCACGTCGAGGTGCTGTTCGCGCCGGGCGAGTGGGAGCGGATCCTCCCGAAGCTGGCGCGGCGGTCGCTGCGCGAGTCGGGGATCTCCGAGACCATGCGGATGCAGCGCCGTGACGGCAGGGTGCTTGCGGCTCTCGTCTCGATCGCGGGTCTTCCGGGCGACGGCGGCGGCGTGCTCGTGGCCGCACGCGATCTGACCGCGGATCAGGAGGCAGAGGGGCGCCTGCGCGAATCCGAGGAGCGTTACCGCCAGCTCGTCGAGGGCATGGGAGACGGTGTTTTCATCGTCCAGGACGACCGGCTGATCTACGCCAACCCCGCGCTGGCGCGCTTGCTGGGGGTCGAGCGCGAGGCCCTCGCGGGCGTTCCCGTGAGCCGCATCATTCATCCCCACGACGTGTTGCGAATCCTCGAACTGATGCGCCGGGCGCAGGCCGGCCACGAAGTCGCGGGCGAAGCGCGCTGCCTGCTGTCGTCGATCGGAGGCGTCGCGCTGGAGGTGCGGCTGGCTTGGGCGAGGAGCCAATCGCAGGGACGCCGCGCCCTGGTGGCGACGGTGACCGATGTCACGCGGCGCGCACGCTTCGAGAGAGCATTGGCGGTCAGCGAAGCGCGGCTGCACGCCACGCTCGACTCGACCGGCGACGGGATCCTGGTGCTGGAGGACGCCGGCCGAGGCCTCGAGGTGACCCTAGCCAACCGGACGTTCCGCGCCCTGGTCGGCATGCGCGAGGACGCACTGATCGGCCGGTCGCTTCACGAAATCGGCGACGTGCTGGTGGAGCGCGGCGCCGATTCCGGCGCTCTCGAACCGTTCCTGTCGGCCTGCGCCGGGCGCCGGCAAGCGAGCGCCGAGGGCGTGGCGATCGAGCAGCCGCGGCGGGCCCTGCTCGACCTGACGGCGGGCCCGGTGGTCGCGGCGGCCGGAGAGCCGGTGGGCGTCATCATCACGGCGCGCGACGTCACGAGGCGCGTGGACAGCGAGCTGGAGCTCCGCCGGAGCGTGGAGGAGCTGCGGCGCGCGAAGGCGGAACTGGAAGCCGCCTGCCGGGATCTGGGAGCGGCGCAGAAGGACGTCGCGGAGCGCAACGAGCAGCTGGTGAAGCTCAACGCCGAGCTGCGATCGCTCGACGAGATGAAGTCCAACCTCCTGGCCAACGTGTCGCACGAGCTGCACACACCTCTCGTCTCCATCAAGGGATACACCGAGATGGTCCTGAAGCGCCGGCTCGGTCCCCTGACCCCCGAGCAGGAGCGCGGGCTGGGAGTGGCCCTGAAGAACATCGATCGGCTGATCGAGATGATCGACAATCTCCTGTCGTTCTCGCGCATCGAGAAGGGTGAGACCCAGCTGCGTCTCGAGGACGTCCCGCTCTGGCAGCTCATCGACGAGGCGATCGAGCTCGTGGGCGAGCGCATCCGCAAGAAGAACATCACGGTGACGACACAGTACGAGACCGATGAGCTGGCGGTGCGCGGCGACCGGGTCAAGATCGGTCAGGTGCTGGTTAATCTATTGACCAACGCCGTCAAGTTCAACCGGGACGGCGGCCGCATCACCTTGACGGCGCGCAAGGGACCGAAGGGGTTCCTCGAGGTCGAGGTCGCCGATACGGGCAGCGGAATCCCGCAGGACGCCCTCGGGAAGATTTTCGAGCGGTTCTACCAGGTGGACGCAAGCGCGCGCCGCAATTACGAAGGGACGGGCATCGGGTTGTCGATCGTTCGCGACATCCTCCGCCTGCACGGCTGCACCATCCGGGTCATCAGCGAGATCGGGCAGGGAACGGTTTTCACGTTCACGCTGCCGCAGGCCCGCGACCAGGAAGTGTCCGCGTCCCGGCCTCCATCCGGGCACGGCAGGACGGAGACCTAGGACAGGCTCCTGACCGGGAATCGCGAGAGTCATGCAGGCGGCCTGCTCAGCGCGGGCCAAAGACGAACCCACGCTGGCGCGCCGCCTCGTACAGAAGAGCGGCCGCGGCGGCGTGCACATTCAGCGAAGTCACGCCGGGTGCCATGGGAATGCGCACACGGCGCTCCGCCCTCTCGAGAAGCTGGCGGGGCAGGCCGGCCCCTTCGTTCCCGAGCATCAAGGCGGTGGGCCGGGCGAGGTCGATGGCGTCGGGTGACTCCGTTCCAGCGGGGTCGGCCGCCACGAGGTGGTAGCCCGTGCCCCGCAGGGCTTCGAGAAAACGTGCGGCCGGCGTGGCCACGACCGGCAGACTGAAGAGGGTCCCCATCGCCGCCCGCACCGCGCGGCTTCCGAACGGGTCGGCGCATCCCTCCAGGGCGATGAGTCCCGAGACGCCCAGAGCCCGCGCGCTCCGGAGGATCGAACCGATGTTTCCCGGATCCTGCACACCGTGGGCCGCCAGGACCAGGGTGGGCGGCATTCCGAGGATGCGCGCCAGGTCCTGTTCCGGGCGCGCCGCGAGGAGAAGGACACCTTGGTCGCCGCACCCCTCGACGACCGACTCGAGGACGCGGGTCGTGACCCGGTGCAGGGGCACCCCAAGATCACGCAGTTGCCGGTAGATGTCCCGGCCCTCGTCCGTTTCCAGGAGCCTCGGGCCGACGAACGCCTGGCGAATCGGGGCGCGGCTCGCGAGCGCCTCCTGGGCGATGTGCCGGCCCCAGGCGATATAAGTCTTCAATCGCTCGCGCAGCGCCCTGTCGCGCTCCAGGGCACGGGCCCGGCGGACCGATGCGTTCTGCAGGCTGTCGACGACCTGGCTCTCTTCTTTTCGTGCGCGACTCACGGGCCGACCCTCTGCGCGGCACGCCGCGTTCTTCGGTGATGGGGATGGGCTATAGTCGGTGCCGGACTCCTGGATACCGGAGGAACCCCGACGTGCAGCAGATCCAGCACATCGATCCCCACGGTCCCGACCCGGTGGTCATCGACCGGGCCGCGGCCCTCCTGCGCGCCGGAGAGCTGGTCGCCTACCCGACGGAGACCTTCTACGGTCTCGCCGGCGACCCTCTCAACCCCGAGGCGGTCGAGTTGATCTTCGCGGCCAAGGAGCGACCGGACCGCATGGCTCTGCCGCTGATTGCCGCCGACCGCGAGGCGGTGCGGAGCGCCGTGCACGAGTTTTCCGATTCGGCAGAACGGCTTGCGGCGGCCCTCTGGCCCGGGGCGCTGACCCTGGTGCTCCCGGCCTCCCCGGCCCTCTCTCCGCGGCTCCTCGGGGGGGGTCAAACGGTCGGCATCCGGATCTCGCCGCATGCGGTCGCGCTGGCGCTGGCCCGCGCCTTCGGGTCGGCGATCGTGGCGACCAGCGCCAACCGTTCGGGACAGCCGGCCCCGATGACCGCGGCCGAGGTGCGTGTGGCGCTGGGTGGGCACGTTTCGCTCGTCCTCGACGGCGGTCCGACCCGCGGCGGGCAGGCATCCACCGTCCTGGATCTCACGCTCAATCCCCCCCGGCTGGTGCGTTCCGGCGCGGTTCCCGTCTCGGTCGTCGAGCAGGTCCTGGGTCGGCGGGTCACCTGAACACGGCGCTCACCTCGCAGGCCGGCCCCCGACGAAAGTGCCCAGGACCACGGGGTGGGACGCACCCGTCACCGTGGGCAGATTGCCCGGGAGAGAGTGGATCGCCTCGTTCGCCAGAAGCGCGAAGGCCACCGCTTCCTTGGCCGCCGCCGGCAGGCCGTACTCGTCGCTCTCCTTGATCGAGAGTTCGGGGATCGCCGATCGCAGCTGCTCCATCAGGTACTCGTTGCGCACCCCGCCGCCGGAGACGATCGCCTCCTC
>QHXY01000141.1 GCA_003223145.1 Acidobacteriota bacterium
TGGGGTGTTGGGAGGATTCGGGATTTAACGAAAGCTCATATATACGCGACTAGTAGATTGACATTTACTTTAGTCCAAAGCGCATATACGGGCCTGCTGCCACACAATCTAGTCCACTTTTCGAAAGAGTCAAGTCCGACCACCGGCCGGGCCTCCCTGCGCCCCGGACCAAATCCGTCATTGGGTCCTCAAGTTGCACACAGTTCGAGGTTTCGGCCGAATCGATCCATCGGGCCTCGGTTGACTTGAATTGGCCGAGTCGTCTATCATTCTCTTGTCCTTCGGCTTGGACAGGTGGTCCAGAGGCCCCCGCCATGGCGCAGCCGATCTCCCGAAAGGTCGTCATCACGGTCGGCCTGCTCGTGGCCGGTTTTGCCGTCCTGTTCAGCGTCGGGCTGAAAGGCTCCCTGGTCTACTACCTGACGGTCTCCGAGTTCATGGATCCGGCTCGCAAGACCGATCTCGGCGACAACTTCCGCGTGAACGGCATCGTGCAGCCTGGATCGATCCAGAAATCTCAGGGTGCTCCTGGCGCCAGGTTCATCCTGACGGACGGCGCCAAGAGCCTCCCCGTGGTCTACCGGAAGGAAGTCCCCGATACCTTCGTAGACGGTGCTGAGGCGGTCGTCGAGGGCTCGCTCGGGGCCGACGGGACATTCGACGCGGTGACCCTCCTGGCCAAATGCCCATCCAAGTACGAAGCTCAGAACCGGCAGACGAACAACTACAAGAAGCCCGCGGGCCGGGACCGGCCCACCGTCCCGACCGACACAGGATCTCCGTCGCGGTGAAGAATCCCCGGATCGCATGGCGCCGAGGGCGGGCCCGCCTGTTCGACTGACCCATGGCCGAATTCGGGACCCTCTGCCTCTTCCTCGCTCTCGCCGCGTCGGCGTGGGCGGTGATCGCCTCTTACAACGGCTGGCGCGCCGGCCTGGGCGAGCTCGTTCTCACTGCGGAGCGGGCCGTCTACGCCACCTGGGGACTGGTGGTTCTCGCGGTCCTCAGCCTGGAATACTGCATCTTCACCGATCGCTTCGATCTGGAATACGTCGCGTCCTATTCCAACCGCGCGCTTCCCAAGATTTACAAGATCACGGCCCTGTGGGGCGGACAGGCCGGATCGCTCCTGTTCTGGGAGTTCATCCTGATCACCTACGCCTCCTTGATCGTGCTCACCAACCGCCGACGCAACCGCTCGCTGATGCCGCTTGTGGTGACGACCCTTCTGGGGGTCTCGACATTTTTCCTCGGGCTGGTCAATTTCCTGGCGCGTCCATTCGTCGGCCTGGCCTTCGCGCCCCAGGACGGCAACGGCCTCAACCCGCAGCTGCAGAATCCGTTCATGGCGATCCACCCGCCATGCCTCTATCTCGGCTACGTCGGGCTGACGCTGCCGTTCGCGTTCGCCATCGCCGCGCTGGCTACCGGACGTCTCGACGACACCTGGTTCCGCACCACGCGCCGCTGGACGATCCTGTCCTGGTTCTTTCTCGGGACCGGAATCCTCCTGGGCGGATGGTGGGCCTACGTCGAACTGGGCTGGGGCGGCTACTGCGCCTGGGATCCGGTCGAGAACGCCTACCTGATACCCTGGCTGACCTGCACGGCCTTGAGTTTCCTGCTGGCGATTCTCGGAACCTTCATCACGCGGAGCGGCGTCATCTCCTCGGTCCACTCGTTCACGAAATCCAACGTCGGTCCCGTGTTCGCCGGCTTCCTCGGATTCAGCCTCCTGGTGTCCGTCGGCTTGCTCCTGCACCGGCTGCCCGATCTCAAGAGCGAGCACCGTCTCGACTCCTTCGTGTCGCGCGAAAGCACCTTCCTGTTCAACAACCTGCTGCTGGTCGGGGCCGCCTTCGCCGTGCTCTGGGGCACGCTGTTCCCGATCCTGTCCGAGGCGGTGCGCGGCGTGAAGATCACCGTGGGCTCGCCGTTCTTCAACGAGGTGATGATCCCCATCGCGTTCGCGCTGGTGACGCTCGCCGGGATCTGCCCGGTGATCGCATGGCGCCGCGCCAGCCCCCGCAAGCTTCTGGAGAAGATCCAGATCCCGTTCTGGGCGCTGCTGGGAGGGGCCGCGGCGCTCCTGCTCTTCGGGGTGCGCGACGTCTACGCCATCGTGTCGTTTTCGCTCGCCACCTTCGTCATCGCCACGACGGCGATGGAGTTCTACTGGGGCGCCCGGGCGCGGCAGAGGGTGACCGGGCAAGGCTTCGGCGCGTCGCTGCTCGGCCTGGTCGACCGCAACAAGCGCCGTTACGGGGGGTTCGTCGTCCACCTCGGCTTCATCCTCATCCTGATCGGAGTGACCGGCTCGTCGGCCTTCAAGCAGGAGGCCACCGCCTCTCTCAAACGGGGCGACAGCTTCGCGGTCGGCCGGTACAGAATGGTCTTCCAGGACATGGTCAGCGACGACAACCCCAACCGTGAGTTCATGGGAGCGCGACTGGCGATCTTCGACGGCGATCGCCCCGCCGGCACTCTCGTCCCGGGCCAGAACTTCTACAAGGCGGGGCAGAACCCCTCGACGGAGGTTGACATCCGCTACACGCTGCGCGACGACCTGTACCTCATCCTGACGGGGTTCGACCCCCAGGAGGGGCGCGCCACGCTGAAGGCCTACCTGAATCCGCTGGTGAACTGGATCTGGATCGGCGGCGGCGTCCTGATCCTCGGCGCCTGGTTCGCCATGCTTCCCGACATCCGGGACCGCAGGCGCGACGCCGAAGCCCGCCTGCGCGAAGTGCAGAGTCGTGCGGCCTGAAGCGACCCGCGTGGTCGCGGCCCTCGCGAAGTGGCGGCGCGTGGGCCTGGCCGCGCTGCATCTCGCGTCCGCCGTGCTGCTCATGATCAGCGGCGTCGGGGCCCCCTCGGCGGCCGATCGGACTCCGCTGCAGCAGGTGGAGGAGCGGCTGATGTGCTACTGCGGCTGCTCCGACCTGACCGTGCGCGTCTGCACGTGCGGCACGGCCGACGCGATCCGTCGGGAAATCGCCGAGCATCTGACCCGGGGCGAGACCGCCGACCAGGTCGTCGCGGACTTCGTCGCCCGGTACGGCGCGCAGATCCGCTCGGCCCCTACCAAGGCCGGATTCGATCTGATCGCCTGGATCACGCCGTTCGCCGCGCTCATCCTCGCCGGGGCCGCCCTGGTGGCGGTGGTGCGACGCTGGGGCGCCGCCCGGACCGCCACGGGCCAGCCGCTGTCGGACCTCTCCGCCCCCGGGGATGGACCTCCCCTCGGGGCAGGCGACCAGAGAGCCCTGGAGCGGGTGCGGCGCGAACTCCGGGAAGGCCGCTGATGCTCATGCTCGCAGGGATCCTCCTCGTCCTGACGGTCGTGGCGTACGTTCTGTCCCCGCTCGTTCGCCACCTCTCGGCGCCGCTGACCGATGGCCCGGACGTCATCGCCGAGCTGCGCGAGCTTCACGCCTTGAAGGCGGTCGCCTACGAGACGATCCAGGACGTGGAGTACGACTTCCATGCCGGCAAGATCAGCGAGCGGGACTATCGGGAAATGACCGACCGGTACACGCAGGAGGCGGTCCGCCTGGTCCAGAGGATCGAAGAGCTCGAAGCCAGGATCTCCCCTCGGCCAGGCGGGCGCCCGGGACGCAGGTGATTGCGGAGAGCGGGCCGGTGGTCCCGGCGATCGAGGCCACGGGACTCGGGAAGCGTTACGGGCCCGTGGTCGCCGTGGAGTCCCTCGATCTCAGGGTGACTCCCGGCGAATCGGTCGCTCTGTTCGGGCCGAACGGCGCCGGCAAATCGACCCTGCTGCAGCTGTGCGCCACCCTCATCCGGCCCACCGCCGGCCGCCTGTGCCTGTTCGGCACCAACGCCTCGTCATCCGACGCGAGCGCGCTGCGCCGGCGGATCGGCTTCCTGTCGCACCAGACGTTTCTCTACGAGCACCTGACGGGTCTCGAGAATCTGCTGTTCTATGCGCGACTGTACGCGCTTCCCGACCCCGTCAGCGCCGCGCTGGAGTCGATCCGCGCCGCCCGCCTGGAGCATCGCCGCGACGACCGGGTGGGGAGCTACTCGCGTGGCATGCAGCAGCGTCTGGCGATCGCCCGGGCCCTGATGCACCGGCCCGATCTGCTCCTGCTGGACGAGCCGTTCACCGGTCTCGATCGCCCGTCGCACGCGAGACTCGAGGCCACTCTCGAGGAGGAGCGCGGCGCCGGACGGACCTGTATCCTGGCCACACACGATCTCGGGCAGGGTCTCCGGGCGGCCGATCGGGTCCTGGTTCTCGCGGACGGCCGGCTGCTTCTCGACCGCGCGGCGCGCGGCCTGGATCAGGGCTTCCTGGAGGCGCTGATGACGGCGAACTCCGCCTCCGGGCGGGCCGCCTCATGAACTACTGGCGGGCCGTCCTCCTGGTCGCGGCCAGGGATCTCAAGGTCGAGCTGCGCAGCCGCGAGCAGGCCGTCACGCTCCTGTTCTTCGCCCTTCTGGTCCTGGTCGTGTTCAACTTTGCGTTCGACTTCACCGTGATCGATTTCGTGACCCTCGGCTCGGGCGTCCTGTGGGTCGCCTTCATCTTCTCCGGCGTCCTGGCGATCAGCCGCTCCTTCCAGCTGGAGCGCGAGCAGGACCGCATTCAGGGCATCCTGCTGGCGCCCATCGATCGCAGCGCTTTCTACCTGGGCAAGGTTGCGGCCACCGTGCTGTTCATGGCGGCGGTCGAGGCGATCGTGGTGCCGGTGTCCGTGGTGATGTTCAATTTCCGCTTCAGCGGCCGGATCGCCCTGGTCGTTCTGGAGCTCGTTCTCAACACCGTCGGGTTCGCGGCGGTGGGCACCCTGTTCGCGGCCATGACCACGCGGACGCGGCGCGGCGAGCTGCTTCTGCCGCTCCTGCTGTTTCCCGCCGCGGTCCCCGTGGCACTGGCGGCGGTGAAGACCACGACGCACCTCCTGGCGGGGCGCCCGTTCGAGAGATACGCCTCCTGGGTGGCCCTGTCCGCAGCCTACGACCTCATCTTCCTCGCCGCGTCCGTGTTGTTATTCGACTATGTGCTCGAGGACTAGGAGCGTTTCATCCCCGTGCATCCGGAGGGTCACCAGGTCGGTGATATCATCGGCGTCTGCCGGAGCGGTCGCCGACGGGAGGCGGAGTCGTCATGGCCGGACAGCCGAGCGGGTCGGGGTGGATGGACACGACCGAGCGGGCGCTCGACCTGCTGGTGGCTCTCCTGGTTCCCGTCTGCCTGTACACCATCTTCCAGGTCGTCCCGACCGAGGAGAAGATGGGCGTGGTGCAGCGCATCTTCTATTTCCACGTCCCCTCGGCGTTCGCCGGGTTCCTGGGCGTGGTCCTGTGCGCCGTATGCAGCGCTCTGTACCTGTGGACGCGTGACAGGCGCTTCGACCGGGTGGCCCACGCCTCCGCCGAACTGGGTGTCGTGTTCTTCACCATCGTCCTTCTCACCGGTCCGATCTGGGCCCGCCCGGTGTGGGGCGTGTGGTGGACGGGCGAAGTACGTCTCACCTCGACGCTGGTCCTGTGGCTGATGTACGCCGGCTATCTCATTCTCCGCCAGAGCGCCGAAAACCCGGAGCAGGCCGCCCGCTGGGCCGGTGTGCTGGGGATCGTCGGCGCCCTCGACCTGCCGATCATCTACAAATCGGTGGAGTGGTGGCGAGGACTTCATCCCAAGGTCTTGAGGGTGTCGGGCGGGCAGGGGCTCGACCCGGCCATGGGCAAGGCCTTCGGCCTCTGCGTCTTCACCTTCGTCCTGTTCTTCACGGCGCTCCTGATCAAGCGCTGTCGCGTCGCTCGACTCGAGGATCAGGTGGCGGAGCTCACGCACCGGGTCGCTCGCCGCTCGGTCCACACGGAGCCGGCATGAACCTCCCGCATCTCCCGACCGTCACGTCGTTCCTGGCCCTGCTGGCGCAGGAGCCGGTCTCCGGCTTCACCGCCGAGAACGTGGCCGCGCGGCCCGAGATCGTCGAGCGCGGCCTGCGCTTCCTCAATCTTGCCTACACGGCCGTCTGGGTCGTCCTGGCCGTCTATCTCCTGAGTCTCTCGGTGCGCCTGCGTCGTCTCTCCCTGCAGGTGCGACGGCTGAGGGAACGCGCCGGCCTCTGACGGGAACCTTTTTCGGGGTCCTCCGTTCGATCCCGGTGAGCCGGAGAAACGGCATGATCCGGCACACCTGAAGGAGGTCTCATGACACCTCGTCTCAAGGCTCTGGCCGCGACCGGCGCGGCGGCGTTTCTCGTGCTGTCCCTGGCGGCTACCCCGGCCGCCGCCAGGGACACGCAGAGGGCACGGTGGCTGAAGATCCGCGTCTACCAGAACGGGGCGGGCACGCCTTCCGTTCTGGTCAACCTGCCGATGAGCCTGGTCTCGGCGATCCTGCGGGTGACCGCGAAGGGCGAAACGCGCGCCGGCACCGATTTTCCCGGTGCGGGCGGCGACACGCCCGGGCTGCGCCACAAGGACCTCGATCTCGACACCCTCATCAGGGCGCTCGAGGCGATGGAGCCGGGCCAGGTGGTCGAGGTCCAGGACGATGACGAGAAGGTGTCGATTTGGATCGAGTGAGAACCGCGGTGAGGGAGGCGACCGCCGCGGTTGATTGGCCTCCCCTCCCCCTCTATAATCCCTGCGGCCTGGAGGGGAGAACCGATGCTGCCGGACGAAGCGCCCAAGGGGATCCTGCGCGATTATTTCGAGACGATCGTGACCTGCGTCATCTTCGTGATGTTCGCGCGCACCTTCGTCTTCCAGCAGTCGAAGATCCCCACCGGGTCGATGATCCCCACCCTCCTGGTCGGCGACTACATCATGGTCAACAAGTTTGCCTTCTCCCCGACATCCTCCCTCGCGCCGCTGGCGGCCGTGGAGAGGGCGCTGCTGCCGGTCCGCGTGCTGAAGCGCGGCGACATCATTGTGTTCAAGTATCCGGAGGAGCCCGAGAAGGACTACATCAAGCGGGTGATCGGGCTGCCGGGCGAGGTGCTCCAGATCCGCGACCGGCAGGTGTACATCGACGGCAAGCCGATCGAAGAAAAGTACAAGATTCACCGCAACCCCAAGGGCCTGAATTTCGATCAGGACGATTACCCTCCGACCCGCATCCCGGAGAACTCCCTGTTCTGCATGGGGGATAACCGCGACAACAGCAAGGACAGCCGATCCTGGGGGTTCGTGCCGCGCGATTACGTCAAGGGGCGGGCCTTCATGATCTGGTGGTCGTACGACGAGGACCGGGATGCCTGGCAGAGGACCGCCATGGCGGACAAGGTCAGCGGCGTCTGGGACAAGATCACCCACCTGTTCACCAAGTCGCGCTGGGAGCGGAGCTTCCAGATCATCAAGTGAGGACGGACCGCGCCCCGGCCGTCGCCGCTGGGAACCCTGCGGGCAGATCCACCGGCAGGGGCGTGCGCCTGCCTCCCGCCCAGGCACGATAGCTCGACCAGCGCCACTCCCCCGCGTCGCGCGCCAGCCCAGCCATCACCGGGTTGTGGTGCAGGTAATCGGCTTTCCGCCGGACGTCCTCCGCATCGCCGAGCGGCAGTGTCTGGTCGCCATCCTGCCACACCAGACCCAATCGTCCGGACCGCGCGTTGATCTCCCGGGCGTAGCGCGACTTCAGGCGGTGCACGGTCAGCCGGGCCCACCGCATGTCGCCGCCGCGGGCCCCGAGGATCAGACGGACGCGGTCGGGAAGCACGACGTAGGCGTGCACCAGGAATCCGACCTTCTGGCGCATTCCCGCGAGAACGCGGCAGAACAGGGCC
>QHXY01000142.1 GCA_003223145.1 Acidobacteriota bacterium
TATGGTTCTCGAGAGCCGCAAGGACGCGCGTTTCCTGATCGTCGGCACGGGGTCGCGCGCGACGGATCTCGAGGGCCTGGCGCGAACCCTGGGGATTGGCCACGCCGTCCGTTTCCTCGGTTTCCGAGAGGACGTGCCGGCGATCACCGCAGCCCTGGACGTGTCGGTCCTGCCCTCGGTCGATTGCGACGCATCGTCCGCCGTTCTCAAGGAGGCGCTGGCGTGCGGTGTGCCCGCCGTGGCGACCTCGATCGGTGGCGCCGCCGAGATCGTGCGGGACGGCGAGACGGGACTGGTCGTGCCGCCGCGACAGCCGGGACGCCTGGCGGCGGCGATCCTGACCCTGATCGAGAATCCCGGGCGGGCCCGGGAGATGGGACGGCGTGGCAGCCAGGACGTGGCGCGGCGCTTCACTCCGGAACGCCTGGCCGCCGAGACGTTGCGGGTGTATCAGACCGTCGTCGAACGTTTCATCAAGAGGAGGGCAGGGTGAGACATCGAACGCGTCTTGCATGTCTGGTCTTGATCGCCGGGACCGCGCTCGCCGCCGCGCCGCGGACGCCGCCGCCTTCGCCGCCCGCGGGGCCTGCGGCGCGGCCGGGCCCCTTTCCGACCGAGGAGATCGTCCGCATCCTCGGCGCCGCAGGGACGTGGAACCAGGCCGAGCGGGTGTACAAGGTGCCGTTTCCGCGGACCGACGTCCCGGTGAGCGTCGACGGCTGGCCCCTGCCGCCGTTCATGGGCCTGACGTCATGGGTCGCTTTCGAGAGCGCGGGCGGAGCACAGGTCATGATGATGGGCGACTTGGTGCTCTTTCAGGACGAAGTCCAGGACGCGCTGGGAGCCCTGCTGGACACCGGTGCCGAGGTGACTGCCTTGCACAACCATTTCATGTTCGACGACCCGCGCGTGTTCTTCATGCACGTGGGAGGGACGGGAGCCCCGGAGAAGCTCGCGGCGGCCGTCCAGGCTGCCTTTGAGGCGGTCCGCGCCCGGCGCGCCGCTCAACGGGAACCGCCCGCCGCCTCGGGCAGGAGACCGGTCCCGAAGAGCGCGCTGGACGGGGCGCGCCTTGCCGCGGCCCTGGGGGTCCCGGGGCAGTCGCGGGACGGGATGTTCAAGGCAGTCTTCGGGCGCAAGGCACGACACGGCGGCGCTGAGATTGGGGCCGAGATGGGATTGAACACCTGGGCGGGATTCGCCGGCACCCAGGAGGATGCGGTGGTGGACGGCGACTTCGCGATGCGCGAAGGGGAATTGCAGGGGGTGCTCAAGACGCTGCGCCAGGGCTCCATCGACGTCGTCGCCATCCACCAGCACATGACGGGCGAAGAGCCGCGCATCTGGCGCAGGTGGTGAGGCAGGCCGTCGGGTTGCTGGCCCCCTGAACCGCGCACCCCGCGCTTGCGGCCGCCGGCGGCACGATGGTAATCTGGCCCGTCCTGACAACCCCAGGGAGGTGCAGCCGGTGATGCTGCCTGTCGGAAGCAAGGCGCCCGATTTCAAGGTGAAGGACCATCACGGCCGGGACGTGAGCCTTTCGGAGCTCCGGGGGAAAACCGTCGTCCTGTGGTTCTTCCCCAAGGCCGACACGCCGGGCTGAACCATCGAGGGTTGCGGGTACCGCGACCTGCGCTCCGAGTTCGAGAAGAAGAACACCGTGATCCTGGGAGCCTCGTTCGACACCATGGACGAGAACGCCGCCTTCGCCGAGAAGTTCCAGTTCCCCTTCCGCCTGCTGTGCGACACCGGGCGGGAGATCGGCGTGGCGTACGGCGCGTGCGACGGACCGAAGGACCGGTCGGCCAGACGGATCTCCTACGTGATCGGGCCGGACGGCACGATCACGCACGTCTTTCCAAAGGTCGACGCCCGGAATCACCCGCGCGAGGTGCTGGACCTCCTCGCATGAGCGCACCGATGCCGATCGACACCCCGCGACCGATGCCGGACCTCACGGGCCTGCGCATACCCAGGGAACGCGAGCGCCCGAAGCGGCCCCTGCTGCTCCTGCTGGGGTCCGCGGTGATGGTCTTTGCGATCGGCGTGGGCGCCTATGCCTGGATATCGTCGGCGACGCGTGCCGTTCCCGTCGAGACCATCACGGCGGCGCTGATCACGGAAGGACAGGCGCTCACCGTGCTGTCGGCCTCGGGTTATGTGGAGGCCGAAACCCGTGCCGATCTGTCGCCCAAGATCACCTCGCGCATCACCGATCTGCGGGTGACCGAGGGCTCGCGCGTCAGGAAGGGCGACCTCATCGCGCAGCTGGACCACCAGGACCTCGACGCACAGATCGCGGAGGCGCAGGCGGCTTGGGCCCAGGCCACCGCCGACCTGACGCGGCAGCAGAGCCTGTTCCACCAGGGCCTGGCGCCGAAATCGACGCTCGACGCGGCGGTGGCCCAGGAGGCCTCGACGCGGGCCCGCGTCGACTACATCAAGGCGCTCCTCGACTACACGGTCCTGCGCGCGCCGTTCGACGGCGTGGTCGTGGCCAAGAGGGCGCACGTCGGCGAGGCGGTCTCCCCGTTCGGATCCCCCGGCCAGGGCTCGACGAACGGCGGCGCCATCGTCACCCTGGTGGATTTCTCGACGCTCTACGTCGGCGTGGACGTCAACGAGTCGAACCTGGGGCGCATCCGGCCGCGTCAGCCGGCGGAGATCGTCCTGGAGGCGTACCCCGACAGGGTCTACAAGGGTTCCATGAAGCAGGTCATTCCCTCCGCCGACCGTCAGAAGGGAACCGTGAAGGTGAAGGTGGCCTTTCTCGACCCGGACGAGAAGATCCTCCCGGACCTGTCGGCGCGCGTGAACTTCACCCGGGAGGCGACCGACGGGGGTTCGACCCGTACCCGTGTGGAGGTTCCGAAGAGCGCCCTGACCGTGCGTGACGGAAAGACCGGTGTCTTCGTGATCCGGAACGACCGCGCGATCTTCACGCCGGTCGTCGTGGGAGTCGAAAAAAGCAGCTCGGCCGAGATCAGGGAAGGGCTCGTCGGCGGCGAGACGCTGGTGGCCGAGGCCGCCGGAAGCGAGCTGGTGGACGGAGTCAGGATCCGCAACAAGAAATGAGCGCCGCACGGGGGGAAACGTGGCAGATTCCTTGATTTGCATCGAGCACGTCTCCAAGGCCTACCGTCGGGATTCCCTGCAGATACCGGTTCTCGCGGACATCGACCTGACGATCGACACGGGAGAGTTCATCGCCCTGATGGGGCCGTCCGGCTCGGGCAAGACCACGCTCCTGAACCTCCTCGCCGGGATCGACACACCGACGAAAGGCCGGATCACGATCGACCGGCGCGTCATCTCGTCGATGCGCGAAACGGAGCTGGCGCGCTGGCGGGCCGACCACATCGGCTTCATCTTCCAGCTCTACAACCTGATCCCGGTCCTGACGGCCTTCGAGAACGTCGAGCTTCCCCTGCTGCTGACGCGTCTGTCCAGACAGGAGAGACAGGCGCATGTGCGCACCGCGCTCGCAATCGTCGGACTCAGCGACCGCGCGGACCATTACCCGCGTCAGCTCTCCGGCGGGCAGGAGCAGCGCGTGGCGATCGCGCGGGCGATCGTCGCCGACCCGGTCATCCTGGTGGCCGACGAGCCGACAGGCGATCTGGACGCCCGCAGCGCGGGCGAGATACTCGATCTCCTGAACCGGTTGAACACCGAGCACCACAAGACGATCGTCATGGTGACCCACGATCCACGCGCCGCGGCGCGCGCGCATCGGATGCTGCACCTCGACAAGGGCGTCCTGTCGGTCGAGGAGCCGGCGGCGGCGCTGGACCGCTCGCGCGACGGAAGGTAGACGGATGAAATACTTCCGATTCATCTGGAAGAACGTCTTCCGCAAGAAGAGCCGCGCCTTCCTGACCATGGCCTCGATCGTCCTCGTCCTCGTGCTCATCGTCGTGCTGTCGTCGCTCCTGGAGGCGCTGGACTACGACACCGGCCGCACCAAGGGGGCGGCGAACGTCGTGGTGCAGCACGCCACCGGGCTGGGCAACTTCATGCCGCTGGCGTACCGGCAGAAGATCGAGCAGGTCCCGGGGGTGGTGGCGGTCGCCCCGCAGATCTGGTTCGGCGGGATCTACGTCGACGAGCGTCCGCAGAACTTCTTCGGCCAGCTCTCCACCGACCCCCAGGTCTGGGCGATCGTCCACGACGACTATTCGATCCCGGACGATCAGCTGATCGATCGTTTCCATTGGACGATCGGCCAGCGGATCCAGGTCAGAGGGACCTACATTCCGGGGACGATCGACCTGGTCCTGCGCGGCGTCTACACCGGGCCGGACGAATCGAACATCTTCTTCCACAACAAGTATCTCGAGAATTCGTTCCTCGGGCGGCTCGAGCGGACCGGCATCTTCTACCTGCGCACGGAGGCGCCGGAGAAGGTGCCGGGGGTGTGCGACGCGATCAACAAGATGTTCGAAAACAGCGACGCCCCGGTGAAGGCGATGCCCGAGAAGCAGTTCATGCTGCAGTTCACGGAGATGATGGGGGACGTCAAGCTGCTGTTCCGGTCGATCGCCCTGACCGTGCTCTTCACCGTCGTCCTGATCGTCGCCAACACCATGGCGATGAGCGCCCGCGAGCGGGTGACGCAGATCGCGGTCATCCGGGCGCTCGGCTTCCGGCGCAGCCAGGTGCTGATGCTGGTCCTGTCGGAGGCGATCGTCCTGGCGCTGCTCGGCGGCGTCGCCGGCGCGCTCGGGTCGTTCCCGTTCATGTGGGGATTGATCGGGATCATCAAGCACACGCCAGTGGCGATGTTCGCCTACAACCTCAAGATCTCCCTTGCGACGCTGCTCACCGCCTTCACCGCCGCGGTCGGCATCGGCGTGCTGGCCGGGTTCGTGCCGGCGATCCGCTCGTCGCGCATCTCGATCGTCGACGGTCTGCGGCGGGTGGCGTGATGGGAATCCCGCTCAAGTACAACCTGCGCAACCTGGTGGTCCGCAAGGTGTCGACGGCGATGACCGTCCTGGGCATCGCCCTGGTCGTCACCGTCTTCCTCCTGGTGATGTCGCTGGCCGAGGGGGTGACCAGGACGTTCGCGACGAGTGTGTCGTCCCTCAACGTCGTCATCCTGCGGGTCGGGGCGGGGTCGGACGTGAACAGCTTCGTCAGCAAGGACCAGCACGACGCGATCAGCACGCTCGAAGGGCTGGCGCGCGGCGACGATGGTCAGCAGCTCGAGTCGCCCGAGCAGGTCGTCCTGATTAACATCCCGAAGCGCGACGGCAAGCGGACCAACGTCATCGTGCGCGGGGTCGAGCCGGTGGCGTTCAAGATCCGTGGCGACAGCGTGCGGATCGTCGAGGGGCGGATGTTCCAGACCGGCACGGCCGAGGCGATCGTCTCGACGCGCGCGCGCGACCGCTTCCCGGAGCTCCGGCTCGGCGGGACCGCCAAGGCCGGCTCGGAGCGCTGGACGATCGTCGGCATCTTCGACGCCGCCGGCTCGCCCTACGACTCCGAAGTCTGGGCCGACCTGCACAACGTCCAAGAGCAGGCGCACCGGACCGGCGGGTTCAGCACCGTCGTGGCGCGCGCCACCGACACGGCGGCGCGCGATCGTCTGATCGCGGCGATCAAGGGGGACCAGCGGATCAAGCTCGACGCGCTTCCGGAGAGTGACTATTTCGACAAGCAGACGGTCACCGCCGCCCCGATCAAGATCCTGGCTTATTTCGTCGCCATCATCATGGCGGTCGGCGCGTCGTTCGGGGCGATGAACACGATGTACGCCCAGGTCTCGGCGCGCACCCGCGAGATCGCCACGATGCGGGCGCTCGGCTTCTCCCGGATGGTGATCCTGGTCTCATTCGTCCTCGAGTCGGTCGTCCTCGGGTTCCTCGGCGGTCTGGCGGGCGCCGCGATCGCGTTCGTCGCCGTCCATCTGTTCCTGACCGCGCCGACCGGCACCAACAACTTCGCGTCGTTCTCCGAGATCCTGTTCAACTTCCAGCTCACACCGGCCCTGATCGTGTCCGGCGTGGTCTTCTCCCTCGCGATGGGGCTGTTCGGCGGGCTGTTCCCGGCCGCGCGCGCCGCGCGTCTGAAGATCATCAACGCCTTGCGCGAAGCCTAGGAGGACAGGCTTCTAGATGGGACGCGTCGGCAGCGCGCTCCAGCCCGTCGAGGACGCGCCCGGCGGTCCGGCCGGCCGCCCCGCGAGCGGATCGCGCGGCGAACAGGGCGCCCTTCTGGCGCTGTCCGCCGCCATGCTCGTGCTGCGCGTCGTGTACGCCCTCGCCTATCCCGTGGATACGGACGAGCCGCAACACCTGCACATCGCCTGGGCCTGGACGAAGGGACTCCTGCCCTACCGGGACGTGTTCGACAATCACGCTCCGCTGTTCCATGTCCTGAGCGCCCCCCTGGTCGCGTTCATCGGCGAAGACCCCCGCATCCTGCTGTTCATGCGTCTGGCCATACTGCCGGTGTTCGCCGCCGCGCTGGCCGGCTCGTACGCGCTCGGCCGGAGGCTGTTCGGGGCGCGCACCGGTGCGTGGGCGGCGCTTCTCTGCAGCTTGAGCCCGACCTTCTTCTTCAAGTCGGTCGAGTACCGCACCGACGTCCTGTGGGCGGCGTTGTGGGTCGTGGCGGTCGCGACGCTCCTCGGCGGGAGTCTCGGAACGGGACGTGTCTTCCGGGGAGGGCTCCTGGCCGGTGCGTGCCTGGCCGTGTCCCTCAAGACGGTCATGCTCCTCTGCGCCCTGGGGATCACCGCCGTGTCGATCCGGCTGCTGGCCGGACCGTGGACCGGGAGGTCCGGCTCGGTCAAGGGTCCGGCGGGCACGGTCGACGGGGCGCGCCGCGTAGCGGGCTCGCTGCCGCTCGTCCTGGCGTTTCTCGCCGGTCTCCTGGTGGCTCCGGCGGCGGTCGTGCTCTACTTTTCGGCGCGCGGCGCGCTTGCAGACCTGTTCTATTGCACCATCCAGCACAATCTCCTGCCGGGGGTCGGCCGCTGGGGATATTCCCGGCGCGTGTATCTTCTCCCGCCGATCCTCGCCCTGCTGATCGCCGCGGCGCGCTTCCTGATCCGGCACCTCACCGGGGGCGGGGCCCGGGTGGCCTTTGTTCTGCTGCTGGGCGGTTCCCAGTACCTGCTCCTGTCGACGTTGTGGCCGGTGCATACGCGCCAGGACCTCCTGCCGTTCTATCCGTTGTTCACCGTGCTCCTGGCCGGCCTGCTCCTCGACGGGTCCGTCCGCATCGCGGGCGCCGGCGGTTCATCGCGCTGGTCCGGGGTGTCTCGGATCGCCGCCAGGATCCCGGTGTTTCTGGCCTGCGTGGAGCTGGCGGTGCTCCCCCTCGTGTCGCCCTTGACCGGGCGCGGCGTCCGGCCGCAGGTGCAGCACCTGGCCGAGCTCCTGCGGCTCACGGACCCGGCGGACTACGTGCTCGACCGGAAGGGGGAGAGCGTGTTCCGCAACCGCCCCTTCTACTATGCCCTGGAAACCATGACTCTGGAGCGGATGACCCGCGGTCTGATCACGGACAGCATTCCGGAGCGCTGTATCGAGACGAGAACCTGTGTCGCTCCGGCCGACACGTGCGGATTTCCTCCGCGCGCCCGGCGCTTTCTAGAGGACAATTACATCGTGGTCGGGACCTGGAGGGTCGCCGGCCGCCTGCTCACCACGGAGGCGGGAGCCGTGCAGGGAAGGGCACTCCCTTTCCAGGTCATCGTCCCCGCACGTTACGCCATCGTGGCCGAAATCGATGCAGCGCGGGGAAGGCTCGACGGGCTGCCGTACGACGGGCCGCGAGACCTCCCTCCGGGAGGGCATGATTTCCTTCCCGCGTCCGGCGGCGGGCGGCTCGCGGTGATTTGGGCCGGGGCGGCGGAGCGCGGCTTCTCGCCTTTCGCACCGGCGGGTGGAGCGCCATGAGCTGGGACGGACCGGCCTCCGGAGAGCACCTGTTGTTCCTGGCGCCGCACCCGGACGACGAAACGCTGGCGGCGGGGGCCCTTCTGCAGCGCACCATCGCCCGCGGCGGGCGGGCGCGAGTGGTCTTCGCCACGGACGGCGACAATAATCCCTGGACGCAGCGCCTGGTCGAGGGGCGCATCCGCATCCGACCGGATGACAGCGCCCGGTTCGGCCGCCGGCGGCGCGCGGAGGCGCTGGCGGCCCTCGCCGAGCTGGGTCTCGCCGCCGACGACGCCCTCTTTCTCGGTCTCCCCGATCAGGCGATCACCGATCTGGTGATTGCGGGGGACGGAGGCGCTGTGGAGCGTCTGGCGGCCGTCCTCAGGGACTGGCGCACGACCCTGCTGGTCCTGCCGTCGCTGTTCGATCTGCATCCGGACCATAGCGCCCTCGCGGTTCTGATGCGTCTCGCCCTCGAGCGCGCCTCCCCCGATCCGCTGCCGCGGGCGCTGAGCTACATCGTCCGAACCCACCGACGAGGAGATGGCCGGCAAGCGCCGGGCGATTCTGCGCCACGCCACGCAGCTCACCGTGCACCGGCGCAAGTTCCTGGCCTTCGCCGGGCGGCCGGAGGTTTTCTTCAAGGAGCGCGGACCGGACATCGGCCGGGGTCTGCATCCCGTGCGCCGGGCGCGCCTGGACGATGGAGCGCTGCGCCTCGATCTGGAGCTGCATCCCCGACTGGGCGCGTTCGGCCGGCCGACGCTCCACCTGGCATCTGGCCTTCCTGCGACGCGCCGCAGTCTGTCGCTCGCCCTGCGATGGCGTCGGGGCCAGACCGACGTCCGCGACGCACTGACGGCGCAGACGGCGGGCCGGGCCGAGCTGCGCGGCGGGCGCCGCGGCGGCACTGTCGAAGTCCCGCTGGCGTCGCTGCCCGACTCGGACAGATTGTTCGTGAAGCTCGAGCGCCGCTTCGGGTTCTTCGATGAGGGTGGGTGGCTGGAGGTGAACGGGTGCCGCCGCGGTGACTCCTGAGAAAATGACCGACAACCGTGCGGATCGATCACCCGCTTCCCGAG
>QHXY01000143.1 GCA_003223145.1 Acidobacteriota bacterium
ACAACGCGGAGTTCCAGCTCCAGTTCAAATGGGGGCAGAACCTCGACATCGTTCGCATGCTGGTCAGCGAGAAGATGGACCAGGTGCGGCCGACCCTGCCGCCGGGGATCGGCGACCCGATCATCTTCTCCTTCAACACCAGCGACATCCCGGTGGTCCAGTCGCGCATCGCCACCGAGGGCGTCGACCTGTCGAAGAACTACGAGCTCCTCGAGACGCGCGTGAAGAACCGCATCCTCCGGGTCCCCGGCGTAGCGCGCGTCGACCTGAACGGGGTGGCGCCGCGCGAGATCTTCATCGACCTGATCCTCGACCGGGTGAAGGAGCACGGCGTCGACATCGGCGGCCTGCTGCAGCGGCTGCAGGGAGCCTCGTCGAACCTCGTGCTCGGGCAGGTCAGCCACGACGGCCTGCGCTACACCGCCCGCGCGCTGGGGACGGATCGAGAACCTGGCGGTGAACGACCACGGGTTGAAGGTGTCGGACATCGCCGAGATCCGCTACGAGGAGCCGCCGATCGGCTTCGGGCGTCACCTCGACGGCGTGCAGGCCGTGGCCATGGACGTCTTCAAGGAGTCGACCGCCAACACGGTGGACGTGGTGCGCGCCGTGATGAAGGTGATCACCCAGGACATCGACAAGGACCCGCTGCTGAAGGGGATGAAGCTGTTCACCTTCGACGACCAGGCGAAGCAGATCACCACCGGCATCGACTCGCTGCGATACGCCGGAATCCTGGGGGCGCTGTTCGCGGTCATGGTCCTGTATTACTTCCTGCGGCGCCTCGACTCGACGCTGATCGTGTCGTTCAGCATCCCGTTCTCGGTCATCGCCGCCTGCGGGCTGATGTATTTCATGGGCCGGACTCTGAACGTCCTGTCGATGTGCGGCCTGATGCTCGGCATCGGCATGCTGGTCGACGACGCCATCGTGGTCCTGGAGTCGATCGACCGCAAGCGCCGCACGGTCGGCGACCCGCACCAGGCGGCGCTGGTCGGCGCGCGCGAGGTGACCATGGCGGTCACCTGCTCGACCCTGACCACCATCATCGTCTTCCTGCCCCTGGTCGTCGGCGCCAGCACCGAGCTGACCACCTGGCTGAAGGAGGTCGGGCTGTCGATCTCCATCTCGCTCGCCTGCTCGCTGTTCTCGTCCCTGACGCTCATCCCGCTGATGTCGGCCCAGTGGCTCAGGCGCAGGCCGGCGGCCCAGCCGAAGAGCCTCGCGTGGCTGGAGGAGCGCTACGCCGGCGCGCTCGGGTGGACTCTCCGTCACAAGGCATGGACCCTGCTCGTCGTGATCGCCGGGCTGGTCGTCGGCATCGTGCCGTTCATGGCGGGACTCGTGAACACGGCGCAGTTCGCGGCGACCAGCAACAAGCGGCTGTTCCTGCAGTACGAGTTCGCCGATTTCGTCTACAAGTCGGACGCCGAGCGGGCGGTGGACGCGGCCGAAGCGTACTTCCGCGCCAACAAGGAGAAGCTCTTCATCGACTCGGTCTACAGCGTGTACGGCGAGAACGAGGCGCACACCATCCTGACCATGGCGCGGGACGATCTGGGGGACGAGCAGGTCAAGGAGCTGCGCAAAGCGATACGCACCGGCTTGCCGCAGGTCCCGGGGGCGCGCATCTTCTTCGCCGAGGAGGCCGAGGTGGGCGGCAACAGCACCTACTTCGCCGTCAAGTTCTTCGGCCACGACAGCGGCGTCCTCACCAAGCTGGCCGACGAGGCGGCGCGCCGTCTGGGGACGGTGGACGGGGTGCAGGACATCACCTCGTCGCTCAACAAGGGCCGCAACGAGATCCAGGTGGTCATGGACCGCGACAAGGCGCTGCGCGCCGGGCTGACGGCCGAGGACATATCGCAGATCTTCCAGTTCACCCTGGGCGGAATGCGCCTGCAGCGCTTCAACACCGGCGACCGCGAGGTGGAGACCTGGCTGGAGCTGCGTCAGATCGACCGCGAGAACCTGCAGGATCTCCGCAAGCTCCAGATCGGGCCCCCGGACCGGCCGGTGCTTCTCGGCGACATCGCCTCGTTCCAGGTGGTGCGACGCGCCGATCAGATCGCGCGCGAGAACCGCAAGGTGCGGGTGGCCGTCAACGCTACCTACGAGGGGAAGAACTGGGACAAGACGAAGAAGGAGATCGAGGGGCTGATGAACGCCTTCGACCTGCCTCCCGGCTACACCTGGTCCTGGGACGACAAGATCCTCGAACAGGGGGAGGAGAACCAGCAGATGGGGATCAATTTCCTCCTGGCGCTGGTCCTGGTCTACCTCGCCATGGCGTCGCTGTTCGAGTCGATGGCGCAGCCGTTCGCGATCCTCTTCTCGATCCCGTTCGCCCTGCCGGGCGCCGCCTGGCTTCTGGCGGCGACGCGCACGCCGTTCAACATCATGGCGCAGATCGGCCTGCTGATGCTGATCGGCATCGTCGTCAAGAACGGCATCGTCCTTCTCGACCACATGAACCAGCTCCGGCGCGCGGGGCTCGGGCGCGACGACGCCATCCTGCAGGCCGGCCGCGACCGCCTGCGCGCCGTCCTGATGACCGCCCTGACCGCCATCGTCGGTCTCATCCCGCTGGCCCTCGGGCGCTCCAGCGTCGGCGACGCGTATTACTACCCCCTGGCGCGCACCGTCATCGGCGGGCTGGCATCCTCGACCGTCCTGACCCTGATCGTCCTGCCGTACATCAACATCGGAGTCGAGGCCGTCGCGACCTGGGGGCGCAACCTCTGGCGCGCCTCCGATCCGCGGCCCGTCGTCGCCGACCGCCTCCCGCACATCGAGAGCATTCCGGGCTGAGAGCCCCCGGGCGAGACCTCCCGTTGAAGCGTCTGGGAACGATTGTGGCTCTTCCGGTTGTGGCTCTCGCGGGGGCGGTGACGGTCGGGCTGCTGGCCGGGTCGATCCTGGTCGCGCCGGCGAACCATCCCGTGGGTCTCCCGCCCTCCGATCTGGCGGGGCGATCCATCGAGTTCCGAACAGAGACGGGCGACCTGCTCCGGGGCTGGTTCGTTCAAGGTGATCGGGACAAGGGCGGCATCGTGCTCGTCCATGGAATCCGGTCGGATCGTCGCAGCATGATCGATCGGGCACGATTCCTGCGCGCCGCCGGTTACTCGGTTCTTCTGTTCGACCTTCAGGCCCATGGCGAAAGTCCCGGGCAGCACATCACGTTTGGCTACCAGGAGTCAGCCGGCGTCGAGGCCGCAGTCCGATTTCTCCGCGACCACGACTCCCGCAATCGCGTTGGGGTCATCGGTTGTTCCCTCGGGGGCGCCGCGTGTCTCCTGGGTCCGCGTCCCGTCGACGCCGACGCGGTGATCCTTGAAGCCGTCTATCCGGACATCGGGCATGCGACCGCCCATCGACTTCACCCGGTGCTTGGGCCGGTCGGCGACTGGCTGGCGCCTCTGCTGACGCTCCAGGTCAAGGGCCGCCTGGGAATCCCGGTGGGCGAATTGTCACCGATTGAGAAGATCGGGCATCTCCGGGCGCCCGTGCTGGTGATCGGCGGCGCCGAGGATCACCGGACTACGCCCGAGGAAACGAGGGCTTTATTCGCAGCCGCTCCCTGCTCGAAAGAGCTCTGGCTTGTCCCGGGCGCGGCCCATGTCGATCTCTGCCGGTACGCCGGCGCCGATTACAGACGCCGGGTCCTCGAATTCTTCAACAAGCATCTCGACGGGCAGAGGGCCGGTTGATCCCTTGCGACCAAGGGTTACGCGGCCGGCCACAGCAGGCGGAAGGTGAGACCCGTCAGCAGGGCGTAGATGGCGCCGTCGACGACGGCGCGCACGGTGTTGGCCCACGGCTGCCCCTTCCAGATCGAGTCGCTGACGTACGACAGGGCGTAGGCGGCGAAGGCCACGGTGCCGGTGACCTGCATCACGAGCATGCCGGCCTCACCGGGGTGGAGCGTGTGCCGGGCCACGTAGGCGGCGACGAAGCTCACCAGAACGCTGAACCCGAACCACAGAGCCAGGTGCTTCTGCATCATCGGGGCGCCCTTCGGATAGACCGTGAGCATCGCGACGGGCCCCTTCTCGAACTTGGCCACGATGGCGGGATCCTTCATCTGCTTCATGTCGGCGCAGTGCGGCGTGAAATACACCCCGGGCACCGGGTTGCCCTTCGCGAGCGCCTCCCGCACGGCGTCTTCGTTGGGAAGAGACTTCACGTCGGCCTTGTGGTACTTGAGCGCCATGTGGAGGATCGAGCTGGCCACGAAGACGACGACCGCGGAAACGATCACCGGGATCCACAGGCTTCCGAAAGGCATGGCAGCACCTCCCTTGTCGGAACGGCGCATGGACCGCCGGCCGAATGGCGGGCATGATAAGGCAAGACCCGCCCAGGCCGATCGAAATTTTCCGCTCATCCCGGCGGCCGGTTGACGCACGTCACGAAACCGGGCCGGGGATTCATGCGCAGTGTGACATTCCGTGTCGGGATGACCCGAGAAAGTGATTGAGACTATTGACTTTGTCGAAAGCCGCGGTATAAGTACGCCATCACTTTATGAGCGCTGCCGTTTCCCGGAGGCCGGTGCATGAGGAAGTTTGTGGAGCGTGAGGGAATGACGATCTGGCTGACCGGCCTGCCCAGCGCCGGCAAGAGCACCATCGCGCGCCGGCTGGCGATCCTCCTGGAGGGGATGGGCCAGCGGGTGATCGTCCTCGACGGGGACGAGGTGCGCGAGCGGCTGAACAAGGGGCTCGGCTTCTCGAAGGAGGACCGCGACGAGAACGTGCGCCGCATCGCGTACGTCGCCCGTCTTCTGACCGAGGCCGGCGCCGTGGTGATCGTGGCGGCCATCTCGCCCTACCGCGCGGCCCGCGACGCGGCCCGCGCCGAGATCGGCCGCTTTGCCGAGATCCACGTCAGCTGCCCGATCGAGGAGTGTATCCGGCGCGACGTCAAGGGACTCTACAAGAAGGCGCTGGCCGGCCAGATCGAGCACTTCACCGGGGTCTCCGATCCGTACGAGGCGCCGCTGCGGCCCGAGCTGGTCGTGCAGACGGAGCGCGAGATGCCGCAGGACAGCGCCCGGGGAATCGTGTTCTTCCTGCAGTCGTTGGCGTACCTGCCGGCCGGCGGGACCGAGGAGCCGGCGCCGACCGAGCGCCTGGCGCCGATCCCGCGCGGGTCGGAGGCCTAACAGGAAGGGCAAGTTCCGGGATGAAAGTCGCCGTCATCGGGCTGGACTGCGCCGCCCCCCGTCTCGTCTTCGAGCGCTACCGGGAGCACCTGCCCCATCTCAAGGCCCTGATGGAACGAGGGTGCTTCGGGCCTCTCGAGAGCACCCACCCGCCGATCACCGTGCCGGCCTGGGCCTGCATGATGCGCAGCCAGGACCCGGGCCAGCTGGGAATCTACGGCTTCCGCAACCGCAAGGACCATTCGTACGACGGCCTGTCGATGGCGAACGCCTCGGTCCTGAAGAGCGACGCGCTCTGGGATCTTCTGGGCCGCGCCGGCAAGAACGTCATCGTCCTGGGCGTGCCGCCTTCGTTCCCGCCGAAGCCGGTGAACGGCGTCCAGGTCGGCTGCTTTCTGACCCCGTCCACCGGCAGCACCTACACCTATCCGCCCGATCTGCGCGCGGAGATCGACAGGGTGGCGCCGGGATACGTCGTCGACGTCGAAGGGTTCCGCACCGACGACAAGGATGCCCTCCTGAAACGGATCTACGACAAGACGCGCAAGCACTTCGCGGTGGCCAAGCATCTCGTGAAGACGAGGCCGTGGGACTTCTTCATGATGGTCGAGATGGGCGTGGACCGCATCCATCACTCGTTCTGGAAGTTCATGGATCCGGATCACCCGAAATACGAGCGCGGCAACCCGTTCGAGAACGCCATCCGCGACTACTACCGCTACTGCGACCAGGAGATCGGGGAGCTGCAGTCGCTGTTCCCGCCGGGCACCGCTGTCCTGGTCGTGTCGGATCACGGGGCGAAGAAGCTCAAGACCGAGATTGACTGGAGTAGGACGAAGGCCTGGGGCGACGGCGGCTACTACGGGCGGCTGTTCATGAACGTGAAGGGGCGGGAGCCGCTGGGGACGATCGACCCGCACGACTACGACAGGGTGCGCAACGATCTGATCGCCGAGATCGAGGGGATCGAGGACCCGTCCGGCCGCAACATCGGCACGAAGGCCCACCGCCCCGAGGACCTGTACCGCGAGGTGCGCAATGTCGCGCCCGACCTGACCTGCTACTTCGGGAACCTCGACTGGCGCTCGATCGGCTCGGTCGGTCTGAAGGGCATTCACACCTTCGAGAACGACACCGGGCCCGACGACGCCAACCACGACTGGCACGGCATCTTCATCCTGTCGGGCGGGGCCGACGGGCGGCCCAGGGGCGAGCTGCGGGGGCTGAGGATTTACGACGTCGCGCCGACCGTGCTGGGTCTCTATGGCCTGGAGCCGCCGGCCGGGATGCTCGGGAAGGGGCTGTGCTAGGATGACGGCATCGACTCAAACGGAGAGCACGCGCGTGGCCGAGCCAAAGGTCCGGGCCCTGTTTGTGACGCCGACCTGGATGGCGACCGGTGAGACGGCGACCGCCCTCGCCCTC
>QHXY01000144.1:0-27791 GCA_003223145.1 Acidobacteriota bacterium
CGGCATCGAGGTGGAGCTGACCAAGCGGCTCAGCCGCAGGTGGCAGATGGAGGCCTCGTACACCTACTCGCGGGCCGTCGGCGCCGCGGAGGATTACCTGTCGGCGCTGGGCGACGACCCGTCGGTGGTGCAGGACGAGTACGGCTATCTCGACTACGACCAGAGGCACGTCGTCAAGCTGAACGCGGCGTTCTACCTGCCGCATGACTGGCAGGTGGGGGCGGTGGTGAGCCGATCATCCGGTCTGCCGTTCTCCATCATCAACGAGTTCACGGCCGTTGACAATTTCGGTTATACGCAGTACAGGACCTTCTACGGGTTCGTCGCGTCCGACAGGAGCCATTTCGTCTTCCTGCGGCGCAACACCGAGCGCAATCCGGCGGTGCTGAACATCAATCTGCGCGCGCAGAAGGCCATCGTGATCGGCCGGCTCGCCTCGAAGCTCTTCCTGTCGGTCGAGAACGTCCTGAACTCCGACCATCTGCGGATCCTCCGGATCAACTCCCACGTGGACTCGACGTCGGTGCTGCCTCAGTACGACTCGGTGCGCCGTTTCGGTCGTCGCTTCGAGATCGGCATGCAGGTCGACTTCTGATGAGGTCTCCGGTCACCCGTCCCTGGCGTGTCGCGCTCGTCCTGGCGCTCGGTCTTGCCGGTCCCTCGGACCGCGCGGCCGATCGGGCGGCAGAATCCCTGTACGCGCAGGCGACGGGGGCGATGGAGACAGGACGGGTCACGCAGGCGCGGGAGATATTCGAGCGGCTCGTGGAGGACTATCCCGATTTCTACACGGCCTACCCGTCGCTCTGGATCGCGATCGGCAAGACGAGCGACCCGGATGACACGCTGGACAGAGTGAAACAGGATCTGGCCGGGCTCGCCAGGGTGCCTCGGAGGGAGCGGGACGACGACTTCTACGACGCCGTCATGCAGGGAAACGACTGGCTGGGCGACACCGACCGCATCGAAGCCTGGCGCCGGGAAGCGGTGACACGGCGGCCGACGGGGCGGATCGCCAGGGCGGCCAGGCTGAAGGCGGCGCGAGAGGAGAAGGACCCCCGCCGGTCCGCGGCCCTGTACGAGTCGCTCCTCGACCAGTTTCCCGGCGACGCGAAGCTGGGCGCGGAAGCGGCCGGCGCCGAGCTGGATATGATGTCGGACCATCGGGACCTGTTCCCGACCGGGACCCTCCTGAAGGCGGCCGCCCGTTTGGAGGGGTTCGCGTCGGGCTCCCCGCTTGACCCCGCCGACCCCGACCTCTACGTCGCTTCGATGCTGCAGATCTCCGACGCGCTCGCGGAACGCGCGCCCGCCGACAGCCTGGCCTGCGCCGCCAGGGGCCTCGCATGGATCGAGAAGACTTGGCCCGCGTCGGACGGGGTAGAGGAGGCCGAACGCTTCCTGTTCTGGCCGACCATGATGAAAGCGTACGGGACGTCCGGTGACTGGCGGGCGGCTCGCAGGCTCGGAAAGGTGCTCGTGGACGAGATCGAATCAGGGGATGTCCCCCCTCTCCAGGCCGCGCTGATCGGAGAGGGTCGGGCACGAGCGCAGTACGCGGACGCCCTCGAGCGGACCGGCTCGATCGAGGAGGCGCGCCTGCAGCTGGGTCTCGCTGCGGCGCTGGACGCCGGTTTCGAGAGCAGGGTCGCCGCCTTCTCGGCGCGCCACCCGATGACGGGCGCGCAACGCAGGCGGTTCGACACCAGTTTGGCCGCGCAGGCGAGCCGGACCGGGGAGCGCCGCGAGGCGCTGATCAAGCGGAAGCTGCTCGCCACCGCGGAACGGCGCCCGGCGGCCGCCTTCACCCTGAAGGACCTGGGAGGCCGGCCGGTCGCCCTGTCGGATTACCGCGGCAGGACCCTGGTCCTGTCGTTCTGGGCGACCTTCTGCCCTGAATGCCGCGCCGAGATGAAGGCGATGGAAGCGGCGTACCTCAAGTACCGCAGGAATCCGGGTGTCGCGTTCGCGGCCGTGAGCATCGATATGGAAAAGGCCAAGGTGATTCCCTTCCTGAAGGATCAGGGGGTGACCCTGCCCGTCCTCATCAGTGACGGATCGATCGAGGAGTCCTACTGCGGCAATGGGATCCCCCAGATCTACGTCATCGATCCGGCGGGCAGGATACGCTTCCATCACGAGGGCTGGCTGGACGACGGATACGGCCAGAAGCGGCTGGATTGGATGATCGCCTCCGCCGCCGACTGAAACAGCGCCTCCTCCCTCCCTCTCCACACGTCCCACGAGAACGTGATCACCCGATTGCAGCACTGTGATCGGGGCTCTCCCGAGACCCACCCGTCATCCGCTCCACGAATCGCCGCAGTGAACGCGCGCCGCGCGAAACCTATATTGAGGCCGGCGTCGCGCCCGGGCTCGATGACCGGGTGGTGGCGAGGAGGGGCGGGGCATGACCGCTGGGAGCCGGCACCGGCACGCGCGCGCTCCGGCGCACCGCCTGGTGGCACGCGCCGCGGCGATCCTGCTCATCCTGGTCCCGGCCTCCGTGCTGGCGGAGCGTTTCGGGGGAAGCGTCGGCGGGAGAGTGGCGGCGGGGGCTTCGAGCACGCCCGTCCCATCCGCCCGCGTGACGCTGGAGCCGCAAAGGCGCGATGGCCCGCCCCGCGTCGCGCTGACCGGCGACTCCGGAGAGTACCTGTTCGAGGATGTTCCGCCGGGAGTCTATCGACTGACGGTCGCCGCCGAGAATTTCCGGGAACGGCGCCTCGCGGAGATCGCGGTGGCGGCCGGGAGCGACGTCCGCGTCGATCCCTCCATGGAGCCGGCGCACGCGGAGCGGATCATCGTGCGCGGCGAGACTGAGAGGGAAGGCTCCGACCTGTCCCGCACCCGTCTCGGCCGCGGCGCCCTGCAAGCCCGGCCGGCGGCGCTCGAGGACCCGTTCAGGGCGCTGGCGGGCCGGTCGGGGATCGCGCCGGAGAACGACTTCCAGTCCCAGATGCGCATCCGCGGGGGCGATGCCTCCGACACGGAGGTGCTCCTGGACGGGCAGCCGCTTCCCTATCCGTACCATTTCGGCGGCAGCGCCGGCAGCGCGGGGGCGCTCAACGGGGACCTGGTCGACTCGGTGGAGGTCCAGACGGGGGGATTCTCGGTCGAGTACGGTGACGCGCTCGCCGGCGTCATCGACCTGTCGACGCGCGATCGGCGGCCGGACCGCACGACCGGCACCACCGGCCTGGGGAGCCTCCTTGGCCACGCCGCGCTGGCCGGTCCGGTCGGAGAGGGCTACTGGATCGCCTCCGGGCGGATGAGCGACCTCGGCCTCTACGACAACCGCGTCGCCGGCGACGGCGTGCAGGGCGTGACCTTCCACGACCTGTTCGCGGCGCTGCGGCTGCCGCTGACTCCGGCGGCGCGGATGGAAGCGGCCTTTCTGGAGGCGGGCAACGGCTTCGAGGCCGATCTGGGTCACGCCGGGCGCGCCAGCATGCAGGGCGAGCACCGTGGAGGGCGGGTGCGGCTCGACGTGCCGGTCGATCCCCGGACGCTCCTGCGTGTGCAGCTCTCCGCCGGCGACCTTTCCGTCGGGTCCTCCGTGACCGGCGGCATGAGGTTCGATCAGGGCCAGACGCGGCAGGATCTGCGGCTGTCGGCGCTGCGCCTGCTCGGCGAGGCGCACCGGCTGAACGACGCGGGGCGGCATGCTGGGAACGGTCTACGACGGCTACGACCTGGCCCCCAGCGCCCTGGCCTACGATTCCCGCGCCGCCGGCGCATTTCTCGAGGACACCTGGCGCCCTTCGGGCGCGCTCGAGCTGCGCTACGGTCTCCGGGGCGATCGCTCTTCGTGGAGTGGTGAAAGCGCCCTGAGCCCCCGGGTCAGCTTCGAGGCCCGGCCGACCCCCGGTCTGTCACTGCGGCTGGCCGCCGGGCGCTTCGTTCAGTTCCCGCGTCAGGAGCAGATCTTCCTGGCGGCCGGCGAGCCGCTGCGGATGCAGACCGCGGACCATGTCATCGTCGGTGTCGAGAGGACCTGGGGAGCGCGGCTGCGGCTGGTCGTGGAGGGCTACAGGAAGCTGCTCAGGAACCCGATCGGCGAAGCGGTGAACCGTTACATCGAGCTTCCGGAGATGGTGACCCGCTTCGACCGCGGGACCGTCCAGGGCGCCGAACTGACGCTCGAGGGTCCGGCCGCCGGCCCCTGGGACTGGGGGATCCATTACGGGGTCCTGGCCGCGACGCAGGAGAAGGACGGACTCGAGACGCCGCGCAACACCGACCAGCGGCACAACGCCGGCCTGTTCCTGGACCGGCGATTCGGCAGGGGATGGGAGGCCGGAGCGGCGTTTCGCTACGGCAGCGGCCTCCCCTATACTCCTCTGCATCCCTGGACGGACGGTCTCGAGTACGGCACGATGCTTGGAGAGCTGAACAGCGCGCGGCTCCCCGCGTTCCACCGCCTCGACCTGCGCGTCAGTCGTTCCATGCCGGTCTCCTGGGGTTCATTCGCAGTCCATGTTGATCTTCTGAACGTTTACAACCGGGCGAATGTCCGCAGCATCGACCTGTATTACGACGCGGCCGGCGGAGTGTTCTACAGGACGACGGCCTACCAGAGCCCGTTCCTGCCGGTGGTGGGCCTGACCGCTGATTTCTAGGATCCCGCGCCCGGGACCGGCGTGTAGACGGGAGGCGGGCCGGCAGACGATCCGGACGGCGGGATCGGGGGAGGCCCGGCCGGTAATCCCGATCTCCTCCAGGGCTCGTCGGACCCGAAGCGGGTCAGGATGGAGATGCCGAGCGCCAGGACGCTCATGGCGCCGGCGAAGAAGGCGCCGAGAATCGGGATGAGATAGATGACGGCGTAGACCGCGAATCCTCCGAGCACGGACGCGAAGTGCGACAGATCGCGCTTCAGGACGTTCCGCCCGATCTGCTGCCCCAGCAGGAACAGGATCGACGCCAGGCCGATCCACTTGATCAGCTTCGTCGCCAGCCCGAGAGCGATCGCCAGCGGGATGCCGATGAGAGTACAGGCCAGGACGACGCACAGGACCACCGTCGCGCAGTAGCCGAGAAGACCGGCGAGGATCGCCATTCCCCAGCGCTTCGGGAAGGCGTCGGCGATGAGCGACAGGCGTCGCGGCACGATCGCCGTGATCAGAAGCACGACCAGGAAGAGCCCTGCGAGCTTGGCCAGCTTGATGAGGAGGCAGATCCACAACACGGCCCACCACGAGAACCCATGCCTGAAGAAGGGGACAAAATCGAGGACATTGAGGTTCACCGTCTCGCCACCGATGCGGGCGCCCGAGGCCTTGCTCAGGGGACCGCCAACGCTGACCATGTCACCGTTGATGTCGGCCTCGTCGGTGATGTGCATGGCCGACATGATCCCGACGACGTCGCCGCCGACCTTGCCGCTGATGTCGGCACTGCCGAAGATCACCACGACGTCGCCCGTCACCTCGCCCTCGACCTGCACCTTGCCGAAGATCGCCACGATGTCGTCGTGGTGCACCACACCCTTGGGGACATGGGCGACGTCGGAAATCGTGACGCTGGAGTTGTCCCTGGAAATGTGCAGCCGCCGTCCGGGGCCCTCGCCGCCGCTCTCCTGCGGCACCGCCGGTGAGGCGGCGGCCTTCGGAGGCGCCAGGCGCTCGGCGGCCCCCGCCGGGAACGCCGGAGCGGCGGTGAGAAACAGGACCGCGGCGATCGGAGCCGCGAGGACGAGTGGCTTCATCGGATTCCTCCTCAAGCGCCCACCCGCGGTGCGTTCTTGCGGGCCCTGGCGAAGACATAACTACTGAACAGGATCGACATGACGCCGCCGGCCGCGGCCAGCGTTCCGGCGGCGCGCACGATCGGCGCCGCGATCGCCAGGAGCGCCCAGGCCTTGCGCAGGATCGGCAGGGTCTCGGAGAGGATGCGGGCACCGGCGCCTGCGATCAGCCGTCCGAAGACTGCCAGAACGTGCCAGGTGGCGGCGCCCAGGCTGATGATCTCGCGCACACCCTCGTCGCGGCCGATCACCAGGACCAGCAGGGACGAGACGAGAAAGGCGAATGAGGCCACGCCGAGCGCGACGGAGGACACCCAGGCGATGCGGTAGGCGCGCGGCGAGACGGGGTCGGGCCGGATGGCGTCGCGCTCGGCCCTGATGCGCGCCAGGACGGCGGGGGCAGCGTCGCAGTCCGCCGTCTGGCGGCGCAGGGGACGGAGGGTCTCCTCCGCCCAGCGCTCGCCCGGATCACCGGCGTTCGACCTGCGGGTCATGACCGGTCCTCCGTCCCCCCGGCGGGGGCCAGGGCCGGGTAGTGTCTCTGGATGATCTCCTTGAGCATGGCACGCGCCCGGAACAGCCTCGATTTGATCGTTCCTTCCGGAAGGTCGAGGGCGCGGGCGATCTCCTCCAGCGGCAGCCCCTCGATGTGGGCCAGGACCAGGGGCGCGCGGTAGTGGGCCGGGATGCGGCCCAGCGCCTTCTGCAGCAGGCCGGCGCGCTCCTTGTCGCTGGCCTCCTGATCCAGGGACGGGCGCCCGTCCGACAGCGTTGGGGAGAGCTCCTCCATCCGGCTCTCGTGGCGGGTACTGCGCTTGCGGTCGAGGGCGGCGTTCACGGTGATGCGGTACAGCCAGGTGGACAGGGCGTGCTCGGGCCGGTAGCGGGCCAGGCTGCGGTAGACCTTGTAGAACACCTCGCTGCTCACGTCCTCGATCTCCTCACGCGGGATGCCCATGCGCAGGGCCGCCGTGGCGACCAGGCGCTGGTACCGGCGGATGAGGATCTCGAACCGCTCGACCCGGCCCGCCAGGACCTCACGGATCAGCTCGACGTCCGCGGGCTCGCTGGCCATCCGTCCTCCGCCGATCCGAAATGATTGTACTGATGCGCCTTTCCCGAGGTTCCGTCAAAAAGCGGGCCCGGGGGTCTTCCGGGCGGGGCGCCCGGGCGGGAACGAATGCGTAGCCGGTGAGGATGCGGGCCGCCCCGGCCACTCAGTGGTCGAGGTTGAACATGACCAGGCGGGGCTCCGACATCTCGTGCATGGCGTAGCGCGGCCCCTCGCGGCCGATGCCGGAGTCGCGCGTCCCGCCGTATGGCATATTGTCGACCCGCATGGTCGGCACGTCGTTGACCATCAAGCCGCCGACGTGCAGGTTCTGCACGGCGTGGCGGATGAGCCGGATGTCGTGGGTGAAGACCCCCGCCTGAAGGCCGTAGGTCGAGTCGTCCGCCATGGCCACGGCCTGCTCGAAATCGCGGTACTTGGCGAGGCTCACCAGCGGGCCGAAGACCTCCTGGCAGGAGACCCTCAGTCCGGGGCCCGCGTCGGCCACCACCGCCGGGGACACCACGTTGCCGCTCTTCGCGCCGCCCGCCAGGAGGCGGGCTCCGGCGGCCTTCGCCTCGGAGATCCAGGACACGATCCGGTCGGCGCTGGCGGCATCGATCACCGGTCCGACCACGGTGGCGGGGTCCTTCGGGTCACCCACCTTGAGCTGGGCCACGCCCTGGAGAAATTTCTTTTCGAAGGCGCCGTAGATCGGCTCGTGCACCAGGATGCGCTGCACCGAGATGCATGACTGGCCGGACTGCGCGAAGCCGCCGGCAAGGCACTTCGAAACGGCGTAGTCCAGATCGGCGTCGGAGTGCACGATGCAGGCGGCGTTGCCGCCCAGCTCGAGCGTGACCCGCTTCTTCCAGGCCTTCTGCTTCAGCCGCCAGCCGACGCCGACGCTGCCGGTGAAGGTCAGGAAGGGAAATCGATCGTCCGTCGCCAGCCGCTCGCCCACGGCCGGCTCGCAGTTCACCACGTTGAACGCGCCCGGGGGGGCCCCCGCCTCGTGCACGATCTCCGCCAGGGTGAGGGCCTCCAGCGGCGTCTGGCGCGCCGGCTTCAGGACCATGCTGCTGCCGATGGCGAGGGCGGGCGCCAGCTTGTGGGCCACCAGGTTCAGCGGAAAGTTGAACGGCGAGATCGCGGCGATGGGACCGAGGGGCACCATCACAGTCATGGCGAAGTAGCCGGTGGTGTGCGCCTCGATGTCCACGGGCACGATCTCCCCGGCCCAGCGCTTCGCCTCTTCGGAGGCCAGGGTGAAGGTGCCGACGCAGCGGGCCACTTCGGCCCGGGCGTACTGGATCGGCTTGCCCATCTCGTCGGTCATCGTGGCCGCGATCTCGTCCTTGCGGCGCGCTACCCCCTCGGCAATCGCGCGCAGGATCTCGGCGCGCCGCCCGCGGGACAGGGCGCCCATCTCCTTGAAGGCGCGCAGCGCCGCCAGCGTGGCGTCCTCCATCTCCTGCTCACCGCCGAGGTGGACCCGGGCCACCTCGCGCCCATCGTAGGGGCTGACGACCGGCATGACCCTGCCGGTGCCGCGCCACGTGCCGTCGATGAACAGTTTTCTTTCCAGGGACAAGTTTCACCTCGCGCCAGGAGGGCCGCGTTCCGCCCGGGGGAGAGAGGATGGGCAGGAGTATAGACCAGGACGCTCGCTCATGGCGCGAAGGCAACGGTGGTATCATCCGCCGTCCCATGTCCCGTTCCTCGGCCGGGCACCCGGCGTCGGTGCCGCTGGACGCGCCGCGCAGCCCGCACTCCCTGCGCGAGGCCAGGGAATTCTGCGCGCGCCTGGCACGCGAGCACTACGAGAACTTCCCGGTCGCCTCGTGGCTGGTGCCGGCGCGCGTGCGGCCGGCGGTGCAGGCGATCTACGCGTTCGCCCGCGTGGCGGACGATTTCGCCGACGAGGACGTGCACGAGGGCCGGAGGCTCGAGCGTCTCGACGAGTGGCAGGGGATGCTCGACGACTGCTTCCGCGGCGTGGCCATCCATCCCGTCTTCGTCTCGCTGCGCGCGGCGGTCGAACGCTTCGGCCTGCCACGCCAGCCGTTCGTCGATCTGCTGGCCGCGTTCAGGATGGATGTGACCCGCAGGCGCTATCCGGACGAGGCGGCGCTGCTCGCGTACTGCCGTCTCTCCGCGAACCCCGTCGGGCGGCTCCTGCTGTGTCTTTTCGGACTCGACGCCGCGCAGCACGCGCCACAGTCGGATGCGATGTGCACGGCGCTCCAGCTCGCCAATCACTGGCAGGACGTGGCCGTCGATCTGGCGAAAGACCGCATCTACCTGCCGGCGGACGCGCGGCAGCGCTGGGGCGTGACGGAGGACGACCTGAGATCGCGGCGCGTGACCGACGGGTTCCGATCGCTGATGCGCGAGCAGGTTGGAGGCGCGCGCGCGCGGTTCGCGGAGGGCCGTCCTCTCTGCAGCGCGGCGCGCGGCCGCTTCGGCCTTGAGCTGCGGCTCACCTGGCTGGGCGGGCAGCGCATCCTCGACAGGATCGAAGCCGCCCGCTGCGACGTCCTGACGCGGCGGCCGAAGCTGGGGCCCTGGGATGCCCTGGTCGTCTTCCAGCGGGCGGTGTTGTGGGCCGCGTGAGCCCCGGCGCCGGGACCGGGCCGGAGGTCGAGACGGCCGGGCCGGCGGTCCGGAGGGGGCGCCGGGCACGCGGCTCGGCGGGATCGTCTTTTCATTATTCCTTCGGTCTCTTGGCACCGGAGCAGAACTGGCCGACGAGGGGCCGATCGATCCCGGACGGGCCGCCGCCGTGCTGCGCGTCTACCGCGAGGAGATCGCCCTGTGCTACGGAGGAGGGCCGGCGCTTGCCGTCACGCGCGATCTGCAGGCCTGCGTGCGGCGCTTCGGAATCCCCCGGGAGCCGCTGGAGGAGCTGCTGGCCGGCGTCGAGATGGACCTCCGGGTGACGCGTTACGAGACCTTCGAGGACCTGCGCGTCTATTGCCGGCGCGTGGCCTCGGCCGTCGGGCTCATCTGTCTGCCGATCTTCGGCTGTCGTCACCCGCGAAGCCGCGATTACGCCGTCGATCTCGGGATCGCCCTGCAGCTCACGAACATCCTGCGCGACCTCAAGGCCGACGCGGCACGCGGGAGGATCTACCTGCCGCTCGATGACATGGCATCCTTCGGGTACAGCGAGGCGGAATTGCTGCGAGGGGCCCGGACGGAGGCCTTCGTGGCACTGATGCGGCAGCAGGCCGGCAGGGCGCACCGGCATTTCGAAAGTGCGGCGCGCGCCCTGCCCGAGTCCGACCGGCCGCGTCTTCTGGCGGCGGAGGTGATGCGCGCCATCTACGCGAAACTCCTGAGGCGCATCGAGCGCGACGACTTCCGGGTGTTCGAGCGGCGCTTCGCCGTCCCGCGCCTCACGCAGCTCGGAGTGGCGCTGCGCGCCTGGGTGCTGGGCGAAGTCTAACGCGCGGGTGGGAATCGAGCCATGCAGGGCGGGGCCGGAAGGACCCCCGAGGCGATCGTGGTCGGCGGCGGCTTCGCGGGCCTGTCAGCCGCCACGCTGCTCGCCGAACACGGCGTCCGGGTCCTCCTCCTCGAGGCGCGTCCCTACCTGGGTGGTCGCGCCAGGTCGTGGGTCGATCCGCAGACCGGCAGCACGGTCGACAATGGGCAGCACCTGTTCCTGGGATGCTACCGCGACACGCTTCGCTTTCTCGATCGACTCGGGTCGGCCGATCGGCTGAGTCTGCAGCCGCGTCTTTCCGTCCCCTTCGTCGAGCCTGGAGGGGCCGTCTCGATCTTCGCGCTCCCCCCCCTGCCGGTCTTCTCCTGGAGTCTCCTGGCGGGGCTGATGCGGTTTCCGGGTCTGGCTTTGCGCGAGCGTCTCGGCCTGCTGCGCGTGGCGCGGGAGGTCCGCCGCGGCTCGCGCCGGGCTTCCCCGGCCGCCGCCGACGAGCTGGACGACGTCAGCGTGTCGTCCTGGTTGCGAGCGCTGGGCCAGTCGGCGCGCGCGGACGAAAGACTGTGGCATCCGCTGGCGACCGCGGCGCTGAACGAGCATCCCGAGCGGGCCTCCGCGGCCTTGTTTCTCCCGGTCCTGCGCGAGCTGTTCCTGGGCGGGGCCGGTGGTTCCCGCCTGGGTGTCCCGCTGGTCGGGTTGACCGACCTCTACGCCGATCCCGCTGCGCACTACCTGCGCGCGCGTGGCTCCGAGGTCCGTCTGCGCGCGCAGGTCCGGGGGCTGATGTTCGAGCGGGGACGCTGTGCCGGCGTTTTCCTGTCCGACGGAGCGCGGGTTCCCGCCCCGGACGTCATCGTCGCGGTGCCACCGGGGGAGCTCCTCGAGATGCTCACGCCCGAGGTCGCGTCCGAGCCGTTCTTCTCCCGCTGCTCCCGTCTCGAGACGTCGCCCATCGTATCGATCTACCTCTGGTTCGGCAGCGCGATCACCGATCTGCCCCTGGCCGGGCTCATCGGCGGGCAGTGGCAGTGGATCTTCAGCCGCCGCGCCTTCGCCGGCGGGGGTGGAGCGGGCTTCGGAGTCACGCTGGTGCAGAGCGCCGCGCGCATCTTCGTCGAAGCGTCGCGCGACAGTCTCGTGCGCCGCGCCCTGGACGATCTGCACCGTTTCTTTCCTGCGTCGCGCAGGGCGACGCTCCGTCACTCGCTGATCATCAAGGAGAAGCGCGCCTCGATTGCGACCCTCGTGGGCTCGCAGGCCCTGCGACCCACCTGGCGGACGCCCCAACCGGGTCTTCACCTGGCCGGAGACTGGACCGCCACGGGGCTGCCGGCAACGATCGAGGGAGCGGTCATCTCGGGACACGCCTGCGCCCGGCAGGTCCTGGGCGACAGGGGCTCGGCGTGAGTCCCGTCCCGGGGATCATCGTTGTCGTCCTCGGCCTGCTGGGCATGGTCCTGTCGGTGCACTTCAAGGGGCTGCGCTATTTCGATCGCCCCTCCGTGGCGCGCCATTCCTGGTTCGACCCGGCGCTGGACCTGGTCAAGTGGCTGCTGCTGCTCGCGGGCCTGGCGCTGCTGGCCCGCGCCTCGCTCGCCTCCTTCTTCGTCGCCGCCGGGACGCTCGTCGTGCTCGGATGCTACCGGCGCTTCATCCGCAGCGCCCGTTTCCAGCAGCGGCTGCTGGCGCGCGATTGCGCCTCCCTGAGACGGAACAGACCGGAGCTTTCGGACGAAGAGATGCTGTTCGAGATCGCCTTACGCCGGCATCCCCGCTGGGGTCCCGAGCTCATCGAGCAGATGGTCAGGGACTACCCGACGGTGGAGGCGTTCGCGCGCATCATGGTCAAGATGGAACGGGGCTTCCGCGGCTTCTCGGGGAAGCGGGCGAGCTCTGGTTAGGCCAGCAGCGGGATGATATCGTCCTGAACTGCGGTGGTGACCTCGATACCGCGCTCGTCCATGTAGACGTCGATCTCGCTGCGCACGCCGAAATCCTCGAGGTAGATCCCGGGCTCGATCGAGAAGCCGGTGCGGGGAATAAGCTGCCGGTCGTCGATCGTCTCCAGGCTGTCGATGTTGCAGCCGTTCCCGTGCACCTCCAGCCCGATGCTGTGACCGGTGCGGTGGATGAAGCGGTCCCCGTAGCCGCGCTCGACGATGTGCCGGCGGGCGATCTCGTCGACATCGGCGCCGCGGATCCTCTTGCCGAGGGCCGCGCCCTCTTTCAGGAAGGCGACGGCGGCGTCGCGCGCGCCGGCCACGATGCTCCAGATCTCCCGGTACCGCGCCGGAACCTCCTTGCCGAGGTAGGCCATCCAGGTGATGTCGGCCCAGATCGATCCTTCCGGCTCCTCCCGGCACCATAGATCCAGGAGAAGCAGGTCGTCCTTCTTGATTGGAGCGCTGCCCTGCTGCAGCGGCTCGTAGTGAGGATTGCCGCTGTGGGCGTTGACCGCCACGATCGGCGGCTCGTGGTGCAGCCCGCGGCCCCTGAACTGCTCCACCATGAACCGCTGCAGGCCGTACTCGGTGAGCGGCTCCTTCTTGCGCACGGCCCGTGCGACTTCGTCGAAGGTGGCCTGCAGCTCGTCCTTGAGCCCACGCGCGGCGCGGCGATGCGATTCGAGGGCCCCGGCCGACCAGCGGGCCTCGAACGACTGCACCAAGTCGGCGCTGCTCAGGACCTGGGCCCCGGCGGAGCGCACCATCTCGATCGTGCCGGCGTCGACGCGGGAAACGTACGGGAGGGCGCCGCCCGGCGCGTACTCCATGGCCACGCGCTTCACGCCCTTGAGCGTCTCTCGCAGCCTGTCCTGCAGCTCGCGGTAGGCCACGAACGGGACCCTTCGCCCCGGGAGACCGGCGAACAGGTGCGCCTCGATGGCGTGGTGCAGCCAGACCGGCTCGGCGGCGGCAGGGACGAGGCCGAACCACCGGCGCGTCGCGAAGCGGTCCGGACCGAGACCGATGACGCGGCGCGCGATCGGGTTGATGCCATGGAAGTCGTACAGGAGCCAAGCGTCGAGATCCAGGGACTTGAGCATCGATTGGATGCCCGCCAAGTCGATCATGCCCCTAACTTATCACAGGTCACGCGCCGGCTCGTTCGGTCCCGGATGGACCGGAGGCGGGGGGCCGGTGCGCCGTGATGGTTCAGGGCTGGCAGGCGTCGCCGATGCCGTCACCGTTCGTGTCGGCCTGATCGGGGTTCCAGACGGCGGGACAGTTGTCGCACAGGTCCCCCCGGCTGTCGCCGTCTCCGTCCTCCTGGCCGGGATTGACTGCCAGAGGACAGTCATCCGACACGTCCAGGATCCCGTCGCGATCGGAGTCGGAGAAGGTGGAAGGACAGGACCCGTTTGCCGGAGTGGCGGCGCCTCCGGGCTGCTGTCCGAGGGGCCCCTCGCCGCAGGTGTTCGTTCCCGAAGCCAGGTAGTAGAACGCTGTGCCGGGCGGCGGATCGGCTGGATCCGCCGCCTCCGTCACGGTCAGGACCGGCGTGCGGCAGGCATGGTTGTACGACCATGGGACACCCGCGACGATCGCTCCGCGGTAGAAGTTGTAGACCGGCGCCTGCTCGGCGAATGGCCAGACGACCCGGCCCTCCGCGCCGGCGAGCATCAGGAGCCCCGGCGGCACCTCCGACGGGAGGGAGTGCTGGTGGCGGACGTCGGGCGCGCAGTCGGAGTCGTCCAGGACGCCGTCGCCGTCCGAGTCCTCGCACGCGTCACCGATCCCGTCACCGTTGAAATCGGTCTGCCGGGAATTGAACACCGCCGGGCAATCGTCGCAGGCGTTCGGCCGGCCATCCCGGTCGCCGTCGACTTGGCTCGGAGTCGCGACCGCAGCGCAGCCGTCGTCCAAGTCGAGAACCCCGTCGCCGTCGGAATCGGTCTCGGCGACGACGCACTGCGGCTGGGCGGCCGGGATGGCATGCCCGGCGCTGTCGCTGCCCAGAGGACCCTCCCCGCAACGACTCGCGCCGGCGACCAGGTAATAGAAGACCTGTCCCACCGCCGGTGCCGAGGGATCCTGCGAAAACGTGTCGATCGACCCGGCCTCGAGGCAGACGTGGTTGTAGGTGAACCCGCTTGGTCCGATGACACCCCGGTACACGTCGTAGACGTTGGCCTGCGCGATCATGGCCCACCCGAGACCAATGCCCTGACCCGCCGAGAGGCGCAGCGTGTCCCCGACGGGCTCGGGCATCTGCCACACGCTGCCGGCCCGCGGGGCGCAATCGAGGGAGTCGATCACTCCATCGCCGTCCTGATCCGGGGTCGGGAGCTCGTACGCCCCCATGTCGACGACCGCCGTGCCGTCGTCGTTCCCGTCCTGCGGGCGCGTCACGCCATCCAGATCGACCGGCTCCAGATCCGTGTTGGTTCCCGTGTCCACCGCCGCGGAAGTTGCCAGCAGATGGAAGTCCACGTCCAGGTTCGTGGCGGAAGGACCCCAGTCGACCAGCAGGGTGTAGGCGGCGCTGGTGGATGCCAGCGCCGGGGAGATGGTGAGCAAATTGGTGGCGAGGTCGATCGTCGTCAGAACGCGTCCGATCCCGTCGGCCGCGTACTCGAGGACGTCACCGACATGGTAGCGGGTGACGTCCTGGACCATCAGCGTCGTCGCGCTGCCCGCCAGCACGGTCACGTCGTAGAAGCGTGGCTGGCGGGCCAGGACGGCGGGGAGGGCCAGGTTCCCGCTGGAGCCGATGACCTGCGCGGGGTTGTAGTCCCCGCCGATATCGGACGCCGTGGCCGGTAGCTGGACGTTGGCGTCGAAGAGATTGTTGCTGATGACGGGGTAGGACTGCAGGCTGAAGAGCGCCGCCCCGGCGCCGGTGGAGCTCACGGAGTTGCCGACGAACAGAGTGTTCGTGACACGGACTGAGGTGTTGTTGGGAGGGGGGAATGTGCTCTCGGAATAGAGACCGGCGCCCGTGGTGGAGTAAAGGGAGCCCGAGGGTATCGCCGTCTCGGTCAGCGAGTTGCCGGCGATCGTGTCGAGGGTGACCACCGCCGTCCCGTTGAGCAGGTCGACGCCCGCCCCCGAGATCCCGGCGCTGTTGCCGTAGATGAGGCTGCCCTCCAAGCGCGTCACGCCATAGATCTCGATTCCACCGCCCGACGCGGAGGCGCGGTTGCCGTAGATGATGTTCCGGCTGACGACGGTTCCGGCTCCGCCCCGCAGCCACAGGCCTCCGCCCCGGCCGATCTCCGCCTGGGCCAGGTTGTCGTGGATGCGGTTCCCGACGATCTGTGGCGAAGACCCGGAATCGAGAGAAAAGATCCCTCCTCCGGCGCCGTGGGTGTCTCCGGCGCCGCCGCTCTTGGGCGGCGTGCTGATGTTCCTGGCGATCTCGTTGCCCGCGATGATCGGTTGTCCGTAGGCGACGAAGATTCCGGCCCCCAGCCAATCGGTCAGCCTGCCGGAGAGCACGTTGCCGACAATCGCGTTGTTGGTGACGACCGCGTCGCCATAGATGTACATCCCGCCGCCTGTGACGGAATCGAGCACTGCGCCAACCTCGCCGCTCCCTCCCGTCACCGTGAACCCGTCGATGGAGAAATTTCTCCGGGGCCGACCGGTCAGACCCTGAGCGAAGATGACGGCGCTGCGCCCGAATCCGCTGGCGTCGAGGGTCGTGCTCGCCGCCCCGGCACCGCTGACATGGACGTCGGGAAAGATGAAGAGATGCTCCCGGTAAACGCCGGCCGCGACCTGGACGGTCGCCGAGGAGGCGCTGCCGGCGCTTACGAGCGCGTTCGCCTGGTTGATGGCGCCCTGGACGGTCGGGTAGGGGCTCGCGGAAGAGCCGCAGCCGCTGGTGCAGGTGCTGCGCGCGTCGACGTAGAGGGTGATCTCGGTCGCGGCGGGAGTCGTCCGGACCAGTAACAGCAGGAAGAGACCGAGAACGCCCGATCGAAGGATTCCGCCGGAGAGCGCCCACAACGGTCGTCCCTCCTGCCGCGCGGAACGATTCAGACTTTCGCTTGCCCCCCGACCTCTGGATGGCAGCCCCACGCTCCCTCCTGGCTCGACCCGGCTTCGAGAGGTTGCTTTCTGCCGCCTCTTTCTATCCGGCGCAACGCGGCCCTTGTCAAGCAATTACGTCCACGGGAGCGGTCGTCGGTCGAAACGCCCGGGGGACAGGCGGCCGGCAGACACAGGGGAATACTTCGCCGCCCACCATGACAAATCGGTTGACTGGTCACCGACTTGACGGTACACAAAAGGCGGATTCTGTATGCGTACACTTCCGCCCACAGGAGGGCCATCATGAGAATTTCCAGTCCGCTGCTTGCGCTGGTCCTGACGGCCACATTGCCGGTGGCCTCCGTGGCCGCCGACCAGGCCAGAAGCCAGAAGAGCACCGCGCCGGTCACGGTCGGGGACTTCGCGGTGATGCTCGCCAAGGTCTCTGGGAGCGGGCGCGCCGTCGAGGTCAAGGCCGCGGCCGATACCCTGGTCAAGGCCGGTGTGCCGCTTGGCGATCCCAAGGCGACATTGAGCGAGGAGAAGCTCGCGGAGATCCTGGGTCACTACGGCGTGAGGGTCACCACGTCGTCACCCCAGCAGACGGTCAGTCGCGCCAAGGCTGAAAAGGCGCTGCTCCTGATCGGCGGCAGTCTCAACTCGTCCAGCACCACGCGCAGCGGGTCGACCCCCACGCCGTCCGACATGGCCGACTGTCTGGCGCTCTCCAACCACGGGCAGTGCGAGGGCTGCTGCAAGGATTTCGGAGGAATTGCCACGACCTGCGCCAAGTTCTGCTTCGAGATCAACAAGGGCAGCCCCGGCGAACCGATCCCCTGAGGCGTCCGGGTGGTAGAAGTCATCCAGAGCGGGCGGGGAAGCGATCCCCGCCCGTTCCGCGTTCAGGGCTCCCGGCCGGCCGTCTGACCCTATTGACGCCCTCGCACACCAGGCCGGTTTGAGCCCGCCCGTCCAGAAGCCCTGACGGTGGGTCGGTCCATCACGGGGGACAGGCGTCGCCGACGCCGTTCCCGTCAGCGTCTTCCTGTCCAGGGTTAGGCGTGTCCGGGCAGTTGTCGCACAGGTCTCCGCGGCCGTCATGGTCGCGGTCCGACTGGAGCGGGTTCGGGGCCAGCGGGCAATTGTCGTCGATGTCGTGGACGGCATCGCCGTCGGTGTCGATCGCCTGCGGGAGACAATGGGTGGCGATGGCGCTCGGCTGGCCCGAGGAGGCGAGGCCGGGACCCCCTTCGCCGCACCGGTTGACACCCGTAATCAGATAGTAGAAGGCGCTGCCGAGCGCTGGCGCCGCGGTATCGTTGAGGCCCCAGCGCGGCACTTCCGGCAAGAGGCACGCGGCCGTAACGCCGATCGCGCCGCCCGTCTGGAACGTCCCGCGATACACGTTGTAGACGTTGGCCTGGACGATCGGAGTAAAGCCGAAGGCGCCCGGCGGACCGCCGCTGACAGACAGCAGTGTCGGACCGACCTCGGACGGAATAACCGATACGCTGTTGATGAGCGAGGCGCAGTCGGAGACATCCGGCACGCCGTCATTGTCGTCGTCCGGGTCGATGCAGTCGGCGAGCCCGTCCGCGTCGGTGTCGGGGAACCCGTTGTCCACCCTTGAGTCGCAGTCGTCGTCGATGCCGTTGCAGACCTCGGCGGTGGGTGTGCCGGGGGTGCAGGTCTGCGGAGCGCCGTCGACACAAGCGTTCACGGTACGCGCGCACGCCCCGATCCCGCAGGTGATGGTGCCCAGGCCATCATCGACGGTGCCGTTGCAGTCGTCGTCGATGCCGTTGCAGACCTCGGCGGTGGGTGTGCCAGGGGTGCAGGTCTGGGGCACCCCGTTGACGCAGTTGCTGATGGTGCGCGTGCAGGCGCCCGATCCGCACGTCGTCGTCCCCAGGTTTTCGTCCACCAAGCCGTTGCAGTCGTCATCCACATCGTTGCAGACCTCGAGCGCCCCCGGGTGGATCGCCGGGTTATGGTCGTTGCAGTCGACGGTGTACATGAAGCCGTCGTGGTCGCTGTCCTGGCAGGGGTCGCCGGTGCCGTCGCCGTCGGTATCGACCTGGTCGGGGTTGGCCACGATCGGGCAGTTGTCGCAGGCGTCGCCGACACCGTCCTTGTCCTGGTCGGTCTGCGACGCGTTGGCGGCCAGCGGACAATTGTCGTCGATGTCGAGCACCGTGTCGAGGTCGGTGTCGGCGAGGGTGGCGGAGCATGGGACGGGGTTCGGGATCTCGCACGCCCCCGGCGGCGCGACCTGCCCCAGGCACCCTTCGCTGCAGGAGTTCACGCCGCTCACCAGGTAGTAGAAGAGTGTGCCCAGAGGCGGGTTGGCCGGGTCCTGCGCGGCCCGATCGGGCGAGTCGCTCTCCAGGCAGGTGTGGTTGAAGACGAAGGCGCCGCCGCTCGAGGACCCGCGGTAGACGTTGAACACGTTCGCCTGGGCGATCCGGCCCCAGGTGATCGCGGTCGGCGCTCCCGGCGCGACCTTCAGCGTCGGTCGAAGCGGTCCCGGCGGAGTCTGCACCGAACTGACGCACGGCGCGCAATCCAGACCGTTCGGCACGCCGTCCCCATCGCAGTCGGGCACCATGAACTCGTACGACCCGAGGTCGGCGGTCGCGATGCCGTCGCCGTTGCCGTCCAGGACGCGCGCCAGACCGTCCAGGTCGATGGTCGAGACCGGAACGCCCGGCGCGGCCTCGTTGCTTCCGGCGTCGATGACCGGCGAACCGGATTGAACATGAAAATCTTCGACCACGTTGGTCGAGGTCCCCCAGTCGGCCAGCAGCTTGAACGACTGCGAGGCGGCCGGCAGCGCCGGCGTGAACGTCACGACGTTCGTGGTTATGTTGACCGCGGTGATGGTCCGGGGAACCGCGTCATGGTTGTATTCCAGAACCTGGTTCACCTGGTAGCGGGAGGCCATCAGGACGACGACGGTGGTGGTGCTGCCGGCGGCAACCGTCAAGTCCGCGAACAGGGGCGGGTTGACGAAACGCGGGTCCTGGGAGGTGTTGTTCCGCAGCCCTATGACCTGGGCCTCGGTGAAGTCGCCGCCGACGTCGTCGATGGTGGCCGGGAGCTTCAGGTTGTTCCACAGGTCGGTGAAGCTGATGATCGGGCTGGTGATGTGGCTGTGCAGACCGCCGGTGGTGCCGGCTGCGGTGACCGTATTGGCGACGAGCAGATTGTTGGTGATCCACACCGAGGGATTGCTCGACTGCGGGATGAGGGCGTCGACGCACACACCGCCGCCGTAGGTGGCGTAGGCGTAGCCGGAAGGCTTGGTGGTCTGACTGAGCGTGTTGCCCACGATGGTGTTGTTGGTGATCTGCGCGTTGGCCTGGTAGATGTTCATGCCGCCGCCGAACATCAGAGCGGAGTTGCCGAACACCAGGTTGTCGGAGACGGAGACGGTGCCGTAGACCATGATCCCGCCGCCGCCGAAGGAGGACCGGTTGCCGACGATGATATTTCGGGTCACGACTGTGCCGACGTCGCCGTCGACGCGCAGACCGCCGCCCTTGCCGACCTCCCCCTGGGCGACGTTATCGACGATGGTGTTGGCCTCGATGCGGGTATGAGTGACGACCACGCCGATGCCGTTCCCCTCGACATGGATGCCGCCGCCGGTGGCCAGCGAGTCGGTGGAGCCGCCGAGGGGGGGCGGGTTGACGACGTTCCGGGTGATGGTGTTGCCGATGATGACCGGGTCGCCGTAGCCGACGTAGACGCCGCCGCCGACCCAGTTGGGCTGGGCGCCGGCCATCAAGTTGCCGGTGATGACGTTGTTGCTGACGACGGCGTCGCCCAAAATGAAGATGCCGCCTCCCGAGATACGGCCGGTGCGCACCTCGCCGATGCCGCCGGTGATCGTGCAGCCCTCGATGGAGAAGTCGGTCTTCACCCGGCCGCTGGTGCGCGCGGCGAAAATGACGGCCGCACGTCCCTTGCCGGTGGCGTCGATGCTGGTGACGCTGGGACCGGCGCAGATGACGTGGATGTTCGGGACAATGTACAGGCGCTCGGGATACCTGCCCGCCGCCACCTGGACGGTGGCGCCGCTGATGGTCCCCGCAGCAATGCGATTGTCAGCGTCATCGATGGCGGCTTGGATGGTCGGATAGGGCGCCCCCTGTGTGCCGCAGCCCGTCGTGCAAGTGCTGCCGGCGTCGACGAAGAGCGTCACGGTGCCAGCCGCCACCACCAGGTGGCCCACGAAGACCAGCGCCATGAGCGCCGCGCCAGTTGCGATGATTCTAAGGCCGCGAACGCGGGTGTCAGCGCGCATCGTTGCAGCCAGCCTTCCTGAAGGCATCCGTGCAAACCGAGGGCGAGGCCCGCCTGCCGCGTCCGGTCGGGCGACCGTAGCGCCTCCCTGCAGGCGCACAGTTCACGATTACCCCGAGATTGAGGTCCAGCTCCTGTATCAGGCGTTCTTACCTTAAGTACCGCAAGGACAATGGTTGTCAAGCAGTATTCACCTGCGACGCTCCCCGGCGGCGCTGCCGGAAACCGGGGCCCGCGTACTGCCGAGCAGCAGGTCATGATCGCGGGGGTGCAAAATGCGTTGACATTCCTGGAGAATCGCCGTACATGGTTAGGCAGCCGCACGTGACAGTCCCGCGTTCCTTCCAAGCAGCGACGACGGAGGCTTGATGATCATGAGATTCACGAGAGGCCGAATATCGATGACCGTGGCCCTGACTGCCCTATTCGCAATGGCACCAGCGTTCGCCGGACCGGAGAGAGCCGTCACTCCAGTGACGGTCAGATCGCTGGCCCATGACCTCGCGGCCGCGGCGGCCGCGTCCGGCGATCCCCGCACCGCGCTCGAGCTGGAAAGGATCAACCTTGGTCCGCGGCCCGATGTGCCGGTCACCGAGGCGGCCGCCGTGGCGCTCCTGAAGAGCGTTGGCATGGGAGCGTCCACTTCGAATCCGGGACGCGCCCTGACGCAGGAGCGGGCGGGTGTCCTGGTGGCCAAGTTCCGGGCGGCGCTCGCCTCCCAGGCCTCCTCCCGGAATGCGGTCGCGGGCCGGCACGAGCTCCCCTCGGATGTCGACACCTGCTTCCAGGAGCAGAATCACGGCGCATGCATGGCGTGCTGCAAGGGGCTGGGTGGAGGGGCCGGCTCCTGCGCCAAGGCCTGCATGGCGATCAACAAGCCGAGCCCCGAAGAGCCGCTTCCCTGATCGAAGCGGGCGGTCCCGTGCGTCCATTGGCGCGCTCCTGACAGACGGAGAGCGCCCCTGCCCGCGACGCGACGGGGGTGTCGATTTATGTGGGAAGCCCCGCCTCCCTCCGTGCGAGAATACCGTCCATGATGCGCCTCGGCCGCGTCGCCATCGATCCATCCCTCATCCTGGCCCCCATGGCCGGGATCACCGACCAGTATTTCCGGCTCATCCTGAAGCGCATTGGCGGTGTCGGCCTGGTCACGATGGAGTTCATCTCCTCGGAGGCCCTCACCCGCGGCAGCGAGAAGACGCGGCACATGATGCAGTTTTCCGAGGAGGAGCGGCCGCTGGCAATTCAGATCTATGGCAGCCAGCCGGGAAGGATGGCCGAGGCCGCGGAATTCGTTCAGGCGCTGGGCGCGGACATCGTCGACATCAACATGGGTTGTCCCGCCAACAAGGTCCTGAAAGGATGCGCCGGCGCCGCCCTCATGGGTGATCTGGGGCTCGCCCGGGACATCATCCGGACGGTGCGCAGGAGCGTCACGATCCCGCTGACCGTCAAGTTCCGAGTCGGTCTGGACGAGACGCGGACGAACTTTCTCGAGCTGGGCAGAATCTGCGAGGGAGAAGGAGTGGACGGGGTCGCCCTGCACGCCCGCACCGCCAGGCAGATGTTTGCCGGCAGGGCAGACTGGCAGCGCGTTCGCCGCCTGAAAGAGGCCGTCTCGATCCCGGTGAGCGGCAACGGCGACGTCGAAACTCCCGCGGACGCGTGGGCGCTGGTGCGGGAGACCGGCTGCGACGGGGTCATGATTGGCCGTGCGGCGGTCAAGAATCCGTGGATCTTCAGGCAGATCGCGGCCGGGCGCTCGGGAGCCGCGCCGCAGGAGCCGACGATCGAGGAACGGCGCGATCTCATTCTGTTCCATTTTTCCCTTCTGCGCGAGCGCGAGGAGGAGCGCCTCGCCCTGCACAAGATCCGCACGTTCACCGGCTGGTACACCCACGGTCTTCCGGACGGCAGGATTCTGCGCCAGAAGATCAACAGCCTGACTTCCGTATCCGAGTTTATCGACGCGATCGAGGAGTTCTTCCAGGTCCTGCTGGCGGCCTGATCAGAGCGTTTCCATGCGGCCGTACCAGGCCTTCAGGTGGGGGAAGCCGGCCGAGATCTCGCGCTGGCCGTCCTGCACCAGGCGGCTCAGGAAGGCGTAGAGGGCGATGTCCGCCAGCCCCGGTGCGCCGCCGAACACGAAATTCCGCTGCGAGAACAGCTGTTCGAGGTTGCGGTACTGGGTCTCGAGGTGCCTCTCCAGCTCCCGGCGTTCTGCCGGCTGCAGGTGCGCTCCGGACGACGACCTGGCCTCCAGAATCGATCGGAGGAGAGGGCCGAGGACCTCGTCGGCGTAGTCCTCGACGATCCAGGCGAGCGCCTGCTCGGCCGGGTCGGCGGGGAGCATGTTCTTGTCGCCATAGCGGGCGATCAGGTACCTCAGGATTCGTGTGGAATCGGGAATGATTCGGTCCTCGTCACAGAGGACCGGGACGAGCCTCTGTCCGGAAACCTCCTCGACCCGTCGGCGGTCGTCCGGTTCGATCGTCTCGCCCTCGTAAGCCAGACCCATGCGCGCCAGGGACAGCCGGACCTTCTCGCAAAAGGGGCAGGCCTCGAAATGCAGCAGCCGCAACGCCACAGGCCCTCCCGGATTCAGCCCCTGCTGAACGAGCGACGCCACCAGCGCCGCTTCGGCTTCGACTCTCCCGGCGCTTCGACCGGGCTCTCCGTCACCCCGTGGACCTGTGGAGGCGAGGGCCGATCCGATTCGGCAGAAGGTCCGTCGTAGACCGACGGCGTGGCCGGAGCAGCCTCGGGAGCGGAGACGTGCAGGGGAGAAGGATCCGGACGACTGTCGCTGCGGCGGGCGTCCTGGACCGCCCAGACGTCCCCTCCGCGGGCCGAGGGCTGTGGAGAGGCGACCGCCTGCAATCCGCTGGCGCTTCCGCCGCGTCCGCGGCGCCTCCGCCGCCGTCTGCGCCGCCGGTGCGCGCCCTGGACCATCGCTTCGGCGCCGGGGATTTCGGAAAGACGAGGCAGAACGGGCCCCGCGATCGCGGGGGCCGCGGCCGGCCCGGGGGCCTGTGCGTCGTCCGCCTCAGGACCCTCGGAGAAAACCGGTGGCTCGTCCTGATCCATGCCCTGGGTCCTGTCGGGCGTTCTGGAGGCCCGGCGGGTGGTCGCAGGGGTCGCCAGGAGCTCCGTTGAACCGTCGGCGCGGGCCACCGGCTCGGTCATCGGCAGGACGCCGCGGCCGCGGCGGCGACGCCTGCGCCGGCGTCCTTTCGGAGCGGCCTCGGCGGCTTCCTGCGGCGGTTCCTTCGGCGCTTCCTTCGGGGGCGCGGCCTCCTGCGGCTCGGCGGGAGGACGGGCCAGCGGCTGCAGCGACCCGGCGGCGAGCGCCTGGTCGACCGTGTCAGCCGTCACGACCGGAGTGATCTCGGTCTCCTCGCGGCGGACCTCCTCGATCTCGAACTGGCTCGCCTTCAGCCGCGCCTCGGGGACCGCCTCGATCGCCACCTTGTAGCGTTGCTCGAGCCGCGTCAGGTCGTCCCTCTTCTGATTCAGGAGGTACAGCGCAACCTCCGGGGGCAGGAAGACCTTCACGCCGGAGATGTCGCCGCGCACGACGCGTGCCTGGATCTTCCGGAACGCGGCGCGCGCCGCGGCTTCGGGCGTGCGAATCGTGCCGTCCCCCTGGCAGGTCGGGCACTCCATGAACGACGAGGAAGCCTTGGTCGATTTCAGTCTCTGACGCGACACCTCCAGCAGGCCTAGCTTGCTGATCCGCGTGACGTCGTAGCGCGCTTTGTCCCGGGACATCGCGTCCGCGAAGGCGCGCTCGACCTGTCGAATGTGCTTGCTCGATTCCATGTCGATGAAATCGATCACGATGAGACCGCCGATGTCCCGCAGTCGGAGCTGGCGCGCGATCTCTTCGGCCGCTTCGAGGTTGGTGCGCGCCGCCGTATCCTCGCTGCTCGCCGATCGGGTCGAGCGGGCCGAGTTGACATCGATGGCCGTCAGCGCCTCGGTCTGGTCGATGGAGATCGAGCCGCCCGACTTGAGCTGAACCGTGCGTTTGTAGATGCGCTCGATCTGATCCTCGAGGTTGTGCTTCGTGAAGATCGGCCTGTCGCCCGTGTACAGCCGGACCACGTGCGCCTTGTCGGGCATGTGCGCTTCGAAAAACTTCTTGGCGCGCTGGTAGGCGGCCTCTTCGTCGATGAGGACCTCCTCGATATCCGTGGTGAAATAGTCCCGGATGGTGCGGATCACCAGATCGCGTTCCTGGAACACCAGGGCCGGGGCCTTGACCTGGAGCGCGGCGCCCTCGATGGTCCGCCACAGCTCGAGCAGGGACTCGAGGTCCGCCTGCAGCTCCTTGGTGCTGGTCTCCATGCCGGCCGTGCGGACGATGACGCCGTAGCCGGACGGCACGGTCAGCTCATCGAGGATCTTGCGCAGGCGCTCCCGGTGCTCCGCGCTCTCGATCTTTCGGGAGATGCCCGCCGCATCGGCGCCGGGCATCAGCACGAGGTACCGCCCGGGAAGCGAGTAGTAGGTGCTCATCGTGGGAGGCTTGTTTCCGAAGGAATCACGAATCACCTGCACCAGCACCTCCATCCCCTTCTCGAGATGGCGGGTGATGCGGGCGCCGCGGCCCTTCCCGGCGGGGCCGCCGTTCCGGCTCGGATAGAGCTTGAAGTTGATCTCGTCCAGCGGCAGGAAGCCGGCCCGCTCGCCGCCGTAGTTGACGAAGGCTGCCTCGAGGGCGGGGTTAAGGCCCTCGACGATCACTTTGAAGATGTTGCCTTTCAGGTGTTCCTTGCTGAGGGTTTCGATCTCGAAGACGTCGAGGACACCGTTGTCAACGATCGCGACGCGGTTCTCCTCCTCCGCAGTCACGTTGACCAACATCGATTTTGGCATCGAATCTCCTCGCGCTCTCCGTCCTGGGGCCAGCCACCTCGGCCGACGTCTGCCCATCAAGGAGCGCCCCGTGACCGACTCGACCGGCCCAGCCAGCGGCTCGTCCGGGAGCCCGGTCACAGGAAGGCCAGTATAACACCCCGGCCCGCACCCAGGAAGATGGGCCCGGCCATGCCCCGGTGCAAGCCTTTCGAAGATCTCGGGGCCTTTCTAGGTTAGAATTCCGGCCCGCTGGCGATGGGAGGAGGAACGATCATGGGCGAACTGGCGCGCACCGGCGGCCACGTCGTCGGCTTCGCGACGACGGCGCGAACCGACAGGTGGTGGATCGGCCCGCTCCTCACCATCCTGGGCCTGGGCGGCTTCGCGGTGTACGCCACCTGGGCCGCCTTCCAGGGGTCGTACTACTTTTCCGGTTCCTATCTGTCTCCGTTCTACTCGCCGCTTCTGTTCGTGGACCCGGCGGCGCCCGGCTCGGCTCCACTGGAGCACGCCTGGCTCGGCCGGTGGCCGGCATGGTGGCCTTCGATCCTGCCGGAGTCCCCGGCGATCCTGATCCTGATCTTCCCCCTGGCGTTCCGGGCGACGTGCTATTACTACCGCAAGGCCTACTACCGCTCGTTCTTCGCGATGCCGCCGGCGTGCGCCGTCGGCGGGATCCGCCGCGGAAAATACCGCGGGGAGGCGGGTCTCCTCCTCGTCCAGAACCTGCACCGGTACGCGCTGTACTTCGCCAGCCTGTTCATCTTCATCCTGTATTACGACGCCTTCCGCGCGTTCTTCCGCGACGGCCGTCTCGGGGTCGGGGTCGGGAGCATCGTCCTCCTGATCAACCCGACCCTGCTCGCAGGCTACACGTTCGGCTGCCATTCCTTCCGTCATCTCGTCGGGGGGAGGCTGGACTGCTTCTCGTGCGGCGGATCGAGCGTCCTCCGGCACGGGATCTGGAGCCGATCGTCCGCCCTGAACGCCCATCACATGCAGTGGGCCTGGGCCAGCCTGTTCTGGGTGGCCTTCTCCGACCTGTACGTGCGGCTGCTGTCGATGGGTCTGCTCCACGACTTCAGCACCTGGGGCTAGGGATGCTCGACGTGTCCGACCTCCAGACGTTCGAGCACGACGTGCTGGTGATCGGCGCGGGCGGGGCCGGGCTGCGTGCGGCCATCGAGTGCTCCGCCCGCGGCATGAGCACCGGTCTCGTGTGCAAATCGCTTCTGGGAAAGGCTCACACGGTGATGGCCGAAGGGGGAGTGGCGGCGGCACTGGGCAACGTCGATCGCCGCGACAGCTGGAAGATCCACTTCCGTGACACCATGCGTGGCGGCAAGTTTCTCAACCAGTGGCGCATGGCCGAGCTGCACGCCCGGGAAGCGCCCGACCGCGTGCGCGAGTTGGAGGAATGGGGGGCGGTCTTCGACCGCACCCGGGACGGGCTGATCAGCCAGCGGAATTTCGGCGGGCACAGGTACCCCCGCCTGGCGCATGTGGGGGACCGCACCGGGCTGGAGATTATCCGCACCCTGCAGGACCATGCGGTGCACAAGGGGTTCGGGATCTACATGGAGTGCACCGCCCTGGAGCTGCTGACGGACGGCGGCCGCGCCGCGGGCGTGCTGGGCTACTGGCGGGAGTCCGGGCGATTTGTCCTGTTCAAGACCCGTGCGATTGTCCTCGCGACAGGAGGGGGAGGGCGTGCCTGGAGAGTCACCTCGAACTCATGGGAGTACACCGGCGACGGCTACGCGATGGCCTACGAGGCGGGCGCCGAGCTGATGGACCTGGAATTCACCCAGTTTCACCCGACCGGGATGGTCTGGCCGCCTTCGGTGCGCGGCATCCTGGTGACCGAGGGGGTGCGCGGCGACGGCGGGGTCCTCCTGAACAGCGCGAAGGAGCGCTTCATGTTCCGCTACATTCCCGAACGCTTCGCCGCGGAGACCGCCGCGACGGAGGACGAGGCGAACCGCTGGCTCGCCGGGGACAAATCGGCGCGCCGGCCGCCCGAGCTCCTGACGCGCGACGTCGTGGCACGCGCCATCGTCCGCGAGGTCAACGAGGGGCGGGGGTCGCCCCACGGCGGCGTGTTCCTGGACATCGCGTCGCGGGTGCCGGCCGGTGAGATCAAGAGGAAGCTCCCATCCATGTACCATCAGTTCAAGGAACTGGCCGAGGTGGACATCACTCGGGAGCCGATGGAGGTCGGTCCGACGCTGCACTATTTCATGGGGGGCGTGCGGGTCGATTCCGACACGCAGATGTCGACGCTGCCGGGCCTGTTCGCGGCCGGCGAGGCCGCCGCCGGGATGCACGGCGCCAACCGCCTGGGAGGCAACTCGCTTTCGGACCTCCTGGTGTTCGGGCGGCTGGCGGGCACCG
>QHXY01000144.1:28044-28267 GCA_003223145.1 Acidobacteriota bacterium
ACCGCCGAGGCCGTGACGCGTGCCGCCCTGGTGCGTCAGGAGAGCCGCGGCGCGCACACGCGCGCCGATTACCCCGGCGAGCGCGACGACTGGCAGAAGGTGAACGTCATCGTTCGCCGGGGGCGGGACGGGGGCATGGAAACCGAGGTCGTCACGCGACCCGATCCCCCGAAGGAGCTCGCGGCCATCGCCTTCGCCGCCATCGAGGACCTGGAGGCCGCAC
>QHXY01000145.1 GCA_003223145.1 Acidobacteriota bacterium
TTCCCCCGCGTCGGCATCCTCGCGCGGCACGGCCAGGGAGATCTGGTGGATGTCGTGCCCGTCCTGGTCGTACAGGAAATACTGCACCACGGCGACCTCTTGGTCCGTCTTCGTCTTCATCACGCCGACGTAACGGAAGCCGTGAAATGGCGCGGGGATCTGCCCGTCGTCGACGAGCGTGCTGACCACCTGCTGCTTCATCTCCGCCGAGTAGTCGTGATGGAACTCCTCCTGATCGTGCAGCAGGCTCTGCGGGTGCGCAAAGACGGTGATGTGCGCGCCGGTGTGCGCGTGGGTCCACTGCGAGCGCCCCGCCGGATCGTCCTTGGAGAACGCCCAGTCGGCCGGCCGGCGACTGCCGCTCCAGGAGCCGTCGTCGGTCGAAACGTCGAGATCGCGCTCCAGCCGTGGCCGCACCGAGGCCGCCAGCGGGAACGCCCCGACCACCAGCAGGGCGGACAGCACGCCGCCGGCGACCGCCAGCTTGCCGGCCGTTTCGCGGCGCCCCTCCGGCTCGGGGATCGAGCGCGCCCCGAGCACGCGACCCAGGTGGATGCTCTCGACCTTGGTGATCAGGAAGAACAGGCCGCCCAGGAGGAGAGCCGGTACAATCCCGTCCGTCTCCGAGGCTCCCGAAATCAGGGCCAGCCACACGAAGAAAATCATCGACTCGACCAGGAAGTCGTGCAGCGCCAGGAAGGGATAGCCCAGGTAGAACAAGCCCGCCCCCGGAAAGGCGAGGGACAGGAGGGTCGCGACGCGGGTCGATCGGAACCGCGTGCGGCAGGCGGAGCACGACTCCGGCGCCGACGGCACCCCGGCGCCGCACCGCGGGCAATGCCAAAGGGGCAGCGCTTCCGCGTGAGCGGCACCCTCGGCGAGAAGCCGCTTCTGCAGGCGGGGCAGGAGAAGATTCAGGAGCTTCTTGTCACCCCCCGTCCGCAGCCTCCATCCCTGCTTCCGGCCCTGGGCCGGGACCGCGGTCAGCTTGCCGAACGACAGCTTCAGGACGCTGAGGTGGCGATACGGGTAGGAGCGCAGCCTCGTCCCGGGACCGCTGGCGCGGAAGTTCAGCAGCGCCTCGATGATCCGCTGGTCGGTCACGACGAGGAGGACCTGATGATAGGCGTAGACGAAATGGCCGAGGCCGACGCAGTGCAACAGCGGCGGGACCTGCTGGGCATAGACGACGTGCAGGACGTGCTCACCTGGCTGCAGGAGGCGCCGCACCATCGGGCGGACTGCGTTCCACTGCTGGCGGCGCTTGCGCTGGTGGCGGCCGCTCAGGAACTTCGAGGCGCCGGGGAACAGGTCGTCGGGCGAGGACTTGCCGGCCGACTCCGCCAGGGGCCGATCACCGAGCGGCCCCAGGAATTCCGGTTCAATTTTGTGATCCGCTGCGCTGCTCGGTTCCATCGATTCACCTCCGAGAGCCTAAAGTTAGTCCCGGAGGCGGCCGCGTCAACTCGAATGGGGCCCAGGCGGCAGCGTCACGGCGCCGAACCAGAACTCCTGCAGCGTGCGGAACAGCCTGATCCATCCGTCCACCCCCAACGGCTTGGTGATGTAACTGTTGGCGTGCAGCCTGTAGGCGTGCAGGATGTCCCGCTCGGCCGCCGAGGTCGTCAGGATGACCACCGGAATGTTCTTCAGCCTCTCGTCGCTCTTGATCTCGGCCAGCACGGCCCGACCGTCCCGGCGCGGCAGGTTGAGGTCGAGCAGCGTCAGGTCGGGGCGCGGGACGGCCGCATAAGGTTCGCGTCGGTTGAGGAACGCCAGGGCCTGATCGCCGTCCAGCGTCACGTGAAGGTTGTGCGCCAGCCGTGTTTCTTCCAGGCTCAGCCTGGTCAGCTCCACGTCGGCCGGATTGTCTTCGACCAGCAGGACATTGACCGGCTTCGCGGTCGGTGGTCCGCCGCTCATGGCTGCACCTCCGACTGAACCGGAATCGAGAAATAGAACACGCTGCCCCTCCCGGGCGTGGATTCCACCCAAATGTGGCCCCGGTGCCGCTCGACGACCCGCTTGCAGATCGCCAGCCCGATGCCTGTGCCGGGGTATTTCCCCTGCGGGTGCAAACGTCGGAACACCTCGAAGATTTGATCGCGATGCTGCGGCTCGATGCCGACACCATTGTCGCGCACCGAGAAGATCCATTCGCCGGCGCTCCGCTCGGCCGAGACGTGCACGCGCGGAGGCTCCACGCCGTGGAACTTGATGGCGTTGCCGATCAGGTTCTGGAACACCTGCACCAGCTGCGCGGCGTCGGCCGTTACGCTGGGCAGCGCGTCCTGCGTCACCTGCGCCCGCGCTTCCTCGATCGAGGCCCGCAGATTGCCCAGGGCCTCGTCGACGACGGCCGCGCAGTCGGTCGGCTCGAATGACCGGGTCCGGGTCTGCGCCCGCGAGTACTCGAGCAGATCGGCGATCAGCCGCTGCATGCGCCGGGCCCCGTCCACCGCGAAACCGATCCACTCGAGGGCCTTGTCGTCCAGCAGCTCTCCACAGCGGCGCTGCAGCAGCTCGCAGAAACTGGCCACGGTGCGCGCCGGCTCCTGCAGATCGTGCGAGGCCACGTAGGCGAACCGCTCCAGCTCGGTATTGGAGCGCGCCAGCTGCTCCGTGCGCTCGCGCAGCTCTTCATGGGCCTTCTGCAGCGCCTGCTCCGCCCGCTTGGCCAGGGTGATGTCCCTCTCGATGGCCGAGGTGCCGACGATGCGACCCTCCGGGTCCTTGATGGGCGACACGCTGAGCGAGATGTCGACGATCGCGCCGTCCTTGCGCCGCCGCCTGGTCTCGTACGACTGGATTTGCTCGCCCGCCTTGAGACGCTCCAGCATCTTGGGGATCTCGTCCAGGCGATCCGGCATCGCCAGCCGGATGATCGACCTGCCGAGGATGTCGCGGGCGGAGTAGCCGTAGATCCGTTCGGCTCCCTGGTTCCAGCTGGTGACGATGCCATCGAGGTCCTTGCCGATGACGGCATCCGCCGACGATTCGACGATGGCGGCCAGGTGTAGGGCTCTCTGCTGCGCCGCCTTGGCCCTGGTGATGTCCCGACCGATGGAGCACGCCCCGACGATGCGGCCCACCGGGTCCCGGATGGGCGACATGGTGAGCGAGACGTCGATCAACGCGCCGTCCTTGCGCCGGCGCCTGGTCTCGTAGTGTCCGATCCGCTCGCCCGTCTTGAGCCGCCGCAGGATCAGCGTGGTCTCGTCCGGGCGGCCGGGAGGCTCCAGGATCAAGATCGATCGGCCGATCATCTCGCGCGCGCCGTAGCCGTAGATCCTCTCGGCCGCCTGGTTCCAGCTGACGACGAGACCGTCGAGATCCGTCCGGACGCCGCCCGACGCTGGAGCTCATCGCAGGCACCCCACGCACGCTTCGACACACTTCGTTCGAATGAATAATATCGGGCCGCGCCCGGCCCGGATGCAAGAGCCCGCGTGCGACAAGACCTCGCCCGTCATTTCCGTACGAACATGTATTCGCCGGAGGGATCGATCTGCTTGAGCCCGGCGACCCTCCCGTCCGTCAGGACGAACTCGAACTGGATGTCGGAGAACTCCCTGACCTTGAACCGGCGGGGCCGCCACGGCACCAGCGCCTGGAACGGCTGCCCCGGGAAGACGATGCCGAGAGTGCCGTCCTCCTTCAGCAGGACCTCGAACTTTGCGCCCGTGGGGGTCTCGTAGGCGCCGGCGTACTGTCGCAGCGTCGTCAGGGCGGACAGCTCGGCGGGGGCGCGGCGGGTGAAGACGACCTCGGCCTCGTCGAGCGACACCAGGGCCCGGTCGACCTCCCCCTGCGGATTGGTGGAGAAATTCACCGACCACTTGCCGTCCTGCTCGTCGTCTGGGGTGTCGAAGCGATCGTAGTGGAAATGGCTGAGCGGCAGCCGGATCTTGTGGAAGTCGAACAGCAGTCCCGCGTCCTGCCGCGAGATCGTCAGGAGGCCATACGCCGGGTTCACGAACTCTCCGACGTACTCCTCCAGCGGGTGGGACGGCTTCGTGCCGGCCACGCGCTCGCCGCCGGCCCGCGAGCGCGCCTGCCTGCCCGCCTCCTTGTCTTTCAGGCGGATCGCCAGATCGCGCTCGCTCCACGGCGTCGGGTCCATCCCCAGGAGACGCTCGTACACGTTGAAGGAGACCACGTTGTAGAGCGGCTGGCAGTGGTCGCCGATCAGCAGCACGATCACCCCGAGTCCGTCGTTCGGCATGCTCGAGACCTGGGAATGGAAGCCGTTGATGTCGCCGCCGTGATACGTCAGCAGGTGTCCGCGGTACGACGCCGTGAAGCGTCCCATGCCGTAGACGGGATTGAGGAGCTCGCCGAATCCTCGCGCCTGCAGAAGAGTGTTCGGAAGCGCGATGGCCGGGGACAGGGTCGCCTTCAGGACGCCCGCGGGGATGACCGGCCGTTCGCCGGCCTTGCCGTCGTTCATTAGGGCGATGAGCCACCTCGACATGTCCTCGAGGTTTGAGTCGATGGCGCCCGCGGGCGCCACTCCGGCGGCCTCGCGGTAGTACGGGATCTCGTACAGCTCGGAGGAGTCGCGGCGCTCCGTGAAGGGGACGCCGTGGTCCGCCTGGCGCAGCAGATCATCGATCGTGAACACCGTGGCGGTCATCCCGAGCGGCCCCAGAAGACGCTCGCGCAGGAAGTCCTCCCAGGTCTTTCCCGAGAGCATCTCGACGATGCGCCCGGCCCCGGCGTACATCATGTTGTTGTAAAGGAAGGTCTGCCGCAGCGGTTGCGCCGGCTCCAGGTACTTGAGACGCTCGAACAGCTCCTGGCGCGTGAAGTCCGACTTGTACCAGATCGTGTCGTGTCGTGTGATCCCGGTGCGGTGCGACAGCATGTCCCGCAGCGTGACCGTGGCGTTCAGCTCGTCGTTGAAGAACTGGATGCCCGGGACGAGCTGGCGGACCGGCCTGTCCCAGTCGAGTCTCCCCTCCTCGACCAGAAGCCCGGCGGCGACCGCCGTGAACAACTTCGTGTTGGAGGCGATCGGCACCGTCGTCTGCGGCGTGAACGGCAGCTTCCGCCCGTAGTCCCGGTAGCCGTATCCCTTCGCGAAAACCAGCCTGTCCTTGACCACGACGCCGACCCCGATGCCGGGGACGTTCCAGTCCTTGACGAGTTTCTCCATGTACGCGTCGAGGCCCTTGAGCCTCTTGTCGAGGGCCGGGTCGGACGCGACGGCCAGAGAGGGGACCGCGAGCCAGGAGAGGAGCAGGGACAGAACAATTCGTGGGGCGGCGCCGCGGCGGGCTGAAATCATCCGGATCCGCCCCTACACGCGCTTGACCAGTCCCAGCGTCTTCAGGGCCCAGACGAGCCGGCACAGATCGAAATCGATCATCTTTCCGAGACCGCAGAGCTCCTGGAGCGATTTGGATCGATCCAGATTGGAAAGAACGGCGGTGTCCTCCGGCGAAAGACCCAGCGCCCGGACCCGATCGTCCGCATCCTTCATGATCTCGTAGCGCGCGTCCAGAGGCCCTACGGCTTCCCAGACCCGTTCCCATCGCTCGATCCCCCGCACGCCTTCCAGCAGAGTCCGGTCCGCGTTCAGCTTGAGGGTGATGACCTCCTCGGTGGGCAGCGGGCCGGGCGTGTACTTGTAGCGGCCCTGGGTCCACTGGAACAGACTCAGAATGATGCGCCTGACTTGCTCGAGCACACCCTCGACGAGGTCCTCCGGCCGGATCAGCGCTAATTCGACCAGGACCGTCCCCAGCCGTTTCTTCTGGAGGGTCGATTTCTCGAGCGCCGAGAGCAGCCCCGTCAGCGCAATTTTCCCGCTCTTGAGATAGAGCACCCCGAGCCGGTCCTCCGGGTCGGTCGACCCTGCGAAGATCGGCCGGCCGTCGCGGATGTACAGGGACTTCTCCACCCCGTCCTGCACCCTCAGGACCCCGGTGTCCGCCCGCCTCAGGATCGAATAGACCAGGGATGGATAAGTGGTGTTGGAGAGAGCGCCTTCGTGCGTCTGATGACCGGTCGTCATGCCGTCACCGCGTCGATTCTCGCCGACGTGCGGCGGCAACTCTAGCACGCCGGAGCACGGATACGTGACTTGAATACTCCACGAATTGGCTTGCTTATTGCACGCAAGGAACCTATAGTAAGTGTGTAGGTTTTCAGTCGACACAACGAACGACCTGCACCAAGTCGCCGCTGCATCTACGGTTCGGGCGGCCAAGAGGAAGACACTTGCTGGAACTCCTGGTCGATGAACCGATCTTCGTCGGATTCAAGGCGGGCAGAGCGCTTCGCCAGCTGCTCGAGTCCCTGGGCAGCGCCGATAAGAAGTACGTCTCCAGCGAAGATTCGACCTTCCTGCGACTCTGCAGTATCGGCGAGGATCTCTATGTCGGCAAGGTTATCCACGAAGCTCTGGCCACCGATCGGGTCGATGACATCCGCCGCAACATCCTGAGCATCCTGCGCAAGCTCGGTCCCGCCGTGCCGCTGCCGACCACTCTCAGGATTTTCGCCTGCAGAGCCGTGAACGAATCTTACAGTCCGTCGGTGGATGGCGTCACGTCGTCGCCATCGGCCCCTGCGCTATCGGCCATCCGCGCGTTTCGCTGATCAAGAAACCCGTTCTTCATTGACACGCGCCGGCGGGGCGCCAACGAAGCTGCGGCCCCGTTTCTCCGAGCCCAGCAGCAGGGCGGCCGTCAGCGCCACGATCACCAGAACCTCGAAGAGAGCCAGGGCCCGGGGATATCCCAGCCGGCCGGCCAGGGCGTACTCGAAGCTGTTGGTGGGGGCGGCGAGCAGGATGCCGAGCTGATACGCCAGCCCGGGCATCAGCCCGCGTGCGGCGTCGGGCGCCAGCTCGTTCAGGTGGGCGGGGATCACACCCCAGGCGCCCTGCACGCCGACCTGCATCAGGAACGCTCCAAGCGCCAGCACCGTCATGCTGCTCCCGAAGGCCCAGAGCGGTATCACCGCCAGCGACAGAGCCAGAGCGGCGATCATACTGACCCGGCGGCCGGCCTCGGAGAAGTGCCCGAAGACGATCGCCCCCAGCACGGCGCCGGCATTGTAGAGCATGGCGATGTACGAGATCGTGGCCTCGGAGAGGGGGTGCGTGGTCTTCAGGAAATCGGGGTAGAGGTCCTGGGTGCCGTGGGACAGGAACATCATCAGGGTCATGAGCACGACCAGGTAGACGAAGCTCCGGCCGTGGCCCGCGACCGTGCGCAGGATGGCGCCGACGGTCGGAGCTCGGTGTTGCTGCCACGCCTGGGACTCGGGCACGCGCATGCGGATGTACAGGGCGAGCAGCGCGGGGATCCCTCCCAGGAAGAACATCGGCCGCCAGCCCCAGGCGGGCAGCACCAGGCGGGCGCAGACCGCGGCGAGCAGGTAGCCGATGGAGTAGCCACTCTGCAGGACACCGCTCAGCACGCCGCGCCAGCGCTGCGGGGCGATCTCCATGGCGAGCGACGCGCCGACGCCCCACTCACCGCCCATGCCGATCCCGTAGAGCGATCGCAGCACCAGGAAGACCCTGTAGCTGGGTGCAAAGCCGCAGGCGAACTCGATGACGGAGAAATAGATCACGTTGGCCATCAGAGGCCGGCGACGGCCGTAGCGATCGGCGAGCATTCCGAAGATGACCGCGCCCACGGGCCGCAAGGCGAGAGTGGCGGTGAGCGTGGCGACGATGGCCGCTTTGGTGACGCGGAACTCCGCGGCCACGCGGTCCATCATGAAGATCAGGATGAAGAAGTCGAAGGCGTCGAGGGTCCAGCCCAGGAAGCTGGCGGCGAGGGCGTGCCGCTGCTCGGCGCGTGTGTAGACGCGAGGGCCGGGAGACGGCGGCGCGCTCGGAGTCACGGACCCCCTTCCTGAATCGGGTCGGTCAGGGAGCGCCACAGTATAGAATCAAAGGGAAGAGTCGTTGCACGAGGAAGGAGGGCCCATGGCCTTCACAATCAGACGCGCCGACTATTATTACTCGACCATCGAGGACGAGCCCGGGGAAGCCTATCGGGTGTTGTCCCAACTGGCGGGACAGGGTGTCAATCTGCTGGCCTTCACCGGCATGCCGGTGGGACCGATGCGCACCCAGCTGACTCTGTTCCCCGAGGACGCATCGAGGATGAGGGATGCCGCGGGGAAGGCGGGATGGTCGCTCGACGGACCGCACGCCGCGTTGCTGGTCCAGGGCGACGATGAGCTGGGCGCCCTGGCCCGGATCCATGACAAGCTCTACGACGCCAGAGTGAACGTCTATGCTTCGACCGGCGTGGCCGACGGCCGGGGCGCATTCGGCTACGTCCTGTACGTGCGGCCCGATGATTTCGAGAGAGCGGCCAGGGCGATGGGTCTCTAAGCCAGGGGCGTGTCCGAGTAATCGCATGGGCCGCGCACATGGGGCTTGCGAGTCCCAGGCGAGGCGCGAGGAGGAAACGATGTTGGTCGCATCGTTGACGACGAGCAACGAAGCATGGGGCCGCAATCCCCATGTGCCCAGGGGGTTCGTGGCGGCGCGGGGCCGTCCGCGTCGTTGCCGCTCCTCCGCGATGACTCACCATGAGAATCGCTGCATCCAAGGAGTCGAGATCGGGCGAGCACCGGGTGGCGCTGGCGCCGGATACCTGCACGAAGCTGATCCAGACAGGCTATGCGGTCTCCATCGAACGCGGTGCCGGCGAAACCGCCTTCTACGCGGATGAGGCCTACCGCGAGGCCGGCGCCACGGTGGAGCCCGACCCGGCGGCGATGCTCGGCTCCGCCGACATCGTGCTCAAGGTGAACGCGCCCGCCGTCGGCGCGGCGGGACGGGACGAGATCCAGTGGATGCGACCGGGGACGTTTCTTGTCGGATCCCTCATGCCACTGCGGAACCTGGAGGCCGTCCGGGCCCTGGCGCAGCGGCGCATCAGCGCCTTCTCCACCGACGCCATCCCGCGGACCACCCGGGCCCAGCCCATGGACACGCTCTCCTCGATGGCCAACATCACGGGTTACAAGGGGGTGCTGCTGGCGGCGGGCGAGCTGGGCCGGTACTTCCCGATGCTCATGACCGCCGCCGGGACGGTGTTTCCCGCGCGGGTGTTCGTGATCGGGGCAGCCGTGGCCGGACTCCAGGCGATCGCCACCGCGCGGCGGCTGGGGGCGAACGTGTTCGCCACCGACGTCCGGCCCGAGGTCAAGGAGCAGATCGAGAGTCTGGGCGCGAAATACGTGGGCGTGGAGCTGAAGGAGAACGCCTCGGCCGGCGGGGGCTACGCCCGGGAGCTTTCCGAGGAGGACAAAGCCCGGCAGCGGGAGATGCTCGCCGAGCAATGCGCCACCGCCGACGTGGTCGTCACCACGGCGCTGATCGGCGGCGTGTTCGCGCCGAAGCTGATCACCCCCGCCATGGTCCGGCGGATGCGGCCCGGCTCGATCATCGTGGATCTGGGCGCGGACGGAGGGGGCAACTGCGAGCTGTCCCGGCTCGGCGACAGTGTCGTCGAGAACGGCGTGCGCATCATCGCTCCCTTGAACCTCCCCGCCGCGATGCCGACGCACGCCAGCCTGCTCTTTTCGCGCAATCTGGCCGCCTTCATCCAGGCCTTCACCAAGGACAAGACGTTCAAGCTGGATCTTGCCGACGACATCCAGAGGGCATCGATCATCACCCACGGGGGCGAGATCCTGCACGCGAAGACGAGAGAGGCCCTGCAGGGGGCCGGCGAGAGCGTTGCCCGGAGCTAGCTGCTGGCTTGCCGACCGCCCTCACCCGACCGATCTCAGAAGGAGACGAGCACGCATGTCCCGACGACCGATCGCAACGCTGACGATGTCGCTCCTCGCCGCCGCCCCGGCCCTCGCCGCGCCGGCGACTGAGCCCGGGGGCACCGCAACGCTGGACTACTGGTCCATGCTGTACGTGTTCATGCTGTCGACCTTCATCGGCATCGGCGTCATTCGACGCGTGTCGCGCCTGCTGCACACGCCGCTCATGTCCCTGACCAACGCCATCTCGGCCATCGCGGTGGTCGGCTCGATCATCGTCACCGGGTCCGAGCACCCTCTGCCCATCCGCATCCTCGGAGCCATCGCCCTGTTCGCCTCCATGACCAACATCGTGAGCGGGTTCCTGATCACCGACCGCATGCTCAAGATGTTCAAGGGGGGTGACGGGGGACGGCGATGATCGACGCCCTCACCCAGCTCTCCTACGTCGTGGCGACCGCGCTGTTCATCCTCGCCCTGCACTGGATGAACGACCCGAAGACCGCCCGCCACGGCGTCTACGGCGGCATGGCCGCCATGCTGATCGCCGTGCTCGCCACCTGGGCGCAGCCCCAGGTGATCGTGCATCACGTCTGGATCGCCCTGGCGATCGCCGCCGGCTTCCTGGTGGGCTGGCCGCTGTCGCGGGTCCCCCTGACGGCGGTGCCGCAGCGGACGGCCCTGTCCCATTCCTTCGGCGGTCTCGCCGCGGGCCTGGTCGGCACGGCCGAGTATTTCCTCTGGCTGGGCGAGGCGCAGGCCAATCTCACGCCGTTCCGGATGACCGCCATCGTCGCCGAGATCATCCTCGGCTTTCTCACCTTCACCGGCAGCCTGATGGCCGCCGGCAAGCTGCAGGAGATCAAGTGGATCCCGCAGCGTCCGGTGACCTTCCCGCTGCAGAACGCCGTCAACATCGGACTGCTCCTCCTGGCGGTGACCCTCGGCGCCGCCCTGGTCCTCAATCCGGTGGCGTCCTGGTCCGCCACGGTCTTCCTGACCATCATCGGCCTGGCGTTGATATTCGGCGTGATGCTGATCATTCCGATCGGCGGCGCCGACATGCCGACGGTCATCTCGATCCTGAACTCCTACGCCGGTCTGTCCGCCGTGGCGATGGGCTTCGTGCTCGACAACAAGCTGCTGATCACCGCCGGCGCCCTGGACGGCTCGAGCGGACTGATCCTGTCGGTCATCATGTGCAAGGCGATGAACCGCTCGTTCACCAACGTGCTGTTCGGCGCCTTCGGCAAGGTGGTGGCGGCCGAGGCCGGGACCGGACCGAGGGTCTACAAGACCGAGACCGTCGAGGGAGTGGCGCAGCTCCTGGAGCAGGCCAGCCTCGTGGTGATCATCCCCGGCTACGGCATGGCGGTCGCGCAGGCCCAGCACAAGGTCCGCGAGCTCTACGACCAGCTCAAGAAGCGTGGCATCACCGTGAAGTTCGCCATCCACCCGGTGGCGGGCCGCATGCCCGGCCACATGAACGTCCTGCTCGCCGAGGCCGACATCCCCTACACCGACCTGGTCGAGATGGACGAGATCAACCCCGACATGCCGCAGTGCGACGTGGCCCTCGTGCTGGGCGCCAATGACGTCGTCAACCCCGCGGCGCGCTACGACAAGAGCAGCCCCATCTACGGCATGCCGATCATCGACGCCGACAAGGCCCGCACCGTCATCGCCGTCAAGCGCAGCAAGAACCCCGGCTTCGCCGGCATCGACAACGAGCTGTATTACGCCGACAAGACCTGGATGCTGTTCGGCGACGCCAAGGCCGTGGTCGGCGAGCTGGTCAAGCAGCTGTCGGGCGGCGGCATGCACTGAGGCGATTTCGACTCAAATCCATATGGGTCGCCGGGCCGCTCGGCTATAGAGACAACGAGCGGGCGGCATTGCGCAGTTCTCCGACGCGCCCGCCGCACGCCGCGGCATTCCCGCGACGCGTCGAGCTCGGCGACGCTCCGTCCGCGATCAAATTCGTCACACGCGCCCCATTCGCTTGCAACCTCTCCTCTCGGACCAAATACTCTCCGGTACACCCCGGCATCGCACGCGCAAGACGCTTCACTTCGTGGCGAACCGCCCGTCCGGCGGCCGGCCGGGGCGCAGGGAGGAGGGACCACCATGAGGTACCGTGAACCGCTGTCGGTCATCGCGACGACTCTGGCGGTGACCATCGCCTTCACGCAGTCCGGACCGGCCGAGGCACCGGCCGGCTTCGACGATCAGACCAACGGGTTCGTCAACCAGACGCAGTTCGATTCAGATCGTACGATCTTCGAGGAACGCGAAACGATCGACGACGGTCTGGGCCCGGTCTACAACGCGCAGGCCTGCGCCGAGTGCCACCAGAACCCCGTGACCGGTGGCATCAGCCAGGTCACGGAGCTGCGCGCCGGACATTTCGACGGGCTCCTGTTCGTCAACCACCCGGGCGGATCGCTCATCAACGATCGGGCGATCGACCCTTCGATCCAGGAGCGGGTGCTCGGTGGCAACGAGGTCCGGACGTTCCGGACCTCGCTGAACGTGCTGGGGGACGGATTCGTCGAGTGCATCGACAGCAACACGCTCGTCGCCATCTCCAACCGCCAGCCGGCGGGGATGCGCGGCCAGTTCATCCAGGTCCCGGTCGTCGAGGCGAACAACCAGATCCGCGGAGGACGCTTCGGCTGGAAGAATCAGCACGCCAGCCTGCTGTCCTTCGCCGCCGACGCGTATCTCAATGAGATGGGGATCACCAGCCCCCTCCAACCCAACGAGAACACCTCCAACGGCACCTCCGTCGCCGCCTTCGACAAGGTTCCCGATCCGGACAACGACGGCGCCGACGTGGAGGCCTTCGCCCGGTTCATGCGCGCCACCAAGGCTCCACCGCGGGATGAGACTCTCGCGGCCACGGCCAGCGCGCAGCGCGGCGATCAGCTGTTCACGCTCATCGGCTGCGACGTCTGTCACCTGAGGACGATCACGACCGCACCCGCCGGTACCGTGATCAACCAGGGCGCCTTCATCGTCCCCGCCGCCTTGGGCGGCAAGACCATTCACCCGTTCGGCGATTTTCTGCTGCACAACATCGGGACGGGCGACGGCATCGTTCAGAACGGCGGCCCGTCCACGCGCAACAAGGTCCGGACGGCGCCGCTCTGGGGTCTGCGCACCCGGGATCGGTTGATGCACGACGGCACGAGCCTCACGCGCAACGAGGCGATCCTCCGGCACGCCGGCGAGGCCGGGCCGGTCATCTTCAACTACCGCAACCTGGCGGCCGCGGACAAGGACGCGCTGATCACGTTCCTCAACTCGCTCTAGGAGTCAGCGTCCCGGCTGAACGGCGGTCGAGCGGAACCAGGACCGTGCCGGAGACGGTGGTGGTGAGTCCCGCCGCGTCGGTGGCTGAACAAGTCACCGTGTAGGTCCGGCCGGGACCGGTGGCGGCGCGCTCCGCCCTCAGCTCGACTTCGCCGCCGCCGTTTTCGAGAACGGCCCCCTGGATGTCCCCGAGCGACGCCCCGTCGCCACCACCCGCCGCGTCGTCCGCCTCGCTGCTCGTCACCCGGGCCAGGGTCACGCCTGGCGAGGGATCGCAGGCGTCCGTGACGCTGTAGCGGATCCGGACCGTATGGAGCCCGTGGTCGGGGGGCCACAGCACCGCCGGATCGAGCGCGAGGTCGAGGACCGGGGGGATCGTGTCCACCACGCTCACCAGCGCCTGGTCGGTGCCCGAGGCGCCATACGTGTCGCGGCGCCAGCGTGACCTCGAGAAGCGGACCGGTCCCGAGCGAGGAGACGGCCGGCGTTCCGTAGGCCTCGAACCATTCGTAGAGCACGATGCGATCGCCCGCGCCTTCGTCCGGGTCGCTCGACCGCGAGCCGTCCAGGCGGACCGTCCCTCCCTGGTGGGAGTCGCACTCGACCCGTGCCGGGACGCGCGCGTCGGCCACCGGCTGGCGGTTCTGCGGTCCCTTGAGCAGAGTGAAGTGGTCCCGCGCCAGGCCGCTGGCGTCGAGGAAGGTGGCATCCAGCCGCAGGCCGTTCACGTCGAGCACCAGTGACCCGAGCTCGTTGAGCGACAGGTACATCGCCGGATGGTTGAGGGGTCCGCCGCTCGTCTGGCCCGAGGATCCGGCGACGACGTACACGGCTCCCTCGTGACCCGCAGGGCCGGCCGTCGGCTTGGCATAGGCGCCCGATCCGTCGGCGCGGCCGTCGCCGGAATCCTTCTTCATCGCGGGCGCGAGCGTGAAGGAGGAGCCGTAGTGGCCGTCGAGGAGGAAGGAGCGCTCGTACGAATGACTGTGGCCCGTGAGCACCAGGTCGACGCCGGCCGCCTCCAGGATCGGCAGCGCCGCC
>QHXY01000146.1 GCA_003223145.1 Acidobacteriota bacterium
GCCTGTTCGTCGGTGACCGAGTCGCCGGAGAAGGCAATCACCTGGTCCAGGGCGCTCTGCGCGTCCCGCAGGGATCCCTCCGACATCCGCGCGATCAGGTCGACGACGCCCTGCGGCACGCGGGCCTTCTCCCCCTCGGCGATGCGCAGGAGGTGCGCCGTGATCTCGGCGTGCGCGATCTTCTTGAACTCGAAATGCTGGCAGCGCGACAGAATGGTGAGCGGCAGCTTGCGGTAGTCGGTGGTCGCGAAGATGAACACGACGTGCGCCGGCGGCTCCTCCAGAGTCTTGAGGAGGGCGTTCCAGGCTTCCGTCGTCAGCATGTGGACTTCGTCGATGATGTAGACCTTGTTGTGGTCGCGCGCGGGGGCGTAGCGCACCGTCTCGCGCAGCTCGCGCACGGCGTCGATGCCGCGGTTGCTGGCGCCGTCGATCTCCAGCACGTCGATCGACCGGCACTCGGCGATCTCCAGGCAGGAGGAGCAGGCGTTACACGGCGTGGGAGTCGGCCCGTTGACGCAGTTCAGCGCCTTGGCCATGAGCCGCGCGACGGTCGTCTTGCCGACCCCGCGCAGACCCGAGAACAGGTAGGCGTGGTGGATGCGTTGGCCGGCGACGGCGTTCCGGAGGGTCGTGACGATCGGCTTCTGGCCGACCACGTCCTCGAACGTCTGCGGGCGGTACTTGCGTGCGAGGACCTGGTAGCTCACCGGAGATCCTGATGGGGCCGGCCCGAGAGCCGGTTCAAGTGGACCCGCGGCGCCTGCGAGATCCTCCTGACGGCTGCTCCCTTCCGGGCCTGACCGGGTTTGGCGGTTCGCATCGCGCGGGGCTCGAACCGGCCGTCGCGCCGGCCCGCCGCGCCACTCCGCGGCGGCAACTCGTGGCCGAACCGCCCGATGCTATTGCATCTGTCCTGGACTGTCAACGCGACGCGCCACCGCGCGGCATCGGCACCCCCGCGACGCAGGCCGCAGCGCGGCGCGCCTCTCGGTGCGGGTCGCCTCCGGAGCGTGCATTCGCCCCGCGGTGGTGCTAGATTCCCGGTGGCGGCGCAGACCGCGGAGGAGCGGACGTGAGCGTCCCGATCGCGACGACCCTGGGTCTCGGCTTCGTCCTGGGGCTGCGTCACGCCCTCGACGCCGACCACGTCGCCGCCGTCGCGGCCCTCAACGAATCACGGGAAGGCCTCAGACGGGCGCTGGTCAACGGCTTCTCCTGGGGTGTCGGTCATGCCCTCATGCTGGGCGCGGCAGGCGGCCTGGCCCTCGCCCTGCGCTCCGCGATCCCGGATCGCCTGGCGCTCCTGTTCGAGTTCGGAGTGGGGCTGATGCTGATCCTCCTGGGGTCCGCGGCGCTCCGGGGGAGCCTGCACGATCGGCTGCACGTGCACGCGCACCGGCACGACGATGTGTCGCACGCCCACCTGCACTTCCACGCCGCGCGTCACCGGGCCGGGGAGCCGGCGCCCCACCGCCACCCGCACACGGTGCGCTTTGCGCTGCGGCCGTTTCTGGTCGGTGGCGCGCACGGCCTGGCGGGCAGCGCCGCCCTGGCGCTGCTGGTTCTGACCGAGGTGCCCACCGTCCTCGCCGGCTGTCTCTACCTGCTGGTCTTCGGGGCGGGCTCGACCGCGGGCATGACGCTGATGAGCCTCGTCCTGGGAGCCCCGCTGGTCATCGCGCAGCGCCGGGCGCTCTGGCTGGCCCGCGGACTGCGCGCCGCCGCCGGCCTCGGCAGTCTCGGCATCGGACTGACGATCCTGTGGGAGACGGGCGTGACCGGCGGCCTGTTCGGCTAGGAGCCTCTCAGGCGCCCGGTCCTGTGGATTCGGCGAAGTCCTCGTCCAGGTTGTAGATCGCCCGCGCGATCTTCCACGAGCCGTCCGGCTGCCTCTGCAGGATCCAGAGATACTTCGCCTTCGCCAGCATGACCTTCCCCTTGGCGCCCGGGACCGTCACGGCCAGCTCGACCCGCTCGAACGCCCAGTCACCGGCGACCCGGGTCTCGACGGGCTCCAGGCTGATCTCCGACGCCGTCTGGTCGAAAAACTGCTGGTAGTGCGCGGCGATGGCTTTCTTGCCGGTGAGGGTCGGCTCGTCGGCCGGCATCAGCACCGCGTCGTCGGCGAACAGCGCCACCATCCTGTCGACGTCGGCGGCGTTGTGCGCCGCGACGTACTCGTCGTGGAGCCTTGCGATCGCCGCGAGATCCGTCGCGCCGGCTCCCCGGCTCGGCGGGGCGCCGGGCCCGGCGTCCTGCGAGGACGGCGCGCAGGCGCACAGCAGCATGGCGGCCAGTGCCCAGGCGGGCGGGCGAATGCGTCGGCCTTCCTGATACAGCTCGTTCATCGGTACTCCGGCGATCGCAGCGGCACCGGCGACCCGAGGGCGCTCACCTCCAGCAGGTGCAGGACGACGCGCGCCGACAGGCCCCATAGCGTCTCGCCCTCGTGCAGGAAATAATAAACCCACAGGCGCCGGCCGGCGCGATTCTCTTCGCGGGAAGTCCAGCGATCCTCCTGCATCAGCTCGGCGACCGGGATGTCGAAGATGCGCGCCACCTCGGCGGCGCGCGGGCGCAGAGCCGGAAGGCTGCGCAGGACACCCGCGACCGGCGTCACGACGACCGTGTCCGTGCGCGTGGGGAAGTCGTCGAGGAGGCCGAGGACCTCGACCGCCGCGGGAGCCAAGCCGATCTCCTCCTGCGCCTCCCGCAGGGCGGTCCGCACGGGATCGTCCTCGCCCGCCTCGACCAGGCCGCCGGGGAACGCGACCTGGCCGGCGTGTGTCGGCAGGTCCTCGGTGCGGCGCGTCAGGATCAGACGCAGCGGCCCGCCGTCGTCGACGATCGGCACCAGGACCGCGGCCCGCTGCGGGCGCTCGAGGCGCCGGCGCGCACGTCGCGACAGACGCTCGCGCAAGGAGGCGACCAGGTCGGACGCCGGCCCGCTCATCGCGGCAGCTCCCGGGCGATGAAGTGGGAGACCGCCGGCGGCGCCGGTCCGAGGTGGTAGCGGCGGGCGCGCTCTTCCACTTCGCGGTCGGCCACGGTAATGCGCTCGTGCTGCCTCATGTGCTCGATCCAGGACTCTACCAGGAACGACTCGACGTAGCGGCCCGGGTCACCGGGGTCGCTCAGCAGATCCCATCGGAAGGCGCCGTCACGCAACCGGATGCGCCGCACGTCACGCATGGCCCGCGCGAAGTCCTCGGCGCGCGCCGGATCGATGCGGTACTCGACGGTGATCAGGACCGGGCCGCGATCGCCCTCGGGCTCAGCGGCCACCACCGGCGCCGGCCAGTGCCGCGACGGCGCCAGGTTCGGCGTCTCGCCGCGCGGCAGACGGAAGCGGGCGGTCGCGGGGATTCCGAGAAGCGTCCCCGAGCCGGCCAGAACCAGGGCGGCACGCAGCCCGGCGTGCGTGGCGACCGCGCCCCACACAGCGCTCCCTCCCGCCATGCCGCCGAAGAACACCAGAAGATACAACGCCAGGCCGCGCCCGCGCACCCAGGGCGCGAGCGACGCCTGGGCGCTCGTGTGGAAGCTGGTGAGAAGCGCGATCCAGGCGCCGCCGCCCAGCGCCATCAGCAGGCAGACAGGCACGAAGCTGCCGGCGGCCGCCAGCGCCAGGAGAAGACAGCCGAAGACCAGGCTCGCGGCGCGCACCAGCCCGTCAAACGTCAGGGCGCGCCGCAGCCGTGGCAGCAGCAGCGCTCCCGCGACCGCGCCGGCCCCGAAGCAGCCCAGCACCAGTCCGTACTCGGTCGGGCCGCAGCCCAGTTCGAAGCGCACCAGAACCGGCAGGAGGGCGAACAGGGCGATGCCGCACACGATGAACGCGCTGGAACGCACCAGGACGGCGTGCAGATCGGGCGCGTGCCGCGCGTAGCGCAGACCAGCGAGGAGGGCGCCGAGCAGGGTCTCGACCGGCAGCAGGCTCTGGCGCGGCGCCCGCCGCCAGCGGAACAGGACCAGCACCACGCCCAGGAACGACACCGCATTCAGGAGAAACGCCGCTCCGGGCCCGGCGGCGGCGACGATGAATCCCCCCAGGGCGGGGCCGACGGCGCGCGCCAGGTTGACGGCGATGCCGTTGAGCGCCAGCGCCGCGGGAAGATCGCGGCGGCCCACCAGCTCCGGGATGATCGCCTGCCAGGCCGGAGCGTTGAGCGCGTTGCCCATCCCGACGAGGAAGGTGAACAGCAGGAGGATCCAGACATTGGTCGCGCCCGCCAGCGTCATGCCGCCCAGCGCGGCGCTCGCGAGCAGCATCCAGCTCTGCGTCACGATCAAGAGCCGCCGCCTGTCGACCACGTCGGCGAGCGCCCCCGCGACCAGCGCCAGAAGAAAGACCGGCAGGGTGGTCGCGGCCTGCACCAGGGCGATCAGAATCGGCGAGCTGGTGAGCGAGGTCATCAGCCATGTCCCGGCGACGTCCTGCATACAGCGGCTCGGCCAGCGGCGCCCAGGCGGACGAGGCGGCGCCGGCCGGCCTCTGCGGCGTCGTGATCGTCGAGGAGCGCGTGTCGCGGTCAGTCATGGCGCCATCATTCACGCCGCCGCCGTCATTCGCCATTGCGCGCCGTCGCGGCTGGTGGTAGATACAGGGAGGTTCCCCCGCCGCGCGTTGCCGCTTCGGCCCGGGCGCGCGGCGCCCTGGCCAGTGCCGGAGGAGGAGAACGCCCGCATGTCACGCAAGGTCCGCGTCGCTCTTCGCTGTGTCGCGCTCATCGCCGTCTTCCCGCTCGTGCCGGCGCTCGTTTCCCCGCCCGCGCCCGCGAGCGGGCCGTACCGCTCGGCCCTGTCGCATCTGGGCGCCGCCTCCGCGCTGGCGGCGAGCACCTGCAACAACAAGGCCTGCACGCAGGCGTCGCACGGTCTGAAGTTCACCTGCGTCGCGTCCCCTGGCACCAACTGCAAGACAGTCCACGGCGGCCAGGACTGCGCCGTGAGCACCTGCTAGAGCTCCCGATCGTTCGACCGCGGAGAGGCCGGCGCCGCCGGCGCCGCCGGCCTCTCCGCCTCACCTCGCCTCACAGCATCGCCTTGATGGAATCCACGAGAAGCACCGCCGTGTCCGGCGCTGGTGTCCAGGAGAGCCCCGGGGAGGTCGAACGGCACTCACTATAAAGGATAGGGATCGGGGCGGCCCGCATGGCCCGGTATCCTACCAGCGATCGGCTGTTACCTCGTCGCGACTGACTTTGTGACCCCCGGAGCGTACCTTCGGGGCCTGCGCGCAGACCGACCCGTGCATCCGCGCCCTCGCTCCGATCGGCGCCGGTGACAGCGACCGCGGGCCGTCGGCGCGGGCGGCGGGCCGGCCGCTGGGACGGCCCGCCCCCGGGAATGACGCGCCGCCGTGCCGGTCGGGAAGGATGGAGGCGCCGCGGCGCGCGTTTTGTCACCGCTCTGTCACCGGGGAGTCGCGAGGCCATGTCGATCGTCCTGGAACAGCTGGTGAAGCGCTACGAGGGACACCCCGTGGTGAACAACGTGTCCCTCGAGGTGGCGGACGGGGAGTTCTTCGTCCTGCTCGGCCCCAGCGGCAGCGGCAAGAGCACTCTGCTGCGCCTGATCGCGGGGCTCGCCGACGTCGAAAGCGGGCGCGTCCTGCTTCACGGGAGCGATGTGACCCAGCAGCCGCCGCAGGCGCGGGGCATCGGCGTGGTGTTCCAGAACTACGCGTTGTTCCGCCACATGTCGGTCGCGGAGAACATCGAGTTCCCGCTGAAGATCCGCAGGGTGGCGCGGGGCGCGCGGCGGCGCCGGCGCGACGAGCTCCTCGAGATGGTGGGTCTGGCCGGGCTGGGCGGGCGCTTCCCGCTGGAGCTCTCGGGCGGCCAGCAGCAGCGCGTCGCCCTGGCGCGCGCCCTGGCGCACCGGCCCGAGGTCCTGCTGCTGGACGAGCCGTTCGGCGCGCTGGACGCCCGCATCCGCGTCGATCTGCGGCGCACGGTGCGCTCCATCCAGCGCGCCCTCCGTATCACCACCATCTTCGTGACCCACGACCAGGAGGAGGCGTTCGATCTCGCCGACCGCGTCGGCATCATGAACTTTGGCAGGCTCCTGGAGGTCGGCCCGCCGCACGAGCTGTACCTGCACCCGCAGACCGAGTTCGTCGCGACCTTCCTCGGCACGGCCAACCTGATGGTCGGCGAGGTGGCCGCGGACGGCGTGCGCCTGGGCCCCGTGCACTTTCCGCTCAGCACCCGGCCGGCGGCCCTGGCCGGCACGCGCCGCGTGCAGGTGCTGTTCCGGCCGGAGGACGTGGCGGTGAAGACTTCCTCCGAGGCGCTCGGCTGGCCTCTTTTGGGCGAGGCGGTCGTGGAGGACTGCGGCTTCAACGGCTCGTTCGAGCGACTCCGCCTGCGCCTGCCGAGGCTCAGCGGCGTCCGTCCGATCGCCCCGCCCGCGCCGTTCGGCGGCGACTTCGTCCTGGTGGAGGCGTGGCGTTCGCAGCACCAGGCCCGCCGCTTCCCCCTGCGCCCGGGCGACGCCGCCTGGGTCGGGGTGCGCCGCGTGCACGCGCTCACCCACCCCGGTCTCAGCTTCCTGCTGGTGACCGACGGCTCGGCGGAGTCGCGGCCGGCGCTCGAGCTGGGGGCGCAGCTGGCCCGCCTGGCGCACGCGCGGGTGACGCTGGTCGGCCACGCCGCGAACGGCGCCCGCAGCGAGGAGGAGCTGCAGCGAGCCCGCGAGTCGATCGCCGGCGGCCTCGCCGCCGTCGAAGCGCTCGCGACGCCCGACCCGCCGCCGCGCGCGCTGGCGCAGGAGGCGGCGCGACGTCATTACGACCTG
>QHXY01000147.1 GCA_003223145.1 Acidobacteriota bacterium
CGATGTTCTGCTTGTCGCTGAGGGCGATGATCTGGTTGTCGCGCGCGTAGGCCTGCAGCTTCTTCTCCTTGACGTCGATCTCGTCCTGCAGGTTGGCGATCTGGTGCGTCAGGGAGGTCGTGGCGCGCTCGGTCGTGTTGTACTGCGACGCCGAGTTGAAGGCGATGTAGGTGTCGGCCACGCGGTTCGCCACCTGCGCCGCCAGCACCCGGTCGTACGACGAGAAGGCGATGTCGACCAGCCGGCTGTTGCGCACCGGCGTGACCGTCAGCTTCTTGAGGAACCTGTCGATGCGCTTCGCCTCGGCCTGCTCCTCCGGCGCCGGCCCGGCCGCGACGCGGCGCGGCAGGCTGACCCGGAACTCCTCGAGGTCGGACAGATGCAGCGAGTCGATCGCCTCGCGGGCCACCCGCCGGCTCTGGATCAGCCCGTACTGCGTCTGGTAGAAGTCGTTGCGGAAATCCGGGACGCTCGACATCACGTCCTGGAACGGCAGGATCTTCGGGGTGTTCTGCTCGATCTGCAGACGGGTCGTCGCGGTGTAGACCGGACGCTGCAGGAACGAGCCGAGCGTGGTGACCGACACCACGACCGCCAGCGAGGTGTAGACCACCCACCGCCGCTTCAGGATGACGTGCCAGTAGTCGAGCAGGTGGATCTCTTTCTCCTGCTTGTCAGCGAGCAAGGCGGTCTCTCCTCAGAAAAACGTCTCCGGCACCACCACGACGTCGCCCTCTTCGAGCAGCGGGTCGGGCTGGCGGCCCTGGCGGATCCGTTTCAGGTTGACCGGGATGTCGGTCTGCGTGCCGTCGGCGCCGCGCCGGAGGATCTTGATCCCCTTGAGGCTGGCGCGCTCGGTGGTGCCGCCCGCCTTGGCGATCGCCTGCAGCAGGGTGATCGGCCGGCTCGCCAGCTCCTCCAGACGGCCCGGCGTCTTCACCGCGCCGTCGACGTAGATGTAGATGGGACGGTCGATCGGCACGCTGACCACGTCGCCCGGCTGCACGGCCAGGTTGAGCTCGGGATTGCGATTCATCAGCAGGTCGCCGACCCGCACCGGGATGGTCTGCGCGGTCCCGTCGGCCGCGGCGCGGATGACGTACAGGTGCGAGCCCGCTTCCTTCTCCAGGCCGCCGGCCTCGGACAGGACCTGCAACAGGGTCCGCGGCCCCAGCATCTCGTACACGCCCGGCTTGCCGACGGCGCCGATCACCGACACCTTCTTGCTGCCGTACTCGCGGATGAACACGGAGACCTGCGGGTCCTGCAGGTACTTCTGCGTCAGGGCGTCGCGCAGCTTGTCCTCGACCTGCATGGCGGTCAGGCCCCGCACTTCCATCTCACCCAGGAGCGGCAGGGAAATCGTCCCTCTCTCCGAGACGCGCACCGTCCGGTTCAGCTCGGGGATCTCGAAGACACTGATCTCGAGGAGGTCCTCGGCGCCGACGGGATGGTCCGCGGCGGCCGCCGGCAGGAGGCCGCCAGGGCCGATCGGCAGGGCGTGCTCGATCTCGGGCGTCGCGGGCGTCTCCTGGGGCGCCGGGCCGTCCTGGACGGGCTGGTCGTCGGCCCCGAGAGCGGGCCCCAGCGTCAGCGGCGTAATCAGTCCGATCAGAAGCAGTGTTCGATTGGCTGTCATGGACCACCTAGAAGGTGTACGTCGTTCCGAACGTGTAGAAATTGCGCACGCGGTCATAGAAATCGTCCGTCGAGTCCCGGCTCAGACGGTAGGCGCTCGCCTCGATCGTCATCTGGGTGTTCGCGCGGTACCGCACCGTGGCGCGATAGTCGGTCAGGCGATCGTCGCGGATGCCCTGGAACGGATCCGCCCCGCTGGGAGCCACCTCGATCGGGTAGTGGTTCAGCGTGCGGCCGTAGCCGACCTCGCCGCTCACGCGCCGGGAGAAATACTGCTCGTAGGCGGCCGACCAGGACGTGCTGATGAAGTACAGGTTGCTCTGCAGCGTCGAGAAGGCGACATCCCTGTCGAATGTCCCCTTCAGACGCGCCGCTCGCCCGAGACGGGTGCTGAGATGGCTCTCGCCGACAAGACCATGGTAATCGCTGCCGGAGCGATCCCGCGCCTCGAACACCATGGGGCCGGCCTTGAGATCCCCCTGGATCGAGGCCGACGGATCGAGCCGGAAGCCCGGCAGGATGGCGCGCTTGCTGGTGTCGCGGCCCTGGGCGCGGTCCTCGAAGGTGATGCTCGACACGACGCCCTCCAGGAAGAAGGTCGTCTTGGGCAGGACGCGCACCCGGCCGAGCACCGACAGCGTCGCCTCGTCGCGGTTCAGCAGACGGACCGAATCGGCGATCACGGGGTTGTCGGACGCGTAGTCGATCCGCTCGCCGCGCAGGTAGGTCTCGAGGCCCAGCCGGCCGCGGCCGAGCGTGCGCAGACCGGCGGTGACGGCGTCGTTCTTGCGCCGCAGACGCTCGTCGATCTCGGCGATGGGCCGCTCGCGCACCGAATCGAACTGGTCCTCGAGAGACACGAGGAAACGCCGGAGCAGCAGGATGCCGCGCGCCCGGGCGTGGCCGTTCCAGTGATCCAGGTCGGTGTTGCGCTGGAAGGCGACGTAGTCGAGCTCCTGCATCAGGCGGAGACCGCCGCGATCGCCGGCGAGCAGCAGGGCCTCGAGACCGCCGCCGGCTGTCGCCGTGCTGTCCCCCTGCCGGGTCTGGCCGTCGAAGCGGATGTTGTCGTCGTAACCGACGTCCTTGAGAAGCGCGAACGGCCGCACGTGGAACGGGCCGGCGCGCCCCATCTGCTCGGTGGACAGATCGGCATCGACCGGTGCCGCGGCGGTCTGGGCGCGGGCCGGCGTGGCCACGCACAGGACCGCGGCCGCAGCCAGCGCCGCCATCTTCGCGGTCTGCCTTCTGGCCGAGCGTCCCGGGCGAAGCACCTCGTCAATGTCCTAGGGTGTGGAAGGACTCGCTTCGTTCTTCTTGCTCTTGGTGGCGTCGTAGATCGCCAGCGCGGCACCGGCCGACAGGATACCGATGAGAGTCTTGCCGCCGGTTGTCTTCCAGAACATCGTCGGCGCCACCGACTCTCCGACCACGGTCGCGCTCCCCTTCGGCGGGGGCATCTTCGCGATGGCGCGGTTGGCGGGTCGCTGCGGCTGGACCGAGTAGGACTTCGACAGGCTCTCGCCCGGCCCCAGGTCGAGGATGTGATCGGCGACGAACACGCTGCCGGCCACCTCGATCACCAGATCGTAGGTCCCGGCGGGGAGGCCTTCGACCGCGAAGTCACCGTTGTTCTTCGTGGGGTCGCTGGTGTACTGCTTGCCGGTCCGGACATTGATCGCCGTGACCGTGGCGCCGACAAGATGCGTGCTCTCGTCGGTCTCATAGAGAGTCCCGCGGATCGAACCGTGCCCGGTCTCCGATTGCCCCGACTGGGCGGCCTGCGGTGCGGGAAGACCGGGACCGAGAGCGAAGCTGATCATGACCACGACGGCCAGCAAGGGGCGCGCAGTCGTGAGCCGGCAGGTCGCCATCTCCTCCTCCTCGTGTGACGGATACTGGTGACGCGCGGAACGTCGCCCGGATGCGGCGGAATACCCTAGCAAGCATGGGGGTTCGCGGGAGTACACCGCGCAATGCCTGCGGCGCGGGCGTTCTGCGGGTGGCCGGATCCTGGAAAAGGTCGGGGCGGGCGCCGGCGGGCTCCTAGGCCCGCATCAGCGCTCCGACGAGGAGAAGCGCCCAGACCGAGCGGCAGACGTCCATGTCGCTCAGCTTGGAGGCCTCGCACATCTCCTCGAGAGAGGTCGGGACGTCGCACTGGCGGAGGAGCTCCGTCTCCTCGGCCGACAGGGGCAGATCCTTCACGATGGCGGGCATGTCGCGGGTGGTGCGGTACTCGGAATTCAGACCGCCGACTTCTTCGTAGACGCGCGCCCAGGAGTTGATGCGCTTGACCCCGGCGATGACGACGGCGTCGCCCGAAAGATTGAGCGTGATGTTCTCGCTCGCCGGCGGCTTCGAGTCGAAGGTGAAGCGTCCCCGGGTGACCTGGAACGTGGAGTAGACGATCTCGCACACCTGGGCCCTGACATACTTCTCGACATCCTCCTGGTTCATCAGCTTGTAGCGGATCAGCACCTCGCCCAGGCGGTCCTTGGTGGCGACCATCACCTCGAGGGCCTTCATCAGGTTCTTCAGCCCGATGATGCCGGAGGTCAGCAGGTACTGGTTCAGTCGGTCGTCGCGCTGGTTGGAGGAGGCGAACAGAACCAGGCCGTTCTTGAGCTGGATCGATATCCTGTTGTCGCCGTCGATCACGAGCAGCAGGCCGGTGGCGCGCGCCGCGAACAGCTCGTGGAACAGGTTCGGGATGGTGGTGGAGCGGATGTCTCCGTCGCGCGTCAGCCGTGGTCCGGGAGCGCCTCCCGGGTGCGCGGGCGACGCCGCGCCGTGGGCCCCCGATGGCTGCGCCGCGCTTTTCATAATGGGCAAATCTAGTGTCCGGTCACGGGGGTGTCAACTCACTCGATCGCCTTGAGGGACCTGGCGGCGGCCGCCGCGGCCGAGGGGCCGTCTCCGGTGTCGAGGGTGCTGCCGGCCTGCCCGGCCGCCTGTTCGAAGGCCGTGCGGGCGGCCCCCGGGTTGCCGCGGCGCAGGGCGCACAGACCGCGGTAATACAGAAGGCTTCCCTGCGACACACCGGTGACGGCGGGAAGCGCGGCCCGTGCGAAGCCCTCGGCATCGGCTTTGTCGTAAGCCCGGAAGTGCATGAAGGCGACGCCCAGGTTCAGGAGGGCGGCGCCGCGCTCGGCGTCGTCCGCGGCGGCGCGCGAGCGCAGGCGGAACTCGGCGAGCGCCCGGTCGTAAAGCAGGCTCGCATCGCTCAACGGGATGATCACGGGTCCGTCGTCGGGGGAGACCCGCACGGTGCGCGGCCCGCTGGCGTCCTCGACCGCCAGGACGAGCGTCGCCTTCACCCCGCCCGGGCGCGCCATCTCGGCGGCGATCGCCTGGTTGACGTCGCGCACCGAGGGGGTCTTGCGGTTGCCGACGGCGCGAATCCGGTCACCGGTGCGCAGCCCCCCCTTGGCGGCCGGTCCGCCCGGCAGAACGCGCACCACCAGCGGCCCGTCGAGATCGGCCTGCCCGTCGACCAGCGTGTCGACGAGGCCCATCCCCCACCACGGGCCGGTCGAAGGCGGGGCGCTGTCGAGACGGCGCACGAAGTCGCGCACGGCCTCGGGCTGGTCGATGCGCAGCCTGACGACGTCGGGCGACGGGTGCAGCACCGAGTAGAGCGCCAGTGTCCAGCTCTTGTCCGCGTCGCCGCCCTGCGTCAGGCCCGCGAGGACCAGATCGACCCTCGCCTTGCCCGCGGCCTCCTCCAGGAAGGCGGGCGGCAGGATGGTGCCGCTCCTGACTTCGTTCGGCTCGCCGATCATCCACTTGATCACCGAGGCGCGCAGATCCTGCAGGATCTCCGGCGTGCGGACGACGTTGAGAGTCTTGAGCCCCTTGCCCAGCTCGTCCAGGAGCGACTTGTCCTCGTCGCTCCAGACGGCGCGCCCCCACTCGTCCAGACGGAACGTCCCGACGTAGACCAGCGTCGGGCGCAGGCGCACGTCGAGCGTGTTGACCTGGCCGGCGACGAGGCGCACCCGCTCGGACCATGACCCGACATCCTGCTTGACCACGGAGATGTCCCGCTCGCCCCCGCACTGCCCCGGCAGCGTGATCGGCGTGGTCCCCTTCTTCTCGCCATCCACGAACAGGTCGGCACCGGACGGCGTCGAGGTGACGCGCAGCTCGTTCTTCGCGTCCTGCAGGATGACCGGCGTGAATTTCAGCGGCGCGTTCTGCTCGACATCGAGGGTCACCTTGATGGTCAGCGTGCGGCTCTGGAAGCAGTCCTTCTCGAAGCTGACCTTGTGGTCGCCCGCCGCCACCATCGGCAGGATGAGCGGCGCCGAGGCGTTCTTCGGGTCGAAGCCGCCCTGCTGCGCCAGCGCCTCCGTCTCGGGCGTCGGAGGACCGGCGGTGACCCCGGCCGGCGCGCCGTCGACGGCGATCGCCACGCCCGCCGGCACGGTGACGAACTGCAGGGCGCGCCGGTTCGGCCGCAGGCGGACCGCCTTGGTGGTGCTCGCGCCGGCGACGACCGCCACGGTCTCCTCGTAGGGATCGTACCCGTCGGCCTCGATGCGCAGGGTGTGGCTGCCGGAGAGGATCGGCACCTTGCCGCCCTCCTGCGGCTCCAGGGGCTCGCCGTCCACCAGCACGCGCGCCTTCGGCGGGTCGGCCTGCAGGACCAGGATGCCGGCGATTTTCGCGCGCACGCGGTCGAACAGATCGACGACCTTGGGCGACAGTGTCTGGCGATCGATCGGGTAGCCCGGGTTGAGCCTCAGGAGCGCGATGAAGTCGGCCTCCGCCCCCTTGATGTTCCCCAGGTTGAACTGGCCGCGGGCCCGCAGATCGTACGAGGCGCTCAGGAGCTTCAGCTCCTCGGCGCTGAGGTCGGAGGCCCGCGCGCTCTTGCGCGGCTCGATGACCGTCGACAGCTCGCGGATGGCGCCGGTGAAGTCGAGGTTGTCGAGCCTCTCGCGCGCCTTGTTGAACGAGGCCCGCATCGCCTTCAGCCCGGCGGTCAGGTCCTCTTCCTGCTGCGCCGGCGCCGGCGTCAGCGCGGCGGCGAGCGCCAGCGCCAGGGCGGCGGCGCACGATACGAGCGCGGGCGCGCCGCGGCGGCGGCTCATTTGAACCTCAGCACGACGCCGCTCTTGCGGCCCGACAGGTAGACCCGGCCGACGGCGTCCACCGCCACCGACGACGGATCGCCCAGGCGCGCCGCGGCGGTCTTCGGGGGGCGGATGATGGTGATGCGCTCACCCGCGGGCGACGCGACGTAGACCCAGCCGGAGTGCCCGTCGAGGACGTACAGGTCGCCCAGGCCGTCCGCCGCGACGGCGATCGGCTCGGTCATGCCGAGCCCCGCGAGGTTGATCTTGCGGGTGGTCTTGCCCTGATGCAGCTCGAGGGCGAAGCGGGTGCGGCCCTCCAGGACGTACACGCCGCCGTCGTCGCTCCTGGCCACGTCGACGAACCGCCCGTCCTTCACCTCCGGGCGCACGGTGCCGGCCAGGTGGCGCCCCCGATCGAACACCAGCAGGACGTTGTCGCGCGTGTCGAGCAGGTAGATCCGGCCCGAGGCGTCGGCGGCGACGGGGCCGAACTCGCGCGGCGGCCGGCCGTCCCAGCCCTTCAGATCGGGCCCGCTCCAGTTCTTGGCGTTGAGGGCGATCTGGCCGCCGCCCGAGATGTACACCGCCAGACCCTCACCGACCGCGACATATTCGGGCGTGGGATTGGCGATGCGTTCCTGCACGCGCCCCTTGGGGTCGAGGCGGAACACACCGGGGGTCTTCGGCGAGGCGATCACGGCGAGCCCCTGCGAGTCGATGGCGATGTCGCTGGCGCCGCGGAACGCCTCCTCCGTCTTCGCCGGCTGGCCGCGCGGCGCCGGCGCCGTTCCGTAGGCGTCGTCCAGCCGGAAGATGTCCGGATCGGGGGACAAGGCGCCCTGGGCCGACGCGACGCGCTGGGCGGGCGCGCCGGCTCCCGACCTCGCGACGCCCCCGGAGCGCAGGAGCGCCGGCTGCAGGCGCAGACGGTGCAGGAGCGAGATGCGGTCGAGGGCGCGCGGCGCGAAGCGCGAGTCGGGGAAGCGCGTCCTGACGCGCTCGAGCGACAGCATCGCCTCGGCGGTGTCGTCGAGGTGCGACAGCGCCAGGCCGAAGCGGTACAGAGCCTCGGGCGCCAGCGGGCTGGCGGGGCTTTCATCCATCAGGCGGGCGAAGAAGTCGGCGGCGAGGGCGGGATGCGCGCGCAGGGTCTCGCACATGCCCGAGCCGAAATAGGCGTCGTCGGCCCAGTCGCTGTCGGGGTACACCTGGGCCGCGGTCGCGAAGCGGCCGCAGGCCTCGTCCAGGTCGGCTTTCGGATTGGCCGGCTCGAGCGACAGGTAGCCGAGCTTGACCAGGGCGCGCGGCGCCTCGCGCGAGGACCGGTACTTCTGCGACAGCGCCGCAAGCATGTCGCCGGCGTCCTTGATCGCCGCGGGCGACGCCGAGCCGATCTGGTCCCAGGCGCTGGCCGGGTAGATCAGGTCGGCGGTCTTGAGCAGGGCCTGCGGGGCGTACGGGCTGTCGGGGAAATCGTGGAACACCTTCCTCAGGGCCTGGATCGCCTCGTCACGCTTGCCTTGCCGGAGCTGATCGAGACCCTGGGCGTAGGTGCGGGCGTCGAGCGGCCGATCCTCCTCGACGGCCGCCGGCTGCCCCTCGGCCGGGGCCGGGCTCGCCGGCGGGGCCGGCGACAGGAGCAGCAGAAGGACGGCGGACCAGGCGGCGGCCCTCGGCCTCAAAACTTCACCGTCACGAGGGCGTTCTTGCCGCCCGTCACCGCGACCGCGACCTCCTGCTCGGCGCCATTCGGCACGAACACCACCTTGACGCGGTGGCCGCCGGAGGAGATCGGATACTCGAGGACCGGGGTCACGTCGACGTAGACGCCGTCGACGAACACCTTGCAGTTGCTCGGCTGCGCCTGCACCGTGAGGCTGCCGACGCCCGGGAAGGTGAGGAGCGGCGCCGTCGACCGGCCGCCCTCGACCGCCACCTGCACCGTCTCCTTGACGAACAGCTTGTCGTTCTTGAAGGTGAGCGTGTGCTTCCCCTCGGTCAGACTCAGCATCTCGCCTGCCCTGCCGATGCGTCTGTCGCCCTCGTATACGTCCAGATCATATTCCTGAGGTCTCTTCACGACCACGTTGCCGACGGGCACCGGCACGAGCTTGATCTTCTTGAGCGATTCCACCATGGCGTCGAAATCGTCGTCGGCGTTGAACGACGCCGACCACCGGCGGAAGTCCTCGCGCTCCAGAGTCAGCGAGCGCTCCTCGCAGCCGTCGAGGGCCAGCACGGCGGGCGTCAACTTGCCGGTGTCGTGGCCGTTCAGCCGGATGCGTGCCCCGGGCGGCTCCGAGGCAATCATCACCTCCTCGCGGCGGGGTTTCAGCTCCATGACCAGGTTGCCCTTGGATGAGGCGAGGTCGGCGGCGGTCATCGCCGCCACCGCGCGCCGGCAGCCGGCCTCGGCCACGATGTCGTGCGCCTTCGGATCGGCAAGCGACAGGACCACCCGGGGCTCCGCCAGCGGCGTGGAGTCGAGGCGGATGTTCCCGCCGCGCGGAATCGTGGAGACGTCGACCGACACCACGCCCGGACCGCCCGCCGTCCCCGCGAGGGAGGTCGCGACGCCACCCGCGCCGCCGGCGCTGCCGGGTGCCGGACGGCCGTCGCCCGCGCGCTCCCCCGGCGCCGGACCGCGCCCCTGCTCCATGCGGTTCACCAGGCGGGGAAAGACGACCAGCCCCACGGTGGCGATCACCACCACCGCCGCGATCTTGAACGAATGACGCGCCGCGAAGCCGGGCTCCGCCGCCGTACCGGGCGACGCCGGCTGCCCGCGCGCGACGCGCCCGCCGCGGCGATCGCGGCGCTCCCTCAGGGTCGGGCCCGCAGCCGACGTGCCGGCCGCCCTCGCGGTCGCTGCCTGCCGGGCCATGGCGGGAAACGGTCGCGACAGGGTCTCCGGCGGCAGCCCGGCGAACGCCTGCGCCAGGTCGGCGGACATCTCGCCGCCGGTGGCGTAGCGTTTCTCCTTGTCCTTGGCGAGCGCCTTCTCGAGGATGGCGTTCACCTCGGGTGGCAGCGCCGCGTTGTGCGCCGCGGGCGGACGAGGGTCTTCGTAGAGGACGCGGTAGATGATCGTCGAGATCGACTCGCCGTCGAACGGGCGCACCCCGGTCAGGAGCTCGTAGAGCACCACCCCGAGGGAGAACAGGTCGCTGCGGCCGTCCAGCTCGCGCCCTTCGATCTGCTCGGGCGACATGTAGCTCGGCGTGCCGAGCAGCACGCCCGCCTGCGTCAGGTCGGCGGAAGGGCTCTTCGCCAGCCCGAAGTCGGTGACCTTCAGGACGCCGCCTCTCAGGACCATCAGGTTGGCCGGCTTGATGTCGCGGTGGACGATATGGTTCTGATGCGCGTAATCGAGGGCGTCGGCGGCCTGCGCGATCAGGTCCTGCACGCGCTTGAGCGGCAGGACGCTGTCGGGCCGGGTGTACTTCTCGAGCGTCTCCCCCTCGATGAACTCCATGGCGATGAACGAGACGCCCCCCTCCTCGCCGACGTCGAAGATGGTGACGATGTTCGGATGCAGGAGTCGACCGGCGGCCTGCGCCTCACGCAGGAAGCGCCGGCTGGTCTCGTGGGCCTCCTCCTCGGAAGTCCCGGGCGGGAGGACGATGGTCTTGATCGCGACCTTGCGTTCGATCTTCGGATCATTGGCCAGGAAGACCTGGCCCATCGCGCCCTTGCCGATTTCGCGCAGTATTTCGAAGCGGCCCAGCCTGGAAGGATTCATAGACCGCTCGCCCCGAGTGGGGATCAGTGGGCCCGCAAGTAGGCCCGCGGAAGGCTCCCCGATTTCCCGTAAGTGGCCACCGCAGCGTATTTTAGTGTCGCATCCGGGACCTGTCAAACCGGGCCATTTTCGGCCACCTTGGCACTATCTTCTTGTGCTCCTATGACTTAAGCGAAGGTTGCGCGGTCGAAGCGTCTGTTTGGAAGTATATTGATGGAATCAGTCAGGAGGTGCCGATCATGTCCCGGCGCAATCGATCGCTCGACGCGGCGGCGGCGCTGCTTCTCGCCATCGCGGTCCTGGGCGCGCTGGCCGCCCGGCCGGCCCCCGCGCCCTCCCCGACCCCGCCCGCCGCACCCGGCCCTGCGATGGGCGCCGTTCCGGTGCACATCGCGGGCATCCGGCCCACCGGGCCCGATCAGGTCCTGCTGCTTCTGGCGGACGATGGCGAGCGGCGGGCCGTGCCGATCGCGGTCGGGCGGGACCAGGGGATCGCCATCTACCTCGGCAAGATGAAGGCGGAAGCGACCCGGCCGCTGACGCACGATCTGCTCGCGACGATCCTCGGCGTGGTCGGCGCGGTCATCGAGAAGATCACCGTCACCGACCTCAAGGACGACGTCTACTTCGCGGAGATCGCCCTGCGGGCGGGCGGCAGGCTGCATCCGATCGACGCGCGTCCGTCCGACGCCATCGCCCTGGCGGTGCGCCTCAACGCGCCGATGTACTCGGTCTCCTCGCTGCTCAAGCCGATCGGCGGGCCGGAGTCGGGGGAACCGGCGCTGCACGCCGACGCGCGGCTCGGTCTCACCGTCCAGGAGCTCGACTCCGCTCTGGCCGAGTCCCTCGGCGCCTCGGACGTGGAGGGGGTGCTGGTCGCCAGCGTCGCGAAGGGCGGGCGGGCCGAGCGGGCCGGCGTGCGCCGCGGCGACATCGTGCAGGCGCTCGACGGGCGTCCGATCCCGGGTCTGCCGGCCTATCTCGAGGCGGCCGGCAAGGAGGTGAAGACGCTCACCATCTGGCGGGACGGCCGGACGACCACGCTCGAGAAGCTCACGCCTTGAACAGCGCCGCCGACTCCTGCGGGAAGCGGCGTGCGCGCGCCTCACGCAGCAGCCGATCGACATCGTAGGGGAAGCGGCGGTACTGCACCTCGACGTTGCCATTGACGGTGATCACCGCGTAGCCGGTGCGCGGATCGCCGTCCTCGGGATAGCCGACGCTGCCGGCGTTGATGAAGTGGCGGCCGTCCACGATGCGATGGTAGGGCTTGTGCGTGTGGCCGAGAACGATGATGTCGGCCTCGGCGGCGTCGCCCATGTCGCGGAAGTAGTCCTCGTCCCGGTCCTCCCACAGAGAGGTGGACACATCGATCGGGTTGGCGTGCACGAACACGGTGCGCCGCCCGCCGGCTTCCATCCGCTGGTCGAACGGCAGATCGGCCAGGTGTCTGCGCGTGATCCGCTCCGTGCGCTGCACCGTCCAGGCGTAAGCCAGCGACTCCAGGCGGCGGACGCGTCCGTCGACGCCGTTTCCCCCGAAGTCGTCCGCCTGCGCCGACACGCTCTCGTCGAGGTCGCCGCGCACGCCCTGGATTCCCTCCGCCCGCATCAGCGCCACAGTCTCCTCAGGGAACGGCGCGAAGCCGACCAGGTCGCCCGTGTGGCAGACCACGTCGTAACCCTCGGCGCGGCTCTCCCGGAGAACCACCTCCAGGGCGGGAAGGTTTCCGTGGATGTCACCCAGCGCGATGATTTTCATGGTGGCGACGCGCGGCCCGTCGACAGGGCGGCGCGAGAGGCAGCACCATAGCAGAACCGCGGCGTCACTTTCAACACGACGGCGCCTCGATTGATCCTGCGCAGCGAGACGCCGGGGCTGCGGCCGCCGGGCACGGGTCCGGCCTCGCTGCGCGAGTCCTCCCCTCGGTTCGCCTCGCTCCCGCCCGCCACGCGGGACCGCGCGTGGCGGGGCCCCGGTCGCTCGGTCTCACACGGCCCGGCGACCGCGGGGCGCGGCGCTTCAGCGGGCCGATTCCTCGCGGCGTGGGGCGGTCAGGCGGCCTTGTCGGGGGCGATGCGGGGACTGAACGACAGGAGAGGCAGCTTCTCTTCCTGCGAGGTGCGGGGGTTGCGGAACGGGATGTAGCCGCGATCGCGGTCCTCGGGGGCGTACAGGGCCCCGGCCACCTCATTGAGGCGCCGCGCCAGCTTTTTCGCGAGCTCTTTCGCCTGGGAGGCGGAGCCGCGCAGGACGACGGCGACGCCGCTCACCTCGTGCAGCTCGACCGGTCCCGGGTCCTTGTTCTCCCCCAGGAACTGTTCCACGGCGGCACGGAACTTCTTGTGGGCTTCGCCGAGCTTGAACTCGCCGTATTTCTTGCGGAAGACGTCCATGGCGCGCGGGTCCCAGTCGAAATTCACGATCTGGCTCTCCTCGCCGCGCGCCTGCCTGCCGCGGTACTCCTCCAGGACGCCGCCCGCCGCGCCGGTCGCGCGTCCCTGGCTCAGGGCCAGCAGCCGGTCGATCGTCTTGCCCAGCTCGCGCGTGCTGAACGGCTTGGTCATGTACTCGTCCGCCCCGCAGTCCTTGCCCCAGAAGACGTCCTGATCGCCGCTCTTGGCGGTGAGCATGATCACCGGGACGTCATGCGTGGCGCGGTCGCCCTTCAGCCGGCGGCACACCTGGAAGCCGTTCACCCTGGGCATCATGATGTCCATGATCACCAGGTCCGGCTTCTCCCGCTCCACCATGACGAGCGCCTGGTCCCCGTCCTCCGCCAGCACGACGGTGTAACCGTCCGTCTCGAGGCTCAGCTTGAGGATCTCGCGGATGTTCGGGGAATCATCGGCGACCAGGATCTTACCGGGCATGGTCGGGTCTCCGCATCACGCCGTCGCGCGACCCCGCGCGTCGGCCTCCTGCGCGGTCTTGGCGCGGGCCGAGGCGTCGTCGAGGAGCGACAGCATCATCTGCATCCCCTTGCCGAGCATCTCGAGCAGACGGACCTGCTCGGGCGTGAGCTGCCCCAGCCGCCCCGATTCCAGAAGCTCGACCGCGCCGCTCATCGAAGTGAGCGGCGTGCGCAGGTCGTGCGCCAGCTGGCGGATGGCGTCCCCCTCGCGCGGGCCGAGCGAGAACAGCTCGGTGATCTCCAGGATCAGGGCGGCCGTCGCGCCCTCTCCCCGGCCTCCGATCGGCCCCGCCGAAACGGTGTAGAAACGCTGCCGGTCGAGCTCCAGCGTCACGATGCGCCGCGTCGGCGCGGCCAGTCGGCGCGCGTCGTCGATGGCGGCGGTCACCCCCTCGATGAGGGCGCTCGGCTCCTCCTCGGCGGCCGGGATGCGGGCCGGCGTGGGCGACTTCAGGACATCCTCCCAGCCGTTGGAACGCAGCACCCAGCCGGATCTGTCGACCACCAGAAAAGCGGCGCCGACGGACTGGAATCCGATGTCTGTCTGGGCCGTGCCGGACTGCATTTCCGCCACACGCCCGCGGTGACCGTCCTGTCCCGCGCCCGGCGCGGCGCTCCCCTGGTGCGTGCCGGGCGCGCCGTCGCGCCTCTTCGCTTGACTCGTCTTCTTGGTCATCCCGACTCGAGCCTCCGGCCCTTCACTGGGCCCGCCACGGCACACCAACTTCTCTGGGAGCAATATAGGATTGCTGCGATGTATCGCAAGGGCCTCGACACACGCCAAGGATTTGACGCCTTCCCGGTGCCCTACAGCTCCCCGCTGAGAACCCGGCGGAGCGTGGGTGTGTCGATATTCGAGCCGGACAGGACGACGGCCACGCTGCTGCCCGCCAGTGTGTCGCGCAGCTTGAAGAGACCGGCGAGCCCGGCGGCCCCGGCCCCCTCGGCGAGGTTGTGCGTGGCGCGCAGGAAAAGACGCAGGGCCTCGGCGATCTCCGCCTCCGACACGGTGACGAAGCCGGCGAGCCCGGCGCGCAGCGCCGGGAAGGTCAGGTCGTAGACATTGCGGGTGGCCAGGCCGTCCGCGAAGGTGTCGGCGGAGTCCCGGGCGATCGGCCGCCCGGCGTGCCAGGAGTCGTGGATGGCGGAGGCCCGCTCCGCCTGCACGCCGAAGACCTTGAGATCAGGCCGCAGGTGGCGCGCCACGCTGAGGGCGCCGACCGCCTGCGAGCCGCCGCCGACACCCACGACCAGGGCGTCGAGGCGCGGGCACTCCTCGAGGATCTCCAGCGTGAGCGTGCCGGCGCCGGCGATCACCAGCGGGTCGTTGGTCGAGTGGGCGAGCCGTAGTCCCTTCCCTGCTCGATCAACTCGACGCGGTAGCCCCGCATCGCCTCGTTCTTCTCGAGGTTGTTGCCGGCCGGCACGCAGATGGTGACGGGCGCGCCCAGGAGACTGCCGGCCCAGGCCAGACCGAGGCCGTGGTTGCCGCGCGTGGCCGCGACCACGCCGCGCCGCCGCGCCTCCTCCGGCAGGGCGCTCAGGAGCGCCAGACCGTTGCGCGCCTTGAAGGAATTCGTGGGGTTGTGGTTCTCGTGCTTGACCAGGACGCGGATACCGCGGCCCACGGCCCCGTCCAGGGGGGCGTACGAGCGCAGCGGGGTTGCAGGCAGGAACGGCCGGATGCGGTCGCGCGCCGCCAGGACGTCCTGGAAGGAAATCGGCCAGACCGGCGGTGTGTCGGGGCTCATGGACGCGCTCTCCCGGCGCGGTATTCAGATCTCCGCGGCGATCAGACCGCGCGGGCGCGGGCGCAGCCGCCTGAGATCCTGCAGGATTTCGGTGACCAGGACGTCATCCGCCGTGATCGCGTAGTCGCCCCGCTCGCTCGCCATGGCTCCGATGCGGATCGGCAGGGCGTAGACGATCCGCCCGAGGCGGTTCTTCTTGTCGCGCCGCGCCACCTGCAGGATGGCGGCCGGCGTGAAGGCGGGCGGCACGGCCGTCGGCAGCCCGACCCGATCGCACAGCGCCGAGATCCGCTCGACCGCGCCGTCCGCCAGAAGACCGAGCCGCGCGGCGATGCGGGCTTCGGCCACCATGCCGATCGACACCGCCTCGCCGTGCGCCAGGCGGAACCCGGAGAGCGTCTCGATGGCGTGGCCGATGGTGTGGCCGAAGTTCAGGATCTTGCGCCGGCTCGACTCGCGCGGGTCGCCCATCACGACGCGCGCCTTGATGCGGCAGCAGGCCTCGATGACGTGCGACATCAGGTCGGGCTCGCGCCTGAGAATGCGCTCGATCTGGGTCTCCAGCGAGGCGAACAGGACACGGTCGGCGATCACGCCGCACTTGATCACCTCCGCCAGGCCCGAGACGTAGTGCCGGTCGGGCAGGGTCTTCAGGTAATCGACGTCGACGTACACGGCGGCCGGCTGGTGGAAGGCGCCGATCAGGTTCTTGCCGGCGGGGTGATTGATGCCGGTCTTCCCCCCGATCGCCGAGTCGACCATGCCGATGAGCGTGGTCGGGACCTGGATGTAGGGGATGCCGCGGTTGAAGGTGGCGGCCACGAAGCCGGTGAGGTCGCCGACCACCCCGCCGCCGAGGGCCACCAGCGCTGTGTCGCGCCCGGCCCCCAGTCCGATGACGCCGTCCTCGATCTCGTCGCGCACCCGGCGCGACTTGCTGCCCTCGCCCGCCGGAAAGGAGATCAGGTCGGCGCTCAGGCCGCGGCGGCGGAAGGCGGCCTGCAGGGCGTCCCCCTGGCGGGTCAGATGAGAATCGGTGACCAGGATGTAGCGCTGCGCCAGCGGCCGCTTGCGCAGGGCGACGGTCAGGCGCGGGGCGACGCCCCGGCCGATGCGGACGTCGTACGACTCGTCGGTCACACGGCGCAGCTTGATCGGGACTCGGATCACGGGTTCACGAGGAGCCGGTCCGGGGCGTCTCCCCCTGCCGCATCGCCGTGAGATCCCGGACGTAGTCGTCCAGGAGCTCGCGCTGCTTGGTGTCGTCGAGGGAGCGCGCGATGAGCCGCTCGGCGGCCTGGATCGCCAGGTCGGCGACGTGCCGCCGGAGCTCCTCCATCGCCTGCTTCTGCTCGAACTGCACCTGCCGCTTCCCCGCCTCGACGAGCTCGTGGGCCTCCCCGCGCGCCTGCGCCAGGATCTCGCTGCGCAACGTCTCGGCCTCGCGCTTCCCCTGGTCGATGATGGCGGCGGTCTCCCGCCGCGCTTGCGCCAGCGTCTCCTGGTTGCGGCGCTCCGCCTCCTCCGCGTCGGCGCGCAGCTTCTGCGCCTGTTCGAGCGCCTCCCGGATCGTCCTCTCGCGCTCCTGCAGCGTCATCAAGAGGGGCTTCCAGGCGAACTTCCCCAGCAGGAACGCCAGGATGGCGAACGTGATGATCGTCCAGAGGATGGTGCCGGGCTCCGGAATCACCAGTCTGGAATCCATGACGACCGCCTCTCTACTTGAACGCCAGGAGGATGCAGATGACCTCGGCGAACAGGGTGGCGCCTTCGATGAGCGCCGCGGCGATGATCATCGTCGTGCGAATGTCGCCCGAAGCCTGCGGCTGGCGCGCCGTTCCCTCCATCGCCGCCGCCGCCAGCCGGCCGATTCCCGCCGCTCCGCCGACCACGGCGAGCCCCGCACCGATGCCCGCCGCGAAGTACGCCAGAGAGTTGCCCATCTCCATGCCCCAATCCTCCTTCAAGTGTGTCGTGTCGGGCGGCCCCCCGCGGGCGACCCGGTCGTGCCTGAGCACGTCAATGCTGTGGATGCACCGACATGCCGATGAACAGCGACGTCAACATGGTGAAGATGTAAGCCTGCAGGAAGGCGACCAGGAGCTCGATCCCGCTGATGAACAGGGCCAGCGGCACGGACAGGAAGGCGCCCACCAGGACGCTCTTGAGTATGAACGCCAGGCTGAAGAATGACAGGATCGCCACATGCCCCGCGGTCATGTTCGCGAACAGCCGGATGCACAGGGCGAACGGCTTGGTGAACATGCTGGCGATCTCGACCGGGATCATGATCGGCACGAGCCAGAACGGCAGGCCGTGCGGCACCAGGTTCTTGAAGTGACCCTTCACCCCGTGCTGGCGGATGCCCCCGAGCTGGATCATCAGGAACGCCATGATCGCCAGACCGGCGGTGACGCCGATGTTGCCCGTGGCGGTCGAGGCGTACGGCAGGAGCCCGAGCAGG
>QHXY01000148.1:0-1441 GCA_003223145.1 Acidobacteriota bacterium
GATCCAGTCGCACACGTCGGTGGACCACTGACATCCAAACCGCGGCGCCGGACCCGGCGGATCACACGTCGCCGTCGTTCTGACGGCGGGTGTGGAGATCATCGCGGACGCGTCTGGCCTCTGGCCGAATGGAGAAGTTTGCAGAAGAAGAGCAAGACCGCAGAAGATTGCCACGTATCGGCAAACGTGGGGAAGAGGATTCGTCATACAGCGGGTGATTGTAAGCCCCGGCGAGCGTGCATTGTCAACCCGAAATCCGAGGAATGTCGGGGTCACGCGTCTCTTCCGGACTGTCCACCGAGGCGGACACCGGACCCGTTGATACGGGCACTCCAACCGGCCGCCCCAATCTCGAACTGCGCCAAACGCAACACTTCGCACGGTGGCATCGATATTGCTGCCTGAGTGCCGCGGAAATTCGAAGAGTTGATGAGGTGCCACCATGATGAAGGCTATGAAAGCGGTCGTGGGTGTGATCGTGCTCCTTCTTCTTCTCGGCTTGTGGCCCGGGCACGAGCCGAGGTTTCCTTAGATTTCTTCTATTCGAATCTGAGCCCGCACGGCTCCTGGCTGGTGTCAGCCAGGTATGGCCGGGTCTGGCAGCCCAGCGTCTATCGCAGAGATTGGAACCCCTACTATGACGGACACTGGGTCTATGCGGATGTCGGCTGGACCTGGGTCTCCGACTACGAGTGGGGGGCCATCCCGTACCACTACGGCACGTGGGTCGACGACCCTGAATTCGGATGGACCTGGGCCCCGGGGTACGTCTGGGCGCCCTCGTGGGTCGTCTTCCGGACCGGACCCGATTACATCGGCTGGGCCCCGGTGTCACCCAGGTTCTCCGTGGGCGTGTCGTTCGGCGCGCCGGTGGCCGGCCCGTTCGTCTTCGTGTCGGCGCGTGATTTCCTGGCTCCTCGAGTCCGCACCTGCGTCGTTCCTCAATCCAGGACCAGGATCATCATCAACAACACCAGGATCGTGAACACTCTCGCTGTGGAGAAACATGTCGTGGTCAACCGCGGTCCTGACCTGAGGATCATAGAAAGGGCCAGCGGACGCTCGGTTCGCGCGGTGCCAATCGATCAGGTACCCCGAGTCGCCCCCGGCCGGCGGGTCACCCGCGATCAGCTCGCGGTGGATAGGCGCGTGGCGCAGCGCGGGCTGCGCGTCGCGGAGCCGGTCGCGGTCTCGAACCGCGTATCGACCGGCGGCCCGCACATCGCTCGCGAGGGATCTCGACACGCCGATCGCGCAGCACCTCGGCGCGCCGGTCAGCCCGGTCCCCAGGTCGCGGTGCCAGCGAGGTCCGGGCACCTGACGGCGACGGGGCACGATCGCAAGACTCCACCATCCGCGACCGATCACCGGGGGAACAGGAAGATCGGCCCGTCCCGACACCCGGAGAAGGACAAAGTTCATCCCTAGGGCATTTTCGACG
>QHXY01000148.1:1478-3030 GCA_003223145.1 Acidobacteriota bacterium
AAGAAGGTCGGCCCGTCCCGAAACCCGGACAAGCACAGAGTTCACCCGTAGGACATTTTCGGCGCGTAGTAATTCCCGTCCCCCTTTCAGGTGTTCTCCGCCGCCGGTTGCGGCGCAGCCTGATTGCCACACCGCTATTCGTGGATCATCCTGGAAGCGCAAAGGAGGGCGTCATGAATGTGGAATACGCCGTGCAGATCGACGACCGAATCCACCGGATCCGCATCCACGTCCCCGCCTTCTGCGAGGAGCGGGAGCTCAAACAGATGCGCCAGTTCGCTATCGTGACCGCCTTGCTCGAGCACGCCGGCTATCTGCCGGCTGGAACGGTGCATGGGGTGGCCTGAGCCGGGCGGTCCGAGGCCGCTTCCCGAGCCGGCCTCATTGCGCGGGCGGTCTCCTCTGTGATAGAGGCTTTCAGAGCACTTTTCACGGCCGGCGGCGGCGCCGGCGATCCGGGGAGAGCGCCGGCGCCTCCCGGGTGTCACTGAACCGCCGGGAAAGGATGCTCACGTGGTGAAAAGGTCTCTGAGGCTCCGGGCGAAATTCTTGGCGGCGTTCGCTGCGACCCTGTTGATTGTGTCGGCGCTTGCGTCGGCACCGGTCGCGGTCCGATCACCGTATCTGTCGGCCCTGTCGGATTGGGTGGGTGGGCCGGTCGTCCAGGCCGCTCCGGGATGCGCGAACAAGACTTGCGACGCCTCCCTGACGCGCTGCATCCATCAGAACGGGTCGCACACGAACTGCGGCGTCGGAGACTTCTGCCGCACTGCACCCTGCTCCTGAGAATCCGGCGGCGCGGCGTGGATGGGCGACCGGCCGATGGGCCGGCCGCCTGGCGGCGGAGGAAGTCCTTCAGGCCTGTTGCTGCAGGATCTTCCTGACCTCCATTGAAATCGCGTGGTCCCGGTCCACGAACGACTTGATGCGCTCGAGATCGTCCAGCCGGGTGGCGCTGACGACGCGGTCGATCGCGGCGTGGCCGCGCCACTCGCAATCATCAACGAAGTGCTTGCCCTGAGAGGCGCAGTTGCGGCATTTCTTGTCGCCCCAGGGGGATTCCCAACAGGGACAGGTTTGGTGCGCGATCGCCAGCTCCTTGTCCAGGCTCATCGTCTCCTCCGACTCTCATTATCCATGTTCTCCCGGTTTTGAACCGGCCTTTTGCCTTGCGTGCGGCCGGCTTTGGTGGTACAGGTTCTGACGTTTCCGTCGGCGGTGTGCCGCCACACGCGACACCGCCCGCCGCGTCGCGCTCACGGCCCGCTCCGCGGACGTCCTCGAGGCCGAATCAGGAGCACCTGCATGCGCAGACCCGTGACTCTTGCGCTCCGTTTTGCCGCAGTGATCATCGCGCTGGGCCTGATCCATCTCGCCCTTTCCCCGGCGGGACCGGCGAATTCCCCCTACCTCTCCGCGCTGTCGAGTCTCTCCGCTCCCGCCGCCGAGGCGGCCACGCACTGCGCCAACAAGACGTGCGCGGGGTTCAGTGGCGGTTGCACGCAGGCGACCGGCTATTTCTGCGCCAAGTCGGGCGGCCAGTGCTTCACGC
>QHXY01000149.1 GCA_003223145.1 Acidobacteriota bacterium
CACCGAGGCGACCAGGGTCATGGTCTCCGTGTCGGGACCGGACACCAGCACCGAGACACGACGGGCCTTGAGGTGCTGGGCCACGAGCCGCACCAACGAGCCGTACAGATCGTCGCTGTCGAGCAGACCGGTGGTGGCCTTGCCGATCTCGTTCACGGCCGCCAGGCGGGCCACCGTCTCCGTCAGCTCGACGTTGCGCGATTGAAGCTTCGACACCAGCAGGCGATTGTCTTCGGTCAGGCGGCGTTTCTCGAGGGCGCGGTCGACGACGCGGTAGAGGGCCTCGACCTCCGGCAGCGGCTTGGTGATCAGGTCGTAGGCGCCGTCGCGCAGCGCCCCGACCGCGGTGTCGAGGCTGGCGTGCGCCGTGATCACGATCACCTCGGTGGCGGGGCCCAGCCGCTTGATCGTCCTCAGCACCTCGAGCCCCGAGACGCCCGGCATCATCACGTCGGTGAGCACCAGGTCGCACGGGTCCGCCCGGAAGATGTCGATGGCGCGGCCGCCGTCCTCGGCCGCCGCGACGCTGTGACCTGCTTCCGTCAGGGCGGCGACCAGGAGCTTGCGCACCGAGGGGTCGTCGTCCACGACCAGGATTCGCCCCGGTGGCGACCCGGATCTCGCATGGCCGGCCGGAAGCACCGGGACGGCCGCGGCGGCGCCCCCCGCGGGCCCGTCCTTCCTGGAGGAATAGAAGGCGGTGCCGCCGATGAGCCGCCTTTCCAGCACACCGCTGGCGTGCAGGTCGGCGAGGCAGTGCTCGACGACCGCGGGGTCCTCGCGCACCCAGAACCGCGCGATCCCCTCGACCGAATCCATCGCCCCCGTGTTGGCGCGGAAGTAGGCCAGGACCCGCTCGGCGATGCGTGAGTGCGCCGGGCCCCCCGGCGAGCCCTTCGCCTGCGGCTGTTTTCCCTTCATCGACGCCATCGAACAGGCCTCCGCGCACCCACACTGCGAACGCCATGCCCCTTGGGCTGCGTGCGCGGAGGGGTCTTAGTCCCTTGTCTTCAGCGGCTTGAAAGAGGACGTGAAGGGGGTCGTCCTGGCGGATGACGGATTTGGGCAGGCGGAGTGTGGGGAATTCCCCGAGACGCCGGTTCTATAACGATTCTGGCCGTGGGGTTTTCGGGGGATGCGTGGGGAAAATCCCACGCGTCTCAGCGCCGGTAGTCGCGCGGATCGACGTGGTGTTTCCGCATCAGATCGTAGAGATCCTTCCGGTCCTTGCCCGCCAGGCGCGCCGCCGCCGCGACGTTGCCGCCAGCGGCCCGCAGGCACTGGACCAGATAGCTCCTGACGAACTCCTCTTTCGCCTTGCGGAAGGGGGGGAACCCGGCACCCGGCGGCTGCCCGGAGAACATATCGAGGGACTCGACCTCGACCGTGTCCCCCTTGGCCATCACCATCGCCTGCTTGACGCGGTTCTCCAGCTCGCGCACGTTGCCGGGCCACGCATACGTCTTGAGCCTGTCCATCGCCGCGGCGGAGAACCCTTTGATTGAACGTCCCAGCTCATGGTTGAACTGGCTGATGAACTGCCCCACCAGGAGCGGCACGTCCTCGCGTCGTTCCCGCAGGGGGGGCAGGGCGATCGGCAGGACATGGATGCGGTGGTACAGGTCCTCGCGGAAGCGCCGGGCATCCAGCTCGGCTCTGATATCCTTGTTGGTGGCGGCGATGATTCGCACGTCCACCTTGCGGGTCCTGGTCTCGCCGATCCGCCGCACCTCCCGCTCCTGCAGGACGCGCAGCAGCTTCACCTGGCAGGACGGGTAAAGGTCGGCGATCTCGTCGAGGAACAGGCTGCCGCCCTCCGCCTCTTCGAACACGTCCCGCTTGTCGCCGTGCGCCCCGGTGTAGGCGCCGCGCACGTGGCCGAACAGCTCATCCTCCATCAGCGTCTCGGGGATCGCGCCGCAATTCACGGTCAGGAACGGCCGCGCAGCCCTCGGGCCGGTGTAGTGGATGGCGCGCGCCACCAGCTCCTTGCCGGTGCCGCTCTCCCCCATGATGAGCACCGGGATCTCGGTGCGCGCGGCGACCGCGATCAGCTCGAACACGCGCGCCATGGCGGCGCTGCCTCCGACGATGAGATCGGTCCGGCGTCTGGACGGAGGGGCCGTCCCCTCCGGCACGATGTCTGTCGTCCATTCGCGGCCCGCGGAACCCGCCATCGGCAGCTCCCTCCGGATGTCCTGGTCGGTGTGGGGAATATAGGGACCGGGATGGTCGGAAACCAGAGACGATGGGGGAGATTTCCCGCGCCGGGCCGAAGGGGCCCGTCCGGTGGCCGGACCGGACCGCGTGCAGCCCGCGCGGAAGCGGCCTTAGGCGCGGATGGCGGGAGCGACGCGCGGCGGGCCGCCGGCCGGGCCCAGCCAGAGACGCCGGCCGGCGGTGACCGCCACCGCCAGCGCCAGGCGCACGCCCGCCAGGACGAGCATCCTCCCGGCGATCTCCAGAGGGTTCCGGGCGCCGATCCAGGCGAACAGGAAGGTGTCCTCGATCACCGCGTGGCAGGTGCACAGGAACAGTCCGAGACTGTGGACTTCGTCGGGCCCGATCTTCTTCTCCTCGGCGATCGGGATGATCACTCCCGCGCCGTAGATGATTCCGAGGAAGAGCCCGGCCGCCAGTGGCACGGTGCACGGGGGCGACATCCCGAGCCGTGACAGCCACGGCGCGATGACCCGCCCCCAGCGCGTGAAGGTCCGGGACGGCGCCAGGAGATCGTACAGGACGAGCGCCGGCAGCAGCACGGCGGCGACCTTGAGGCTGAACCAGGCGCCGGAAAGCGCCGCGCCCAGGACTGCCTGCCCGATTGACTGCGCTCCGGCCGGCGCCTTCCCGAGCCATGTCATGACCTGTCTCAAGCGCCCACTCCCCTCGGCGCGGCGCCGCTCACCGCCGGACGTCGATGAACAGGCGCGACGCGGCCCATCCCACCAGCACCGACATCGCCAGCCGGTAGAGCAGCAGCCGGCCTGCCCGCGCCCCCGCCGTCTTCAGCACGATCGTCTCGACCACCAGCGCGTGCGCCATGCCGATCATCAGCCCAAGAGTCATCACCTGCCCCACCGTCGCCCCGAGGCTCCCGAGGGCGGCCGCCGCCGAATAGACATTCACCAGGAACGCGAGCAACACCACGATCGCCGCCTCGCCGGGCAGCCTGAACAACGACATCACCGGCGCGCAGACGCGTCCGATCGCCTCGATGGCCCCCAGCCGTCCCAGCAGATCCATCACGACGAAAGTCGGGACCGTGACCCGGAACAGCACCCAGCAGGTGTGTCGGCCGCGCCGCAGCCCGCGGCGCAAGCGTTCCCGTGCGGACGGCGGCGCCCCCGGCGGCGTGTCCATGACCTCCCCCGAAAGGCGGCGAAAGTAATCGAGGCGGGGGGGCGTGTCAACACGGGCGGGTACCGGGGGCTCAGGGCACGGAGAGGTCGACCGAACCACCGGACACGGCGATGAGGGCGCCGTCGTCCCCCCAGGCCATCGCGTTGCCTATGGAGATCCTGGTGACGCCGGGAGCGAGCACCTGGAACCGAACGCGGCACAAAGTGCCCGATCCGCCGACGCCCCGGGATCGATTGACCCGGCCGATGCCGATCACGACGTCGCCGGGTCTTGAGACTCCGTTGACCAGGAACACCGTGCCGCTCCCGTCCCTGTTCAGGTAGTCCCCCTCGAAAGCGTCCGCGAACCGGAGCCGCGCCGGGTCGTAGAGAAGGTGCAGCGGTGCGTCCACCACCCGCGCCGCCGAGGCCGCCAGGACCACGACCGTGACCACGTCCCTCACACCCGGTGCGGCCGGATCCGTGAGGAGCGACAGGGTCAGGCGACCCTGGGCGGTCCCCGATGTCCGGGTCGGGTCCGGCGCCGCACCTCCGCCGGAGGGTGGGGTGGGCGGCGGATTGTCCGGCCGGGGTCCGGCGGTCGCAGCGCCTGCCGCGTCCGGCGCGGTCGCGGGCGTCGCCAGGAGGAGCGCTCCTGGCGGAGACGCTTCTCCTTCGGGCGGGCGGCCTGGTTGCGCGTCGGCAGGAGGCGGGGCCTTCGCCGTATCCGCGGTCGCAGGCTGCGATGCCCGCCCGGAGCCGCCCGCGGCTGGCCCCGGCGCGCCACCCCGCGCGTCCCCCGAATCACCGTCCTGATCGGGAGCCGGCGTCGCGGATCCAGTGGCCGCGGGAGACCGCTCACCCTCGGCGCCGGACGGCGCTGGTGCCTGAGCGGTGGCCGGCGGGGCCGAGGCGCACGCCATGCACGCCCAGGCGCAGGCGACGAGGACCGCCGGGACAACCGCGGCGCGACGCCTCCTGCCGCGGCTACTGGAGGGAGAGAAACAACTGGTCAATGGCGATAATCCCCTGGATGGTCACGTCCGACGAGTCGGAGGCCCTGAAGTTCTCCAGCCTCAGGACCTGCGGCGGAAAGGAAGCCGCTGTCTGGCTCGTGAGCTGAAAGGCCAGGATCACATCGAGATACTGGGTGCCCTGCACGCCGGTTGCACCCGCCTTGTGAATGCCGACGACCAGCCGGCCGGGGTCCCCCGGGCTGGTCGCCGCGGCGAACAGCACCGTGCCGCCACCCTGGGACAGAAGGACGCCCGGCTGCGCGCTGCCGGGGACGTAAGCCAGCAGAAGAGGGTCAAAGACGACATCGAAATCGAACCCGTTGATGTCGGTCGAGGTGGTCGGAACGCCGATGACCACATTGATCCTCCATGTGCTGGCGGAAATGCGCTCCCCGCACTGCAGCACAACGGTATCGGGCGCCGCCAGCGAGTCGCTGCACTGGAAGACCGGGATCGGTCCCGGCGGAGGGGTGATCACACCGCCATCGCCGCGCCCGCCGCCGCTGCTGTTGCACGCGAGGGTCGCCGCGCACGCCAGGACCGCGGGGCCTATCAGGAGGCATCGCATGTCAGTTCCCGCCGCAGGTGCGCGCGAACACGCTCATGAAGAGGTGAAAATCGGCCAGGTCGACGCAGGCGCCGAAGCTGATCGGCTGCAGATCGAGGTTCGCGAGATCCGGGACCGCGCCGGGTTCGGGGCAGGTCCCGAACGCCCGGGCGAACACGGCCAGATCCCGTCCATCCACCCGGGCGGCCGAGAAATCGTTCGTATCCAGGTTCGAGCGCGCGCAGATCGCCTCCGGCTCGCAGACGTCGCCGACGCCGTTGCCGTCGGAGTCCTGCTGATCCGGGTTCCAAACGTCGGGACAGTTGTCGCACGTGCCACCGAGCAGATCGCCGTCGCTGTCGAGACCCGCGGTGCCCTCGTCGATCAGCCCATTGCAGTTGTCATCCAGTCCGTTGCAGGTCTCCGCGACGAACGGGTGCACCGCCGGGTTGGCGTCATCGCAGTCGCCGCAGTGGTCGCCCCCGGCCAGGGCGCACGAGGTCGTGCACACGGCGTAGCCGTCACCGTCCTGATCCTGACAGATCGGGTTCACCGTGAGAATGGCCGGGACCCGCAGGAGCGGCGTGATCGGATCGTTGCTGGCGATCTCGATGTCGGTCTCCGAGTCCCCGCCGAACAGGTCGCCGCTGTCGAACAGGACGGAGAGGTCGATGGCGCCGCCCGGCTGCAGGGTCCCCGACATCGGGTCCACGGTCAGGAAATCCGAGGTGCACCCGGATGGCCGTCAGGTCGCTGCGGTGCAGCTCGGCGACATACGCGGTGGTCCCCACGCCGTTCAGCGTCAACCCCTGCGGGCTGTCGAGACCGATGGCGCTGGGATGGACCTGCCCGCTTGCCAGATCGATCGACACGAGGCGACCGCCGCCCGACTCCGTGACATAGGCCTTCGTCTGGTCGCCGCTGAGCACGGCGCTGCCGGGACCGTCCAGTCCTGTGGCGATCGGCGTGAGCGCGCCGGTGCTCAAATCCACCGCCGCGAAGACACCGGCGGAGCGCTGGCACAGGTAGAGCGAGGTGCCCGCGGTGTTCAGCGTCATGCCGTCGACCGACTCGAGCCCCGTGACGACGGCGATCTTCTCCCCCGTCGACAGGTTCACCGCGGTGATCTGGCCGCCGTGCGACTCTCCCACGTAGGCCGTGTTCCCCGACGGGCTGAGCACCAATCCGACGGGGAACTTGAAGCCGAACGCGACGCGCGTCACGGTTCCCGTGGCCAGGTCGATCGCCGCCAGCGTTCCTGGATCGGACTCGTTGACGTACGCCGTCGAGCCCGAGGCGTCGATGACGACGTTCTCCTGCGGGGTGTGCAGACCGAAGGACACGATGCTCGTGGCGCCCGTGTGGAGATCGATCGCCGACATCCTTCCCCCCCGCCACTCAGAGAGATAGGCCAGGGGCGCGCAGGAGGCGGGCTCTTTCCCGGACGGGCGGGTCTTGAGCGCGACGGTGAACCCCAGATCGTTGCCGCCGGTGTTCGAGAGGTGCAGGGTCTGGGCCTCGCGCGTCCTCTTGAGCAGCGTCGTGGCGAGCTGCACGGGCTGCGCGCGGATCACCGGCGCCACGAGTCCCTGGCCGCGCAGCCCGAGGGAGACCGCCGGTGTGTCGGGATCGTTGCTGAGGATGGAGAGCGTTCCGGTGACGGGGGTGGGGTCGCTCGGGCTGAACGTGACCGTGACGGTCGCGTCCGTGCGCCCCGGGATGTTGAGCGCCAGGGCCGACGGGGAGAAAGCCGCCACGTCGCTCGCGATCGACTGGATCTTGAGGGTCTCGCTCCCCCGGTTATGGATGTCGAAGGCGAGGCTGCGGCGCAGGCCGATGAACAGCGAGCCGAAATCGAGAAGGCTGCGGGCCCCCTGGTAGGTCAGGCGCACGGTGTGACGGTTCGTCTGACAGAAGACGTCGACGTACGGTGAGTTCTGGACGGTGATCTCCAGGATGCCGTCCAGGCTCATCCCGAAGAATTGCGCGGCGTCCAGCGAGAATTTCCCCGCATCGCTGCCGCACTCGCTGCCGGTGGCGCCCAGGACCCCGAGCGTCACCCCCTCGGCGGAGATCTGGGCGTTCTCGAGCGTGGTCCCGAAATTGCCATCGACCAGGACATCCAAGTTGGCGCCCGCGTCCGGGGCGAGAGGGATCGACAGCCGATGGACGGTCCGGGCCCCGAAGGTGGAGACCGTCTGCTGCGACAGGACGACCACCGGAATGTCGGAGATGGCGATGTTGGGGGCGCCGGTGACGGTCAGGGTCACCGGGACGCGCAGGGGGGCCAGTCCCGGGATGTTCGTCTGGATGACGACAGCGCCGTTCAGGACCGTCGTGCCGAAATCACCCGCGTCCAGAGTGACGGAGATGTCGGCGCTCTCCCGGGGAAGAATCGTCTGGTGCGCGGGAGTCACGCCGAGCCACTCGACGATGCCTGCGAGGTCGACGGTGAGGCTCACGTCGAGATTGCTTCCGCCGGTGTTCGTGATGCGCAGGATGCGTGTGACCGCCGCACCGGTGCGCAGGGCCTCGGAGAGGGACTCGGGCCCGACCACGATCTGCGGCGGCGGTGTCGCGAACCCCAGGACCGCGACAGTCAGCGCCGGGTTGTTGTCGGCGTCGCTGTGGATGACGAGATTGGACGAGAGGGTGCCGGTCGTCAGCGGCGCGTAGGTCACGCTGACGGTCTGGCTCGAGCGGGGGGGAACCGAGAAGACGCTCGGGGCGACGGTCACCAAGGGATCGGCGGAGTCGATGCCACCGACGTTCAGGACGTCGGTCCCGGTGTTGCGCACCGCGAGCGAGAGGGTGCGGGAGAACCCCGCGAAGACGTTGCCGAAATCGAGGACCGGGCTGTCGACGCCGATCGAGGGGACCGGGGTCACATCGAGCGTCACCGGGTGCGCGACCAGCGGCTGCTGAGGATCGTTGGTCCGGACGTAGACCGTGCCGGTGTACGACCCCCCCTCGAGACCGGTCGCGCCTGGATGCGTCCGGACGTCGGTGATGCCTGGAGCCATTGCGGGATGTCGTAGATCCGGATCGCCATCCGGTCGTGGAGGTAGATGGAGTTGAAGGCGACCTGCAGCCCGACGGTCTGGGTCCCGTCCTGGATGCCCACGGTGGCGCTGCCGGTGTCGGCGGTCATCGCGAGATAGCGGTACTGGATCTCCCCCGTGCGATAGAGCGTCACCTGAAAGGTGACGTTGCCGACACCGGTGTAGGGCAGGGCGCCGGTGTACTGCACGGTGAAGCTGTTCGGGTCCCTCGAATAGAAGGCCCGGGACGAGTAGTCGAACTTGAGATCGTCCCAGTACGGCGCGATCAGATTGGGCGGCGCGGCCGAGCTCGGCACAGAGGTGTTGGCGTAAGGTGCGTCGTTACCGGTGAAAGTCAGGAACCCGTTGGTGCTGACGCGGACGCTGTCGAACGTCTGTCCGTAGAACGGGAAACGGAACCCGAGCGGGATCGCCTCGCTGATCTGGTCGTCGCTGGTGAGAGAATCGATCGAGATGCCGTTGCCCGTCTGGGTCAGGTCGCTCCACTCGAACGGTAGTCCGCCGGGCTGGTCACTGTCGATGTAGCGGTAGCCGAACGCGTCCGGGCCCCCGGAGCCGCCGGCCGCCGGCGCGTCCACCGGGTCGCCCGGCGCCGGTGCGCCGGCAGCGGTCGCGGCACCCGTGACCGCCGTCGGGCCGCTGATCGAGGGGACCGGCACGCTCCAGTCAAGGGTGCCGGAGCCGACGTTCTGAATTCTCAAGGTCCGGATGTCCACCTCTCCCGTGCGCAGGGCGGCGGCGAAGGACGAGGGCGACGAGGCGAACGTCGGAGGGAGAAGAGTGCCCCCGGACGCGAGGTTACCGAACGGGCCGGCGTTCCCCCACTCATCCCTCGCCTTGACGCTGAAGTAGTAGAACGTGTTGGCGGCCAGACCGGTGACCTCCATGGTCTCGACCGACCCGGCCGGCGCCGGGGAGGGGGGGCCGGGGGCGAGGATCGCGGCCGCAAAGTTGGAGGCGTCGATCGGGTAATTCGCATAACGCATCTCGTAGCTCAGCGCCCTCCCGATCGTCCCGTCGTCTCCGGTCGCGGTCCAGCTCAGGACGATGGAATTGCTGTTGGATTCGACCACCCGCAGGTCGTCGATCGGCCCGGGCGGGACGTCGTCGCGCGTGGCGATCGGCACGAGGGCGTTCAGACGTCCCCCGGTGCGCACCAGCCCCACCAGACCCGCGACCTGAGTGGCCCCGTCCAGGATCTTCTGCTTCACCTGGAACGCGGGGATGTCGGGGGACAGGGTGCGGATCAGCGCCGCCACGCCGCTGACGTGCGGCGCCGCCATCGATGTCCCGCTCAGCGGACCGTAGATGCCCCCCGGCAGGGTGCTGAAGATGTCCACGCCCGGCGCCGCCAGGTCGACCGAGTTCGGTCCGTAGTTCGAGAACCCCGCCTTGTTGTCATAGCTGTTCGTGGCCGCCACCGAGATGACGTTCGGCAGGTCGTAGCCGGCAGGGAAGAACGGCTGAAGGTCGGTGTTGACGCCTTCGTTCCCGGCCGCCGCGACGAAGACCACCCCGGCGTCTCCGGCGGCGCGGATAGCGTCCATCAGCGTCTGAGAGAAATCGTAGCTCCCCCAAGAGTTGTTCAGAACGTCGACACCCAGGCCGGCGGCGTAGTCGATCGCGGCGACGGCGGCGGAGGTGGAGCCGTGGCCTCCGGCGTTGAGGAATTTCAACGGGACCAGCGACACGCGCCAGGCGACGCCGGTGATGCCGATGGAGTTGTTTCCGACGGCGCCGATCGTTCCCGCGACGTGCGTACCGTGCCCGAAGTCATCCATCGGATCGTTGTCGTTGTTGTAGAAGTCCCAGCCGTGCACGTCGTCCACGAAGCCGTTCTGGTCATCGTCGATGCCGTTGCCGGGGATCTCGCCAGGGTTGGTCCAGATGTTGGCCGCCAGGTCGGGATGCGTGTAGTCGATGCCGCTGTCGACGACGCCGACGACGACCGCACGATCGCCGGTGGTGACCGACCAGGCGGCCTCGGCCGAGATGTCGGACCCGGGAAGACCGCCCGTCTGACCGCGGTTGTTCAATCCCCACAAGAGCGAGTAGCTTTGGTCGTTCGGCGACAGCACGGCGTGCAGGACATAGTTCGGCTCGGCGTATTCGACATGAGGGTTGCGGCGCAGCCGGGCGATGGCCTGCTCGGTGCTCAGCCCCGGGGGCAGCTTCCAGTGCTCCGCGTGGCTTCTGAACTCGTGTACCTTCTGCGCGCCCAGACCGGACCTGATCGTGTCCTTGTCCGGCTTCCCGGTGCCCGCCTTGAACTTGACCAGGGCCTCGCCGGGGAGAAACCGATCCCCCAGGGTCTGCGATTTCGCCGCGGACGCAGCTTGGGATCCGCTTCCCTCCCCTGACCACGGAGGCGATCCGGAAGCAAGAAGCGAGAGCAGGACCGTGACGGACAGCAGGACGCTGTGCGGACAGACCCGTGACGGGGAGGATACCGGTTGGCGACGCCCCGATTCCATTCCGTCTCCGCCTGGCTGGCCCCCCGGACAGGGCGGGGTTCGAACAGACAACGCGCGCGTAGTCCTGGCGGATGTCTGGGCGGGAATATACTCCAGCCCCGCAGGGTGCATCAACGAACGTTGCGGCGGCGGTCAATTGCCGCGGCTCGGATTCAGCACTTGGTGGTGCGAAGCCTGTTGCGAGCCACGCGTCCGGGGACGTCGGGAACCTGACCCCGGGGTGGCCCCACCCTAAATGCCCGTCGAAAAAGGAGATAACCGGAAGATCCCACAACCTGCGCACCACCATGGGTCAGGACCGGGTACGCACCCTGGCGGCGTTGACCACCGCGACACCCCCAAGGATGACCCCGGTGCCGAGGACCATCCTCCACTCCAGAGCCTCATCGAGGACCAGCCACCCCAGAAAAACGGCGATGACGGGATTCACGTAGGCGTAGGTGGATACCTTCGCGGGCGGCACGTGGTGCAGGAGCCAGATGTAAGCCGAATATCCGCCGAGGGACCCGGCGACGATCAACCAGGCGACCGCCAGGGCCGATCCGGTTGTGAGGTGGAAGCGGGGGCCCTCTCCGATGAGGAGCCCGGCGGCCGTCAGGACCAGGCCGGCGATGAGCATCTCGAGGGCGACCCCCATGAGCGGTGCGATACCCCGGATGCGGTGCCGGGAATAAATCGACCCGCACGCCCAGCACAGGTTGGCGCCGAGAAGAGCCAGCTCTCCCTTGAAATCGCCCAGACCATGGCCTCCGGCCCGCATGCTCTCGAGCTTCGGCCACATCAGGATGAGCATCCCCGCGAAGCCCACCAGGAGCCCGATGACGCCGACTCCGGAAAGCCGCTCCCCGTCCTTGCGCGCCGCCTCGATCCCGGCGACGAAGAAGGGCAGATTCGCCACGATGACTGCCGCCATGCCGGAAGGAACCGTCAGCTCGGACCAGGTGACGAGCCAGTTGCCCCCGCACAGGAGCAGCAGACCGGTGAGGGCAATCGGCCCGAGCAGAGTCCGCGGCGGCAGCGGCACGCGGCGCCAGAGGAGCCAGCCGAGCAGGAGCGCGCCGGCGATCGTGAAGCGGCTTCCCGCCATCAGGGCCGGCGGCAGGTCGCGCACGCCGAATCGGATCGCCAGGTACGTCGATCCCCAGAGGACGTAGACCGCGGCGAAGTTGAGGGCGATCAGGAGGCCCTGGCGCCGCTCCGCGGCGGCGGCGACGTCGACGGGATCCTGCATGACGGGGCGGCATTCTAGCAGAGCGCGACCGCGACACGACGGCGCGACTCGTGTAGAATCGCCGCACTCGCCCGCATGGTCCGGAGGGGATCTCCTGGTGGCCGACGTATCAACCTCCAAATGGCCCTCCCTGCTCGTGGTGATGCGCCACGCCGAGAGTTTGGCGACGGAACGGCGCAGGCACCTCGAGCAGGTCAACTCCGGGGACGTCCACCTTGGTCTCGACATGCGGGACGTCGACGTGCCCCTGACCCCCGAAGGACGCGGGCACGCCCTCCTGACAGGGCGGCGACTGAATGACTGGGGCCCTTTCGACGTCCTGTACGTGTCTCCCTACATGCGAACGCTGCAGACGGCCGAGGAGGTGCTCGGGGAGCTGATGCACCGCCCCGCGGTCATCAAGGAGGAACGCCTCCGGGAGAAGGAGTGGGGCGTCCTCGAGGGCCTCACCAAGCACGGCATCCGCCTGCGGCATCCCGACGAGCACGAGCGCCGCAAGCGCGTCGGTAAATATTTTTACAGGCCGCCCGGCGGCGAGTCGTACGCCGACGTTAATCTGCGCGTCCACTCCGTCATCGGCACCCTGGTGCGCGAGCACCCCGGGCTGCGCGTCCTGGTGATCACCCACCAGGTCGTCCTGCTGTCGTTCCGCAAGCTTCTCGAGCGCATGGACGAAGAGGACATCCTGGCGCTCGACCGGCAGGACGAAGCCAGGCCCGCCTCGCTGCTGGTCTACGAGCTGGGCGAGCGGGACGGGCGCAAGGGTGTCCTGGTCCGCAAGTATTGGAACCTCGTGCTCTACGATCGAGCGGCCGTCCCCCGGCCGGCCACGCTCTAGAGGAATCCCATGGGCGATAACCTGGTGCTCTATGTCGGCGAGAAGAACATCTCCTCCTGGTCGATGCGCGCTTACCTCGCGCTCCTGGCCAAGAACCTGCCGTTCGAGGAAAGGACCATCGAGCTGCGTGTCGACAAGGACCGCGCGCAAAGGCGGCGCGTCTCCCCGACCGCGAGGCTGCCGGTGCTCCACCACGGCACGCGCGTCATCCCCGACTCTCTGGCGATCATCGAGTACCTGGAGGAGACGTTCCCTGCGCCGGGCCACCCGGCGCTCTGGCCCTCCGATCCCGACCGACGCGCCCACGCACGCTGGCTGGCGGCGACCATGCACTCCGGCTTCACGAAACTGCGTGAGTCGATGTCGTTCAATCTGTGTTTCCTGCCGCAGCCGCCGCAGCCGTCGGTCGAGGCGCTGGCCGAGGCCGCCGAGATGCTGTCGCTGCTGCAGGACGCCCTCGATCGCAGGGCGGCGTCCGGGCCGTTCCTGTTCGGCGCGTTCAGTGCCGCGGACGTCATGTACTCGCCCGCGATCGTCAGGTTGACCGCCTTCCGCGTGCCCACGACGCGGACTCCGAGGACGCCGGCTTACATGGAGGCGTTGCTGGCGCACCCGCCGGTGAAGCGCTGGATGGACGCCGCTCGCGCCCTGCCGCCGCAGGATCATTACTAGGGTCCATGGCCGCCGAGAGAGCCATCCGGATCGAGGCGGACGGGGTGCGTGTCTACGCCGTCCTCGCCTCGACGCCAACCGCCGACGCGGTCTGGGAGGCCCTGCCCCTGGAGGGCCCCGCCAGACGCTGGGGCGAAGAGGTCTATTTCGACGTCCCGCTCCGGCTGCCCCTCGAGGCGGGCGCCCGGGCCGAGGTCGCCGCCGGCGACCTGGGATACTGGCCGCAGGGTCCCGCCATCGCCCTGTTCTTCGGACCCACGCCCGCCAGCAGCGGCGCGGCACCCACGGCGGTCTCGCCGGTGAACGTGTTCGGCCGGATCACCGGCGACGCCACGCGCCTGTCGCGCGTGCGGGACGGGGGCCGGGTGAGAATCACCCGCCTGGAGGGCTAGGCGTCTCGACCGCGTCGCATCAGCAGGAGCCCCCCGACCTCTGCGGAGAATCCAAGGCTGCGGTAGTACGGCGTCAGCTCTGGCAGGCAGGCGAGCTCGAAATGCCTCACGGAGCGCAGATCGGGATGCTCCAAGATGCGCCGCACCAGTCGCGACCCGATCCCCTTGCCGCGAAAATCGCGCGCCACGATCAGATCGAAGACAAAGGCCTTGAAGACGCGATCGGTCAGGACGCGGGCAAAAGCGGCCAGGCGGTGCGACCCGGGCTCGCACGCCCCGAACACGTAATCCGTGTGACGCAGCATCACGCGCACGTCGGCGAGCGCCCGGTCCTTCGTCCACCACTCCTGCTGGTACATGGCGTGCAGCTGATGCACCTGCTCCTCGGTGAGACTTGCGACCTCCAGCAGGCTCATGTCGACCGTTCGACGCGGTCCGCAGAGGCTTCTTCCAGATACCTGCGTCTCAGGCTCGATCCCGGGTCGGCCGGATGTGGGCGCTCTTCGATGAGCTGGTCGGCCTCCGCCGTGTGGAACGAGACGACGGCCCAGTTCCGGTCGCCCACGACCACCTGGTGCCAGGTGTTCTCCGGGATCGAGACCCACCTTCTCCCGACGGGCGCGTCGAGATTCCCGGCCAGGACGTGGGACCGCCAGCGCCCGCCGAGGCGGACCTGCAGGTCGCCCGCGCCCCGGTAGGACATCGTGCGCTGGCGGCTGTTCGGGTGTCGCTCCGCGCCGGTGGCCGTGCCGGCTCGCAGGATGAACACCCAGGCTGATCGAACGGCGCCAGGCGGTGCCGGATCGAACAGGGCCATGGGAATTGTGTCCCAGACCATCTTGGCCTGTGGCTGCGCGGCCAGCTTGCTCTGCAGACGATCGACCAGCGC
>QHXY01000015.1:0-3867 GCA_003223145.1 Acidobacteriota bacterium
CGGCCACGTTGCGCACGAGGATCGGGGTCCCCTTGCCGTCCGTGCCGAGGGGCAGGTTCTCGATCTCCCCGACCGACTTGATGTAGCCGCGTCCGCGGACCAGATATTCCTTCCCCGTGAACTCGACGACCCGCCCCCCCACGTCGCGGTTGCTCTTGCGGATGACGTCGATGACGCGGTTCAGCGGGACCCCGAAGGCGAGGAGCCGGTTCGGGTCGACGTTGACCTGGTATTGCTTGACGAAACCTCCCACGGTCGCGACCTCGGCCACGCCCGGGACGGACTCGAGCCAGTAGCGGACGTACCAGTCGTTGAAGGAACGCAACTCGGCAAGATTGTGACGCCCGCTCCGGTCCACGAGGGCGTACTCGAACGCCCAGCCGACTCCCGTCGCGTCGGGACCCAGGACGGGGGCGACGCCCTCCGGGAGCTTCCCGCGGATCTTGTCCATGTACTCGAGGACGCGGGTCCGGCCCCAGTAAATGTCCGTGCCCTCGTCGAAGATCAGGTAGACGTAGGAGAAGCCATAGTCCGAGATGCCCCGCACCACGAAGACGTGGGGGGCCGCGAGCATCGCGGAGACGACCGGATAGGTGATCTGGTCCTCGACGAGGTCGGGGCTTCGACCGGGCCACTCGGTGTAGATGATCACTTGAGGATCCGACAGGTCGGGAATGGCGTCCAGCGGCACGTGCCGGATGGCGTAGACCCCGCCACCGACGGCCATGGCCGTGAGGAGCAGGACGAGGAGCTTGTTCCGCGCCGACCACTCGATGATGGCGTTGATCATGGCTGCCTACCGGGCTGTGATCGAGGTCTCGGCCGTGCCGATCACCCGGCCCTCCCTGTGGGCGGTGATCGTGGTCGAAAAGGTCCAGGCGATCGGGATCTCGACCTCCCCCGTGTACGTTCCCCGTCCGGCCTGGTGCAGCCGGGCTTTGAGGTCGACCTGCGCCATGCCGATCATTTGCGGCATGAAAAGCCTGAGTTCCACCTCCGCGTCGTCGATCGGCCGGCCATCGGCATTGGCGAGGCTCACGCGGACCTTGTTCTTCCCGATCCTCGCCGGCGAGGGCTCGGTCGTGACCTCCGCCCGCATCCCGGCTTCGACGGACGAGGTGGCCTGCGCCGGGACCGGCCGTCCCATGGCGTCGAGGGCGCCCTTCAACCGGCTCTCGGAATCCAGGATGAAGTTGGCGGCCGTAACGACCCTCTCCCCCGCCTTGACGCCCTCGGCAATGACCCTTCCGCCTGCGACCATCGGCCCTGCCTTGACGAGACGCGGCTCGAGGTAGCCGTCGCCCTGATCCACGAAGAGGTACTGGCTCTGACCGGTGTCCATGATGGCGTCCTCAGGCACCACCAGGCTCGGACCCAGGTCGCTTCTCAGAGTGACATTGACGAATGTTTCGGGTTTGAGCCGGAGGTCCGGATTGGGGAATTCCAGGCGGATCTCCGCGGTGCGCGTCATGGGGTTGAGGAACGGGGGCACGAACCGGACCCTTCCTTGGAGCGGCTTACGCTCCGGGTCGTACGGAAGGACGGCTTCGGCCGGCTGGCCCACCCGAACGTGGGGCAGCTCGTACTCGTAGACCTGCGCCAGGACCCAGACCCGCGAGACGTCCACGATGGTGTACAGGTCGAGATCCGGCGTGACCGTTCGGCCGTGATGGTATGCGGCGCGCTCCGTCACGACCCCATCGACGGACGAGACAACTGCTATCGTGCGCGAGACCGAGCCTCGCTTCTCGAGCGCTTCGATCTGCTCCGGAGGCATATCCCACAGCTCGAGCCGGCGGCGGGCGGCGTCAAGCAGGGCGCGCGAGCCCTCGGAGACGCGCTCGAACGAACTGCCTTGGAGTTCCTTCTGCCCGCGCAGGGCCAGGAGGTACTCCTCCTGGGCGGAGACGAGCTCGGGGCTGTAGAGGGTGAAGAGGGGCTGTCCCTTCCGGACCGGCTCGCCGATGAAATCGATGAAGACGTCCTCGATCCAGCCGCTCACTTTGGTGTGGACGTGCGCGATACGGGTCTCATCGTAGGCGACCCGCCCCACCGCACGGATCTCGACCGTCGCCGGCCGGATTGTCGCAGCGGAGAACTTGACACCGATCTGCTGCTGCCTCTCGGGTGCGATCCGGATCATCTGGTTCGCAGGAGCCGACGGTACAGCCAGGCCCCTGCGAACGCGCTCATCAAGATCACGGCCACCGCTGTGAGGGCGACAATCAAGCGGCGACGCCAGCTCTTCGGTCTGTATTCGAGATTCACGTTCATCGCGGCCCCATTCTCAGGTTCCTTGACCCGGTAGCGGGGAGACGTGTACCGCCAGCCGGGCGAGGGCCTTCTCGTGCTCGGCGAGTTGCTCGTGATAGGCGAGGTTGTAGTCGAGCAGGCGCCTCCAGCTCGAAATGAGGGTGAGGAAATCCACCTTGCCCACTTCATACTGAGCGATCGCCGAGTCCAGCGACAGCCGGGCCTGTTTCAGGATTCCCTCGTCGTAGAGGCGCAGCAGATGGTCGGCGGTCGAGGCCATGAAGTACGACTCGGTCACCTCGAAACGGACTCCTGAAACCAACGCCTCCCGTGTGCTCCGGGCCGCTCCAAGATCGGCACTCGCTTCCAGGATCGCCTGCTTCTGCTTCCGGCCTGCATAGATCGCCAGGGGTCCAGTGATGCCCTGTTGTGATAGACGACATTCACCGCAAAATCCGGGAGCCGCTCCCGGCGCGCCAGGTCCACTGTCCTCTCGGCCTTGCTCGTTCGGGTCTCGGCTTCGCGCACCACGGGAGACTCTTCTTCGGCCCGCGCCAGGAGCTCATCCAGGTTGGCCACGAGCGGGGTTTCGAGGACTGGCGCCGGCCGGCCCAAAGGTGCCGGCGCGGTCCTGAGCAGGAGCCGCTGAAGGGCCGCCTCTATTGTCGCGCGCCGCCGCTCCAAGGTGCTCTTGCGCTCTTGGAGACGCGACAGCTCGACCTCGGCGTCGAGCACGTCCTGCTGGCTCGCCTGGCCCACCGCCAGCCGTGCTCTCGCGACCTTCGTGAGCTGATCGAGCAGCTTGAGGCTCTCGTCGACGATGCCCAAGGCGGCGTGCGTGGCGTAGAGGTCGTAGTAGGCCTCGGCCACCTGCGCCGCGACGCGCCGCCTCGTCCCCTCATACCGCCACTCTTCGGCCGATGCCTCCTCGCCGGCGACCTTCTCGCGGAGCGCCCTTTTGCCGTGGAAGGGAATCTCCTGCGTGAAGCCGACGTAGACATCACTGAAGCCACCGGTCCCCAGGGTCTCGAAGGGGACCGGGCGCCCCTCGTTTTCCACCCCGTACATCAGCACCGGATCGGGAAGCGCACCGGCCTGTGGGACGTGCGCATGCTTTGCCTCGACCATTCGAGCCGCCATCTGGACCTCAGGGTTCCGCTCGAGGGCCTCGCGCACGAGATCCGGCAAGCGGATTTCCGCTGTCGGCAGATCCGCAGCGACCGCCCCACGGGTCGCCGGGAACAGTGCCAGAAAGATGATGCTGAAGAATAGAGCACGGTCGTTCATCACAAGTCTCCTTCGCAGCGTCCGCTGCGGCTGCAGGCTGCTCGGCCGCTTGATCTCTTTCGCCTGGAATTCGGAACGGACCGCCGGTCGCGGACCTATGCCCGGAATCCGGCTCCGGACGGAGCACCCCGGCCGGACGGGTCGCGTTCAGCGCGAAAGGGCGGACTTCAGATCAGGAAGGAGCAGACCAGGACCTGGATCGATCTGTTTCTGGCTGGCGGGGACGGTCCTTCGACTGCAAGATACGCCGGCGTGTTCGGCGAGAAAAGGCCGGCGACCGGCAGAGCAGGGAGATCGGCCGCACACGCGTTCTTCATCGAGACGGCA
>QHXY01000015.1:3879-21006 GCA_003223145.1 Acidobacteriota bacterium
ATTTTTACATCGCAGCAGAAGGAGCCCTGAGGGCGGACGCACGCGGCCTGGCGGTCATCTCGCTGACTTTCGCAGCAACACGAGGAGTGAATCCGGCCGTCCATCCGGCAGAGATACGCCGTTCCACCGACAGCGGCCGTGTGGGACAGAAGCACCAGCGCCACGACCAAGGCTGTTAGACGCAACGACAGGCGCGGCACGATTTCTCCTGCAGGACCAAATCGAAGAACCGCTGCCGGTGATTATATTCCCGGGGGCCCTCGATTTCCAGCCGGATTACTCAATCGTAAGACCATGCGTCTCGAGGCGCTTCGTCTCAAGATCGGCGGCGGGGATCGTCATCCTCTCGCCGCTCCGGCCTGGGGAACGCTCCCGCCGAGGGTGGCGGACCGGCCTCTTCTTCGCCGGCGGCGCGGGGGAAGTTGGCCCACATGCGGGCGTAGGGTCCGTCGCGGGCGATGAGGTCGCGGTGGGGGCCCTCCTGGACGATGCGGCTGTCTTCGAGGACGATGACGCGGTCGGCGTAGGCGGCGACGTACAGGCGGTGGGTGATGAGGATCCGGGTGCAGTGGAGGCGGTCGAGATTGTCGTAGATCGTTCGCTCGGTAAGCCGGTCCACGGAGGCGGTAGCCTCGTCGAGGAGCATCACCGGGGGGCGTGAGGCGAGGGCCCGGGCCAGGCACAGGCGCTGGCGCTGCCCGCCGCTCAAGTGGAGCCCACCGGCCCCGACCGGCGTGGCCAGCCCGAGCGGCATCTTCTCCACGTCCTCCGTCAGGCTCGCGCGCTCGAGCGCTTCGTAGACCTGTTCGATCGGAATCTGCCGCCCGAGGATGATGTTCTCGTGGACCGTGCCGCCCACGAGGATGTTCTCCTGGAAGACGCAGCCGATGCGCGAGCGGAGGTCGGCGCGGTCGTACGACTCGACGGGATAGCCGTCCAACAGGATCTCGCCGGAGGTGGGCTCGTAGAGCGTGGCCAGAACCTTGGCGAGGGTGGACTTCCCGGACCCCGTCCGGCCGACGACCACGACCATCTCCCCGGGGCGGATCTCGAGGTCGATCCCGTCCAGCACCGCCTTGCCGGTCTTCGCGTAGCTGAACGAGACGCCGCGCAGGACGAAGTGCCCTCGGACCGCCTCGGCCGGCGCGGGCGAGGCTCGCGGGCGCTCCGGCTCCGGGGTGGCGCTCAGGATCTCATGGGCCCGCCTCAGGTATTCGGCGGTGCTCCGGAAGCGGTAGGCGCCGGCCGCGAGCGCCGAGACGGGGGCGAGGCAGACGCCCGCCAGCGAGGCGAAGCCGACCACGGCCCCCACCGTCGCCCGCCCGCCGATGGCCATGGCCGCCCCGGCGGCGAGAACCAGGAGCTGCGCCCCGGCCTGCGCCGCCGCGAGCGAGCCTTCCCAGAAGGCGCTGCGCCGCTTGCGGCGGAGGCGCGCCTCCGCGCGCTCCTCAAGCAGACGTTCCCAGACCGGCTCCAGACGCCGGACCCCGATCATCTTCACGTCGGCCACGCCACCCAGCGTCTCGGCGGCGAAGTTGTAGAGCCTGGCGTTGGAGAGGATATCCCGGATGAACTCGTCGAGGCTCGCCCGGTGGGCGAACCAGGTGAGAACTCCCTGCACGCCCGCCGCGGCAAGGACGAGGCCGCTCATCTTCGGGTACAGCGCGAAGAGCGCGACGAGGGCCACGACCGCCAGCAGCGCGTCGAGAAGCGCCGCCATCACTTGATCGAGGAGCTCGTCCAGGACCATGTCCGCCCCCTGCACCCGATACACCAGGTCCTCCACCGGCCGGCCGTGGAAGTATGGAAGCGGCAGGCGGAGGAGGTGCCGGAAGATCCGGTCGAGGAGGTCGCGGCTTACCTGCTTCGAGAGCGTGGCCATCGCGCGGCCCCGGATCCAGGAGACCAGGGCATAGGCGGCCATCAGGGCCGGGATGCCTGCGACGATGAGCCCGCGAACGCCTGAAGCAGAAGCGACAGACCCGCCAGCCGTGCCGCGAGGCCGGCGCGATTCCGAAAGGCGGCGAGCAGGAAGCCCGACCAGGCGCGGTCGCGCCCGGGCCGGAACGCAGGAGTCGGCTGGAACAGGACCAGCACTCCCGAGAAGTCCTCGAGGAATTTCGGGATGACCAGGTCGAGCCGGCCCCGCATCGGGTCCACGACCCTCACCGAACGGTCCGGACGGACCTTCTCCAGAACCACGAAGTGGCCGCTCCGGTAATGCGCGATGGCCGGAAGGTAAACGTCCTTCAGAGCGGCGGAGTCCACCACCTTCACTCCCTTCGCCTCCATGCCCAGGTCGCGGGCGACGCGGACGAGCTCGTACCCTGTCGTCCCGTCGCGGCTGGTGCCGAGCCGCTCGCGGATGTCGTCCACGGAGGCGTCGTGGCCATGGTGGGCCAGGACCATCGCGAGGCACGCGGGCCCGCAGTCGTACGAGAGGGCCGTGGGCAGCCAGTGGATACGCATCAGGATGCGGGCGGCTCCATCACCAGCACGGAAGGAACCCGGTCCGGGTCGGCGATCCGCAGCAGGCCGTAGCCGATCCCGGCCAGGCCGTTCATGAGCCCCGGGGCTTCGATGCACGCCACCGTGCCGCAGATCCAGCCGTCTCGCTCAACGCTCGCCAGGATGGCGCGGGCGAGGCGGAGGAACGATTCCGCGAGGTCCGCCCGGCCCCAAGCCTGCCGGGCCTGCAGGATCAGATCGAGGTTCCCGAGATCGCCGTGGCAGAGGGAGTGGTTCTTCCCGAAGCCGTGCTGCAGCGTGACGGCCACGGCGCGCTCCGCCTCCTCGCGCATGGCCGGGTCGTCGAGATGCCGCAGCGCCCGCAGGCGCGACAGGCCGACCCCCGGCGCGCCGTAACACCAGGACATCCCGAGCGACCTCTCCGCCGCCGACGGCTTGTCCGAAGCCGCCGCGGAGCCGATCCTGGACCCTCCACCCTCGATCCAGCGGGCGATCTCGGACCAGAGGAAGTCGCGCTCGAACGCGAAGGCGGAGAGCGCCGCACCGCGGAAGCGATCGTCCGAGGTCACGGCGGCGAGCTCCAGGAGGGCCAGGCCGATCCCGCCGGCACCGTGGGAGAAGCCGCTCTGCGGCTCGTCGCCGCCGATCCGGGTGAACCAGGCGGCCCCCCCTCCGGTGGCGCGGGCGGTCGCGAGGAGGCGCTCGCCGCACCGCCGCGCCACCTCCAGCGCGCGCGGCGATCGGCGGGTGTGGTGCAGCGCCATGAGCCCGGCGATCGCCCCTGCCGATCCGGACACGACGTCGAGGTCCGTGTCCCCCTCGACCCTTGCTGCGATCTGTTCCACCATCGCGTCCGCCGCCTCGAAGAGCGCCGGATCCTTCCAGAGCGCCCCCAGGTGAGTGAGCGTGTAGAGGACCCCGCCCCACCCCTGGAACATCCCGATGTTCCGGACCTCCCCCGCCACGTGCCCGAGGCGGGCGAGGAGCGTCCGCATGCCGCAGTGGGCGAGCTCGCGATACCTTGCCTCACCGGTGAGCGTGCCGAGGTAAGCGAGGAAGAGCGCGATGCCGGGCGTCCCGGCGTAAAGGTCCTCCGAAATCGGGAAGAGCGACCAGATCTGGTTGCGCAGGTCCAAGCCGACCCAGGTGACATGTTCTTCGTCGCGGACCGCCATGCGGTCGAACCAGTCCCCCAGCCGCCGCGCCGAGGAGACAAGCGCGGTCCGAAGCTCGGCCCCACCCGCGGGTGACCCGGGGTCGGAGAGAGAGAAGCCGGGCCAGTCCCCCTTCTCCCGGTTCAAGAGGAGCGTTCCGAGGGAGATGCGGGAGAGCCACGCCTGGCGGTCGAGGTCGTCCTCCCCCATCCTTTGGAGGCGCCGCCGTACCGCCACGAGCGCCGGCTCCGGGAAGAAGCCGGCGATCCGCTCTCCGGCGTCGGTCCAGAGGTCGGTCGAGCCGGGCCGCGCGCCGAAACAGGGCACGTCCCCGGCCAGGAGGGCCCGGTGCTCGGCGGCGACGAAGCGCTGCAGGGCGGGATACTCCTCCACCCCCACCCACAAGCGGTCGAAGAAACGGTCGCGATCGAGAGCGTCGCCCAGGAAATCAGGATGGAAGCTGTCGTCCAGGAGCAACCCGTAGCCGCGCGTCGATCGGAGCACGGCGCGCGCCGGATCGGACGCAAACCATCCCAGGGGGCCTTTTTCGGAGAGCAGCTCGTCGCGGCGGTGGACGAGCAGGGCGTAGAGTTCCCGGAAGCCATCTTCGACCTGGCCGATGTGGTCGGCCACGTCCACTTCCTTGCCGTCGAAGACGGGCCGGTTGCGGCCACCCTCCATGGGGAGACGCTTCTTGACGGCCCGCATCTCGTCGCTGCCCGACCTCTCCCATTGCAACATCCGGTCGGGCGAAGGCTTGCCGTCGACCGCGGCGACGCCGCTCAGGTCGGCCCCCGCGAAGTTCTCTCCCTCCCCCACGCGGAAGGGGAGGAGGCCGACACGGAGCACCGATTCCACCAGGACGCGTACGGCGAGACGCTCATCGGGGCGTTCGGCATCAGGACGCGGCACCTGCGGGTGGAAAAGCGATTCGAGGTCGATCGGGACCGGCTGGTCCTGCGCGGCGATCAGGTTCTCGAAGTGGAAGTCGACCGCCCCGATGGCGTACAGAAGGGCCAGGAGCCCTCCCAGTCTCCGGTGGTACAGGCGGACGTTCTCGTCCGAGACGCAGGCGGCGGCGCTCACGAACTCGACCCAGCCGTGCATCCCCCGGTCGAGCGCCTGCAGGATCCGGAAGGGCGGGAACTCCTCCCGGCTGTTCACCCAGCGGAGAAGGTCCTGGAAGTGCCCATCCATCGAGAGCGACCGGGGCTTGTAGACGATCTTCCCCCCGTTCGCGAAGCCGAGCACCATCACAGAGCGGCCTCCACGATGGGAGTCTCCCGCCCCTCCCCGCATCTCCGAGAGCGCCCCGGGATCCTCGCCGGCGAAGAAGGTCGAGCGCACGACGGGCCAGTCGTCGCAAAGTCGCTCGACGAATTCGCACGAAGTTTCGAGCCACGCCGTGATCCGCTCCACCGACAGGCGGGCGAGCACAGGGTATTCCTGCAGGAGCGCCAGCGCCACATCGGGCCGGCGCAGGCTCTCCACGAAGGATCGGAACCGCTCCTCGGGCGTGGCGCCCGGGAGCCGCCCCTGCACGCGCGCCACGTTGAGCTCCAGCACCAGCGTCCGGTCCAGCATCCAGAGGAGGGCCTGGGGAAGGGACGCGAAGAGCAGACGCTCCGCGTGCGCGGGGTCGAAGGGAAGCTCCTGGTGCCGCTCGGCAATCCGCTGGATTCTGGCGTGCAGACGCTTCCGCGCCCGGTGCATGAGCGGCGAGAGGATTTGCAGGAATCCGGCTGTCGGCTCCTTGTGGACCGATTCGGGGAGCGGCAGATCGTCGAGCGAGGGCAGCTCCGGCGCGGCGTAAGCTTCCCGCAGCTCCTCGAGCCATGCCGGAGGCCGGGGGAGACAGGACCGTAACACCTCCGGCGCGACGGAGAGCAGCCTCGCGAAGCCCTCCTCGTCCAACCGTTCGAGCGACAGCCGCCGGGCGAGCCACTCTCCCCGATCGAACGGCCCCTGATTCTTCCAGGCTCTGAGCCGCTGGCCGGCGCGCTTGGCCTGCTCCGCGCCAGGCGGACCCGGAGTGAGGCCGGCGCGCATCAGCTCCGCTCGCTCGGAGAGGCTCAAGGCCCGGCACCAGTCGTCCGCCTCGAACGCCGGATGCGACATCTCGGCTCCAAACAAAAGGGGCGGGTAGGTTCCGAAAAACCTACCCGCCCCCGAAGGCCTGCTCGCGCCTCGCTACGGGCAGCAGCGGCGAGGGCGATTGGTGTCGGTGCAGCAAATGCAGGTGGTCTGGGCCACGGCGGTCAGCCCCGAGGCCTCCTTGAGCTCCGCGTCGGTCAGGTCCACAAGACCGGCCGGGTTGGACGGGAGGAAGGCGACCTCATCGGCACTCAGGCTGGAGCGATAGGCCGCATCCTTCCATGCGCGCACAACATCGATCTTCATCTTCACCCTCCTCTGAAAGGGAGCCCTCCACCGCGGAGGCCCCTTTCCTAATACCACCACCTCCCGACCCGGTCAAGCCCGAAGGGCCATGAGCAGCGAACCGGCAGGACCGCTACGCCCGGTTGGCCGCTACTTGCAGCAATGGAAGCGGCGGAAGGTGAACTCAGTGCAGGTCCTGAACGTCGTCACCGCCAGCCCCGCCAGACCCGAAGCTTCCTTGAGAGCGGCGTCGGTCAGTTGCACCAAACCGGACGGATGCTCCTGGAGACCCGCGAGCTCCGCCGCGTTGAGGCTGGCGCGATAGGACGAATCCTTCCAGGCTCGGACGACATCAATCTTGGGCACGGTGTCCCTCCTTTGAATGATCGTCGACTCCCCGATTGTGTTTCATGCTATCACGTGGATCGACGGCGGGGTCAAGTGCCTGCCGGCGCCTGCCGGGATGGCCGCCGCGCAGACTTCGATCGCGACGGTCGCTCCCGCCCAGGCTGCCTGCGGGCAGGCTCAGGGGACCCGGGAGGAGATAAAACACACCCGAGATCCTGGCCTTGAGACGTGGCGACGTCTCTGTAATCAGATCGGCGCTTGATAGCGGCGAAGGCGGACGGCGGCGGCGACGAAGGCCGCGGCGAGAGCCAGGCCGAACCAGAAGCCAGGACTGGCGAGGAACTGAGCCGGCGGCGCCGTGAGGGCGTCCATCGTCATTGAGGTATTGCGAGGCGGCATGCCTTCTGGGCCGCCCATGAAGCGATATGCGAGCCAGCCGGCAAAGTGCGACGTGTTGAAGGCGATTTTCTCGACCAGGCCGACGGCGAGCAGGGGCAGCGTGGCCCAGAGATAGGGCGTGCGGCGCGACCAGGCGGAGCACAGCAGCAGCCATCCCCAGATCGGCGCGTACCAGAGTCCGTGAACCACGACGAGGTGGTAGAAGAGCATCGACGCCATCCGCCAGAACGACACGTGGAGCGACACGCTGAGGCCGGTTCCCATCAGCCTGCCGCCGGCCAGCAACAGCATGATCGCCTGCGTCACCACGGTGATGCCCCAGGTGCCCAGCGGGATAACGACGAAAGGAATGCTCGCCTTCGAAAGGACGATCGTGAGATCGGACACAGGCAGCGACTTCCAGAACAGGACACTGCGATCGCGGCGCTCGCCGTACAGCGCGTCGAGACAATAGAACACCCCGATGAGGAACGTCGTGAACATGAGCAGCAGCGCGGCAAAATTGTACGGCTGCTCGATGTCCTCGTGCTGTCGCATGGCGTCGAGCGTCGAGGCGGCGCGCAACGTGTCGGGCAGGTGGACCAGGCCGAGCGCGAAGCCCATGACGATCAGCGCCGCGACCGCGAGCGGCGCGACGTAAAGGTAGCGGTTCTCCCACAACTCGCGGCGCACCGACCAGTAGAAGCGCCGCAGCGGCGCGATGTTCGCGGGCGCCATCGCCGGAGAACCGGATATCGCGTTCGCTGGCGTACTCATTGTCCGGCTCCTAGCGCCTGGTGGGATCGATCGCGCATCACGGCGACGAACAAGTCGGCGACGCTGGGCCGGCGCACCTCACCCAGGGCCGCGAGCTGCCGGCCGTCGACGGCATCGAACAGCAGGATGCTCCGTCCGAACACCTGGCGCTCCTGGATCGGCTTCAGCGCCCGCGCCGCGGCGACCTGCTCGGGATGCACCGCCACCTCCAGGTAGCGCGATTCCAATTCTTCCATGCTGCAATCGAACACGATGCGCCCGCGGCCGATGAACATGACGTCGGTGAGCACATGCTCGATCTCTTCCACCTGGTGCGTCGTCACCAGGACGGTGCGGTTGCCGTCGAAGTAGTCGTTCAGCAGAGCATCATAGAACTGCTTGCGATACAGGATGTCGAGGCCGAGCGTCGGCTCGTCCAGCACCAGCAATTTCGCGTCGATGGCCATGACCAGAGCGAGGTGCAGTTGGGTCACCATGCCCTTGGACAGATCCCTGACCCTGCTGGCGCGGGGAATGGTGGTTTTCGCAAGGAAACCTTCCGCCTTGGCGCGATCGAACCTCGGATGCACGCCGGCGACGTAATCGAGCGCCTGTGAGACTCGCAGCCAGCGCGGCAAGATGGCGACGTCGGCGATGAAGCAGACGTCGCGCATGAGCTGATCACGCTCGGCCCAGGGGTCGCGGCCGAGCACCTTCAGTGTTCCCTGGCATGGGGTGAGACCGAGGATGGCGTTCAGCGCGGTGGTCTTGCCCGCTCCGTTGGGACCGATCAGTCCCACGATGCGGCCCTCTTCGACACGCAGATCGATGCCGTCCAGCGCGACCGTTGTGCCGTAGGCCTTGCGCAAACCGCGGGCTTCTATGCATGCCATGGCTTCAGCTCTCCTCCTCCGGGGGATCCGACTTCGCGGGCTTCGACGGCGCGGCCGTCGACGACGGCCGCGAGCCATTCAGGAGTTCCTCCACCTTCAGGCCGAGCCGCTGGATGGCGGACTGTATCCTGGGCCACTCTTCGCCCAGGAACTTCTGCCGTTCGCCCTGCAGCAACACACTGCGCGCGCCGGCATTGATGAACATGCCGCGCCCGCGCCGGGATTCCACCAGGCCCTCCGCCACCAGCTGCTGGTAGCCCTTGAGGACCGTGAGCGGATTCACCCGGTACTCAGCCGCGACGTTGCGCACGGAGGGCAGCGGATCGCCTTCCTTGAGCACTCCGTCCAGGATCATCGCGACGACACGGTCGCGCAGCTGGCGGTAGATCGGCTGATTGTCGTTCCATTCACGCTCCATCAGGGTTTCCAGGAGACTCAGCCTTACCAGAGAGGCGACGCGCCTCGGCTCTTCCGGTGCAGGTCGAAGTGCGCGTGGATCGGCTGGTCGCCCAACATGAACGTCCAATCCTCGGTGTGACGGTCGGCGTCGATGATGCTGAACAGCGCGTGGTGCATGTGCTGGTTCTGGTTTCTGCCGGTGACGTCGACGAACTCGAACTCCACCGTCTTCCCGTCGGGCGACGTTTTGCCCGTCATGCGAGGACGATTTCCGGCGTCGCAATAGTGGAGGAGCGTGAGCTGGTCCCCGTCCACGTAAAACATTGTGACCGGATGGTCGTACTTGGTCGCATCCAACGGCGTTCCTGCTTCCTGCAGCTCGTGCACGAGCGCGTTTCCCCGCGAGGCCACGCGTAGTGAGACGTGCATCGGGTTCAACTTGTCGGCCCCCATCTTGGCTTTCATCGCTTCGGACATGTCGGTGGTCACGGGGCCTTCCCACTCTCCTGCCAGGCTTTTCATCGTTGCGAAGGACTTCTGCGCCTCGGAAAGCACAGGAGCCACGGAGGATCCTTGCGCGCCGGATTGCGCGAAAGCCGCGGTGGAGAGTAAAAGCAGAACAACGGGCTGCACAAAGCGAGGGGATTTCATCGTTTCATTCTCCTTGAGAGTTCCCTCTTGGTTCTCGGTCCCTGGCTGCGAGCAATGAACCCAATGGACCACCGCCCTTCAGACTGTTATAGTAAACTATAACACTAGTGCACACGTCAAGCTCTTTCTTTTTTCCCTTTCCAGATGCCCCTATCCGGGGCGTTTTGCTGACCTGTTCCATTCCCGGAAGACTCACACCATTAATGGGTTAGGCTGCTGCAGGCGGAACTCGAGCGGCTCCGGCGGGAGATCTCGCTCATGCGAAGAGCGGGATAACGTCCCCGACGAGCAGTACATCCGGGAGGAGGAGATCCCCGAGGAGTCGATCCACCGGGGCGTCCTCATCCAGCCGCTGCCGGTGGACCAGTTCCTCGCGCAGGTCTACAGCAGCCTCGGGGACATCCGGGGAAAACGAAGAGGCGGGCTCCTGTTGACCCGGGGCGCGCCGGGCTGTCCGAAGTCATGCAGGGCGGCGTATGATTCCTCGACCGAGCCAAGCGAAGGAGGATCCCAATGTCAAGAAAGCTGCTCTCCCTCGTGACCGTCGCCGCGATCGCCGGAACGATCTCGGGGGACGCATGGGTCGCGAACGTAAAGGCGTCGGGCTCGGGCTACGAGCCGGTGCTCGACCCAGCCAACTTCGTCGCGGTGATCGACAACCCCTACTACCCGCTGCCCGTCGGCCGCACGCTCGTTTACGAAGGGATCAAGGACGGCCAGACCCAGCAGGACACGGTCACGGTCACCGCGCAGACGAAGGTCATCGAAGGCATCACCGCCACGGTCGTCAGCGACGTGTCGACCCACGACGGAACGGTGCTCGAGAAGACGTTCGACTGGTTCGCCCAGGACAAGCAGGGAAATGTCTGGTATCTCGGGGAGGACACGGCCGCGTTCCTCCCGAACGGTAAAGTCGACACGTCCGGATCCTGGCAGGCCGGCGTCCACGATGCCGAGCCCGGGATCGTGATGGAGGCGCATCCGCAGATCCCGGATGCATACCGGCAGGAGTACCTGGCCGGGTCGGCCGAGGACACAGCCTGGGTTGTGCAGCTGGGAGGCACCGTGACCGTGCCCTACGGGACGCTGCGCAACACGCTGACGACGCTCGAGGCGACTCGGATCGAGCCCGGCCTCTACGATCAGAAGATCTACGCGCCCGGCGTCGGCCTGGTGGTCGAGCAGGCCCTGACCGGTCCGACCGAGTTCGCGAAGCTCGTCAGCGTCACAGGGCCGTAGCTTCGATGACGGGCGGTCTCTGATCGCGCGGGAAGGTCGCGTCTGCTCTCGGCCCGGTCGGCCCCCGGCGGCGCGACCCCTGACCCGACTCTGCTCGCGTCAACCCTGTCGGCCATGGGCTGTGGCCAAGAGAGCGTTCAGTTGTGCACCGGCTTAAACCCGGACGGACTTTTCATTAGGAACAGGGAGCCGCGGACAATCCCACGGTTGCGCGGAGCAGGAACCTCGCCGAGAGCCATGGTGGATTCGCGGGGCGGCCACGGGGAGCATACTGTGTCGGCTTGCTCAGGATTAGCGACAGGTGCCGTCGAGGCCGCAGACAAGGCCGGGAAAGCAGTCGTCGCTCCGACTGCAGCCGGTTCCCGCCACGCAGTTGCGTCCGGCGCCTCCCGACATCCCCTCCACGAAAAACGCCTGATCTTGGACCGACTCGATGAGCGAAATATTGCCTATTGCACCCGGCTCGTCGTTGATGAGCACGACCGTCGACCCGTTTGGATACGCAGTCACAGCAAGCACATCGCCGGCAAGGTTGATTGCGTCCCCAATCGCTGACGCCACGGCAAAAGCACCAGCCGCCGGCGGAATAAGGATTGGCCTGTAGCCCGGACGGACGCCGAGACGATCGATGTCGAATTCAAAGCCCACATCAGGATGGAGGCCGTCCGATATCACAATAGTCTCGCCGTCGAGAAGCGTAGCTCCATTCACCGCAAAGATCCTGCCGGTGGCTCTCGCGACGGGCTGGACCGCCGAACACGCAGCGTTGCACGTACCGCATCCGATCGTGTTGTTGTCGTCACAGACCTCGCCGGTATCGATGATCCCGTTCCCGCAGGCCGCACCCGGGCAACTCTCGTCCACGGTTCCATCGCAGTTGTCGTCGGTCCCGTTGCACACCTCGGCCGCCGGCAATACCTGACCTTCGCACCCTCCAAAAACGCCGGCCTGACACGTGCGCTCACCCGATTTGCACAGGCCGACACCGCGTGTTCCGGCAGGCCCGGTGTAGCAAGCGATGAAGTCGCCGGCGTTGCAGGGCGTCGGCGGACCCGGAATCCCCGGCTCGCCCGTCGCGCCGGTGGCGCCTGTCGCACCCCGATCCCCCTTGTCGCCCTTATCCCCCTTGTCTCCCTTTGGGCCCTGCGGACCGACGGTGAGTGCCGGGAGGAGCGTTACGCTGAGGTCGTTATTGCCCGCCACGATCGTCACCGTCCGGCTGTCGGGGATCCAGCGCGAGTCAGGGATCTGAACCACGATCGTGTGATCTCCATCGGTGAGGCTGACGCTCATGGGCGTGACCTTGCCCGTGTTGACGCTATCTACGAGGACCTGGGCGCCGGATGGAAAGGAGGACACCTTCAGCGTGCTGGCAAAAATTGGCGCGGAGGCCACGAACACGATCAAGGCCACCAGTGATTTCGACGTGCGTCTGGAAAGTGTCCTTTCCGACGAGAACCCCACAGCGTCCTCCTTCCTCTTGGGTAGCCTGCCGCGTCTGAGCGACGTGGTCAACCCCGCGGGCATGGCCAAGCCGGTTCTGCTCTCGTTCGCGCAGCACCACATGGGCCATCGCACCCGCCCAGTCTGGGCGTGATGATTGAGTGCCCCTCTCTCTGTGATTGTGACTTCAGCATCCATGAATCTACACCCGGCAACCTTCTTTGCGCAAGCGGCAAGGAGGCGAACGCGGCGATTCCCGTGGCCTCCCGGGGTTTTCATGCCTTCCATTGAAAGTCGACATCCTGGGTCACATTCGACTCGACCTTGAACTTCCCGCCATGGTCTATGGGCACTTTGGTTACTGACCTTCGCAGAAGTAATGGAAAGAGCCAACTCCCGGGACCCCGTCCAGAGCACGACCTGCATGGGCTTCCCGTGGAGGCCCTGATGGAGCGCCACATTCCCTTGCTTCTAGGGTTTCGGGCTCCGAATGGCCCCTTCTCGGACCTGTGAGCCTCTCTCTGGTTAATAGGTCGAGAGGCCCCCGTGAGTGGGGCCCCGGGGCGGACACGACCCGCGAGGTGTCTAGAAGAACGAGAGCCCCGACCGCGAGCGCGACCGGGGCTCCTTAGAACGCCGACCCGAACGACTCGGGTCCGATGATGTCTGGCTCCCCACGTGATCGAATCGTTCGAACTCAGGGATCGCTCCCCCTTCCTGTCACCCGCCACCGTGTGCCCGCTCCTCCGCCTGCCATCCGCCACCGAGCGCGCGATAGAGGTTCACCACCGCCACGAGCTGGTCGCGGCGGGTCTGGGCCAGGCCGATCTCGGCGGGAAAGAGCTGCTGCTGGGACTCGAGCACCTCGAAGTAGGCCGAGAGGCCCGAGGCGTACCGTACGTTGGCCAGGCGCACGGCTTCCTGGTACGCGGCCACGGTGCGCATGCGCTGCCGCTCGGTCTCGACGAGATTCGCCCGATCCGTGAGGGCCCGTGAGACCTCGCCGAAGGCGTTGGCGGCGGTCGCCTCGTACTCGATCTGTGCCTGCTGCCGCCGCGCCTGCGCCGCCTCGTAGCCGCGCTTGATCCGTCCGCCCTGGAAGATCGGACCGAGCAGGCCGGCGCCGAGGCTCCAGGTCTTGCCCTGCGAGAAGAGGTCGCCGAGCTCCGGGCTGACGTTGCCGAACAGGCCGGTGAGGCTCAGCCGCGGGAAGAAGTCGGCCTTGGCCACGCCGACGCCCGCGTTCGCCGCGATCAGGACCTGCTCCGCCTGCCGGATGTCGGGCCGCCGCTCCAAGAGCGTCGAGGGCAACCCGGCGGGAACCTCCGGGGGGAGCGCGGTGGGTGGACCCTCCCGCGGTATCGGCTGCGGGTTCCGGCCGAGCAGGAAGTTGATCTGCGTCTCCCGGGCCACGATGGCGCGCCCGATCTCGGGGATCTGCGCGGCGACCTGCGCCAGCGACGCCTCGGCGCGCGCCGTTTCCAGGGAGGAGGCCGCTCCGCCCTCGAGGCGGCGGTTGAACAGGTCGTAGGTGCCCTGGAACGCGGCGGTCGTGCTCTTGGCGATTTCGAGCTCGCGGTCCAGCTCGCGCAAGTCCATGTAGGCGATCGCCACGTCCGAAACGAGCGACAGGAGGACGCCGCGGCGCCCCTCCTCGGTCGCGAAGTAGGCGGCGAGGGCCGCCTCGTCGAGGCGCCGGACGCGACCCCACAGATCCAGCTCCCATGAGAACCCGGCGTCCGCGGTCCAGCGGCTCTGCGTCTCCCCGGAAGGATTGATGATCTGGTCGGGCCGGCCGCGCTGCCATCCACCCTCGTAGTCGACGGAGGGGAAGAGCTCCGAGCGGGCGATGCCGAACCGGGCCCGCGCCTCCTGCACCCGCGCCGTCGCCAGCCGGGCGTCGAAGCCGTTGCGGATCGCTTCCTCGATGAGACCCTTGAGGATCGGATCGTCGAAAACGTCCCACCACGGGATGTCTGCGAGCGAGCGCGCCTCGGTGGCGCGCTGGTCGGCCCGCTCGTCGGCGTAGTAGCGCTCGGGCACCGGCACAAACGGACGTTTGTAGTTCGGGCCGATGGCGCAGCCGGCAAGGGCGAGGCCGAGCAGGACCGTCGCGGCGGACCGTCGCGCGTCGCGTCCCATGCCCTAGCCCTCCGCGGGCGCCGAGGCCGCGTCCGACGGCGTCGGGTGCCTTCGCTCGGCGCCCGACAGCCGCTGGACGGCGACGAAGAGGACCGGGATGAGGAAGACCGCGATCCCGGTCGCGGCGAGCATCCCCGAGATGACGGTGGTGCCCAGGATGCGGCGGCCGGCCGCCCCGGCGCCGCGCGCGGTCCAGAGCGGCACGCAGCCGAGGATGAACGCGAACGACGTCATCAGGATGGGACGCAGCCGGAGCCGCGCGCCCCGGAGGGCCGCGTCCACCAGGGGCTCTCCGCGCTCGAAGGCGTCCTTCGCGAACTCCACGATGAGGATGGCGTTCTTGGCCGCCAGCCCGATCAGCATCACGAGCCCGATCTGCCCGTACACGTCGAGGGCGAAGCCTCGCCCGTAGAGGCCGAGGAAAGCGCCGACGACCGCGACGGGCACCGACAACAGCACGCTCAAGGGGAGCGACCAGCTCTCGTAGAGCGCGGCCAGGATGAGGAATACGATGCCGAGCGACAGCCCGAACACGGTGCCCGCGCGCCCCGCGGCCCGCCGCTCCTGGAACGACAGGTCGGCCCAGTCGTAGCCCATGGGCGGCCATGGCCTGCCCCGAGCTGTAGCCGGGCGCGGGCTGGCCGGTGATCTGGGCGGAGCGGAACAGATTGAAGCGCTGCGTGTACTCGGGTCCGAAGACGCGCCGCGACACGACGACGGTCGAGAGCGGAAGCATGTCCCCGTCGTTGTTGCGGACGTAGATCCGGCCGATGTCCTCCGGGACCACACGATCCTCGGCCTCCGCCTGCAGAAAGACCCGCCACTGGCGGCCGAAGCGGTTGAACTGGTTCACGTAGACGCCGCCGAGGAAGGCCTGCAGCGTCAGGTAGACGTCGGCCACCGAGACCCCCTGCTTCAGCACCTTGTCGCGCTCGACGTCGGCGTAGACCTGGGGGACGCCCGCGCGGAACGTCGAGTTGACGCCGGCGAGCTCGGGGCGCTTCCGCGCCGCCTCCAGGAACTTCTGAAGGTTGTCGCTCAGGCCTCCGGCGTTGCCGATGCCCGGAATGGCCGGCGGCGCGAACGCGAACGAGATGGACTCGGGGACCTGCGCGCGCAGCGCGCCGTTGAGCGACGCGAGGATCTCCGCGGAGGACAGGCCCGGGGCGCTCCTTTCGTCCCAGGGATCGAGGGACACGAAGAAGAACGCGGTGTACGAGGCCGACGTGCGGGTGAGGAGACTGAAGCCGTTGATGGTGACCACGCTCCGCACGCCCTTGAAGTCCTTGAGCATCCCCTCGATCTTCCGGGTCACCTCGACCGTGCGCTGCAGCGAGGCCGCATCGGGGAGCTGTACGTTCATGAGGAGGTAGCCCTGGTCCTCCTCCGCGATGAACCCCGTCGGCAGGCGACGCCCGAGGCCGCCGGCGAGGACCGCGAAGCCGGCCAGGATCGCGAGGCTCAGCGCCGTCTTGCGGACCAGTCCGTGGGAAAGGTCCACGTAGCCGTGCGTCGCCCACGCGAAGCCCCGGTTGAACGCGGCGAAGAAGCGTCCGAGCGGCCCGCGGGACGCGCGCCGCGGCCGCAGCAGCAGAGCGGAGAGCGCGGGCGACAGGCTCAGCGCGTTGAAGGCGGAGATCAGGACGGCGATCGCGATCGTCACCGCGAACTGCTGGTTGAGCCGTCCCTGGATCCCGCCGATGAGCGCGATCGGGATGAAGACGGCAGACAGGACCAGGGCGATCCCGACCACCGGCCCGGACACCTCGGACATGGCCTTGAGCGTGGCCTCGCGCGGCGACAGCCCTTCCTCGATGTGGTGCTCGACCGCTTCCACCACCACGATCGCGTCGTCCACGACCAGCCCGATGGCCAGGACGAGCGCGAAGAGAGAGAGCGTGTTGATCGAGAAGCCGAGGAAGGGAAAGAACGCGAACGTCCCGACGAGCGACACCGGCACCGCGATGAGCGGAATGAGCGTGGCGCGCCAGTTCTGGAGGAACAGGAAGACGACCACGATCACCAGGAGCGTCGCCACCACGATGGTGATGACGATCTCCTTGATGCCCTCCGTGACCGGAAGCGTGGTGTCGAGGCCAATGGCGTAGTCCATGTCGCTCGGAAAACGCGCCTGCAGCTCGCGCATCGTCTTCTTCGCCCCCTCCGCCACGGCGAGGGCGTTGGCGCCGGGAGCCTGGAACACGGCGACGAGGGCGCTCGGACGCCCGTTGAAGCGCGCCGACTGGTTGTAGGTCAGGGCGCCGAGCTCGATCCGCGCGACGTCTTTGAGCCGCACCGCCGAACCGTCGGGCGTGAGACGGACGACCACGTTGCCGAACTCCTCGGCCGTGATCAGCCGTCCCTGCGATCGCACGGTGTAGGTGAGCTGCTGTCCGGGCGGCGCCGGCTCCGCCCCGATGCGGCCCGAGGGGTTGACCGTGCTCTGCTGCTGCACGGCCCTCACCAGGTCGGGGACGGTCAGCCCCAGCTTCGCGAGCTTGTCCGGCTTGACCCAGATCCGCATCGCGTACTCGGACAGGCCGAAGTTGAGGACCTGGCCCACGCCGTTGACCCGGTACAGGGCATCGTTGACGTTGATCACCGCGTAGTTGCCCTGGAAGAGCGAGTCATAGCTGCCCTTGGGCGAGTAGATGGCGAAGACCAGAAGCGGGAGCCCGACCGTGCTGCGATAGGTGAGGCCGAACTGATTCACGTCCGCCGGGAGATTCGGCTGCGCCTGGGCCACCCGGTTTTGCGCGTTCACCTGGTCGATGTTGACCTCGGTCTCCACGTCGAACGTCACGGACAGCGTCATGGTGCCGTCGCTGGCGTTCGTGGACTGGACGTAGAGCATCTTGTCCACGCCGTTCATCTGC
>QHXY01000016.1 GCA_003223145.1 Acidobacteriota bacterium
AATGGGCGGCCGAGGGCTGAACTCGGACATCAACGTCACGCCCTTTGTCGACATCTGCCTGGTGCTGCTGATCATCTTCATGGTGGTCACGCCGATGCTGCAGGAAGGGATCACGATCAATCTCCCATACGCCAAGAAGAGCGAGAACCATCCTGACGATGATGAGCACGCCGTAGTGGTCGCGGTCAAGACGGAGAAGAACGGCGAGCAAGTGGTGTTCGTGCAGAAGAAGCAGGTGCCGCGCGACCAATACCAGGCCGAGATGACCGAGATTCACGACCGCATGCCGAACAAGAACATCCTGATCAAGGCCGATCGGAGCATGAAATATGGTGACGTGCGACGTATCATGGTCGAGACCAACCAGGCCGGGTTCGAATCGGTCGCCCTGGTGACCGAGAAGGTCCAGGGCCAGCAGGACTGAGAGGAATTTTTCATGGCTATGCAGCTCGGCTCCAGCGGCGTCAAGTCGGACATCAATGTCACGCCCTTCGTCGATATCGTCCTGGTCCTCCTGATCATTTTCATGGTGGTCACGCCGATGCTCAGCCGGGCACTCGATGTCGCCGTGCCGCCAAAGGATCCAACGAATGCCCCCCCTCCTGATCCGACGGAGCAGCTGATCGTCAGCGTCAAGGGCCCCGACAATCCGCCGAAGGTCTTCCTGAACCGGGAGGAGATCCCAGGCGGTCTCGACGGCGTCAGGGACCGGGTCACCGAGCTGATGAAGGGGCGCCGCGAGAAGATCGTCTTCTTCCAGGCCGACTCCGACCTGAATTACCAGGATGTCGTCAATGTCCTGGACAAAATCAAAGAGGGCGGCGCCGAGATAGGCCTGATCACCGACGAGAACCTGGACGTGACGCAGGCCGGCCAGTAGCGCCACCCGAATTTCCCTCGACCAGCCGCGGCGCGGCGGACCGGGAGCGGCATTTCGCGATGGCCTCCCACCAGAGCAGCCTTCCAGTCCGGCGCGTCCACCTCGTCGGCATCTGCGGCACCGGCATGGGCTCCCTCGCCGGTCTCCTGGCTGACGCGGGAGCCGAGGTGCGCGGCTCGGACGAGGCGGTCTACCCCCCCATGAGCACGATGCTGCGCGACAAGGGGATCCGCGTCCTCGAGGGATACAGCGCGCAGCACCTCGACGACCGTCCCGACCTGGTGGTGATCGGCAACATCGCCACGCGCGCCAACCCCGAGGCGGAAACCGCCGCCCAGCGGGGCATCCCGTTTCTCAGCATGCCCCAGGCGATCGGCAGGCTGTTCCTGGAAGGACGGCACTCCATCGTGGTGGCCGGCACGCACGGAAAGACCACCACCTCCGGTCTCATGGCCTGGGTCCTCTCCGCCGCGGGGCGCGACCCGTCCTTCCTGGTCGGCGGTGTCCTGCGGAACTTCAACCGATCCTACAACCTGGGCGGTGGCGAGGACTTCGTGGTCGAGGGGGACGAGTACGAGACCTCGTTCTTCGACAAGGGTCCGAAGTTCCTGCACTACCGGCCGCGCAGCGTCATCCTGACCTCGGTCGAGTACGACCATGCGGAGATGTACCCGGACCTGGCTTCGGTCAAGGAGGCGTTTCGCCGCCTGATCGACCTCGTCCCTGCGGACGGTCTGCTGGTCTACTGCGCCGACGATGCCAACGTGCGCGAGGTGGTGTCGGGAGCGCGCTGTCTGCGCGTTCCCTATGGCTGCGGGCGCGGCGAGGGCTGGCGCGGGCACGTCCGCGCGTCCGGCCCGGAAGGAATGGAGTTCGAGGTGTCCAGAGACGGGCGCCTGTTCGGAGTGTTCAGGAGCCCGATGACCGGTCTGCACAACCTGCGCAATATCCTCGGCGTGTGCGCCGTGGCGCACCACCGTGGCGTGGCGGCGCAGGCGATCGGCGACGCGATGGCCTCCTTCGAGGGCCTCAAGCGACGCCAGGAAGTCCGCGGGGTCGCCGCCGGCGTCACGGTGATCGACGATTTCGCCCACCACCCGACGGCGGTGCGCGCCACCCTCGAGGCCACCCGCGATCGTTACGGCGCCAGGCGTCTGTGGGCCGTCTTCGAGCCGCGCACCAACACCACCCGCCGCAGCGTGTTCCAGGACGAGTACGCCCGCAGCTTCGACGACGTCGACCGGATCGTCATCGCGGCGGTCGATCACCCGGAGCGCGCCCCGCAGGGGAGCAGGTTCTCGGTCGAGCGGCTGGTGGCCGACCTTCAGGCGCGCGGCAAGAACGCGCTTTACGTCCCCGCCGTCCCGGACATCGTCGCCCTCCTGGCGCGCGAAGCGGCGCCTGATGACGTCGTCCTGGTCATGTCGAACGGTGCCTTCGGCGGGCTGCACGACAGACTGCTCGCCGCCCTCGCGGGCCGCGCGTAGACCTCTCTCAATTGCCGAGAAGCGCCGAGTCGCCCTGGGCGAGCAGCCGGACGAGCTCCTGTCTGAAGTAGTCGGTGGGGGCGGAACCGAGCGCGGGAAAACGGGCGACGAAGGCCTGTCGGCTGCGCTCGATCTCCTTGCGCAGGCGGATCGACAGGTCGCGGTGCTTGCGCCCCTGGATGACGGCCGGCTCGTGGTAGAGCAGCAGCTCCGACACCAGCAGGTTGGCGAACCGGCGGGCGTCCGCCTGTCGGTGGAGCTCCTCCTCGCTCAGTCCATCGTCGGCGGCCGGCGTGCGCGTATTCCCCCCGAGGTCCGCCAGGATCGCCTGCAGCTCCGCCTCCTCGGGCGGGGCGGGGGGCGCCGGGTGCGAGGTGCGGTGCGCGCTCTTCGCGACACCGCCCTGCGGCGCCTCGATCGCGCCGGCGCGGTCGAGGCGCTGGGGCGCTGCGAGCCGCTCCATCGCCAGTCCCGCGATGCGCGCCACGACTTCCAGGGCGAGCGGGTCGCCCCGCTCGGGGGACGTTCCGGTGTCCCCGTACAGCACGGCCACCGGCCGCCCGCGCACCAGGACCGGCACGGCGCAGGCGTCGCCGGGAACGACGCCACCGAGCGCCGCGAGCACCTCCTGCCCCGGTCCGTGATCGCCCGCCCGCGTCGGTCCTCCTGCCGAGGCGGCGCGCGCCAAAATGTGGCCGCCCGTGGCGCTGAGTGAGATCCGCCCAATCTGCTCGCTGCGGAAGCCGCCCTCGCCGAGGAATCCCAGGCCCGCCCAGCCGCTGAGCGTTCCCCCCTTGAGAATGAACACCGCGGCGCGCGGAAAGATCGCGGCGGCGGCGTCGATCAGGGATGAGAGGATCTCGCGCTGCGACTCGCGGCGCGAGATCGAATCGACCGCGTCCCGCAGGACCTGCATCTGGGCCGCGCCGCCGGCGGCGCCCCATTCCCCGGGCGTGAGCGGAAAGCTCATGGGCTCGCCCGCGGCGGCGAGCACTTCTTCGAGGGCGCGCCGGAGCCGCTCGACCCTGTCGCGCAGCATGCGGTTCGCCTCGGCTTCGACCCGTTCCCGGAGGTGGGCGCTCATCGGCCGGTTAGATATCACGGCAACTCAATCCAGTCAATCGCGGCTGACATCAATTGCGGGTGGCAGCATTAACACAGGTACCTGTGGCCTCTCTGCCACTCCGAGCCGCCGAGCGCTCCGGGTGCGGTTTCTGGTGGCTTGCGTAAGACTTTGATTATAATTGACTTATATGTCATCTTCCGATTCCGCGATGCATGGCACATGGACTGCATTATGGGTCCGCGGTGCGTGATCGTACGCAGGGGGAAGCATCGTGGCCCAGAGTCAGAAGACGCTCGCCGGACCGGTCGAGATCGAGGGCGTGGGGCTGCATTCCGGCCGCCGGGTCGCGCTGCGGATCCTGCCGGGAGAGGCGGGCAGCGGCATCGTCTTCGTACGGCGCGACCTCGACGAAGCGGAGATCCCGGCCTCCTATCGTCTGCTGAACGGCAGCAACTTTTCGACCACCCTGTCGCGCGGCCAAGTGGTCGTCGCGACGGTGGAGCACTTGCTGTCGGCCCTGCAGGGGCTGTCGATCGACAACGCCCGGATCGAGATGGACGACGCCGAAGTGCCGATCCTGGACGGCAGCGCCCTGCCGTTCGTCGATCGGATCCGGGAGGCCGGCACGCGCTCCCTCGGTCGACCGCGCCGTTTCCTGGCGCTGACGCGTCCCGTGCGCGTGACGGCGGGGGACAAGGAGATCCTGGCTCTCCCGGACAACGCCTTCCAGGCAACCTACGCGATAGATTTTGCGCATCCCGTGATCGGCGCCCAGTCGGTGACCACCGAGGTGACGGAAGAGTCGTACATCGAGTCGATCGCTCCGGCGCGTACCTTCTGCCTGCTGCGCGACGTCGAGGCGATGCGGCGCTCGGGCCTGGCGCTCGGCGGGTCCCTGGACAACGCCCTGGTGGTCGGCGAGGACGGTGTCCTGAACGGATCGCTGCGTTTCCCCGATGAGTTCGCGCGTCACAAGGTGCTCGACCTGATCGGCGACCTGACGCTTCTGGGGTCGCCGATCCGCGCGCACGTGATCGCCTTCAAGGGCGGGCACCGGCTGCACGCGGCGCTGGTCGAGAAGATCATGTCCACCCCTTCCGCCTGGGCCATCGCCACTTCCGACGACACCCTGCCCGCCGCGAGTCTCGCCCGTTTCGCGCGCCTGAAGGACAGTCTGCTGCCGCACCTCGCCGGCGTGGCCGGCTAGCGGTACTTGCCACCACCCGACCTCTCCGATAGACTGCCGGCGTCCGGGTCACGGAAGCCCGCGCCGGGCGCACCGTAAGGCGCATTCTTCCGCCCCCTGCGAGCGATGAAGGCCGGCCTTGGTCTGCTCACCGTCTGCCTGATCTCCGGTCTGAGCGCCGCCCCCGCGCTCGGATCGCCGGCCATCACCCACCTGACGGCGGAGCGCAACGGTGAGACCTACCAGGCCTCCTGCCGCCTGGAGGGCGCCCTGACGCCGGATCTGGAAGAGGAGATATCCGCGGGGTTGCCCACGAGCATCGAGTACCGTCTGAACCTCTACCGCCGGCGCACGGCGTTCTTCGATCAGCTGGTCCTGAAGCGACGCATCGAGTGCACGGCGCGCTATGACACCCTGACGAAGCAGTACACGCTGACCCGCAGGCTGGACGGCGAGCTGCAGGACACCAAAGTGACTGACGACGCCGCGGTGATGCGCGGGTTCATGACCGAGCTGCATGGCGTGCCGATCGTCAAGGCGGACGACCTGCAGCCGGACGAGACCTATTACCTGAAGGCGAAGTCGAACCTCGGTCTCGTCTGGCGTTTCTATCTCATCCCGTGGCCGATGGACACGGCCTGGGAACGGGTCGAACTCACCCGTCCGGGAGGGAAGAGCGTTGCCACACACCCCTGAACCCCGGGACGGCAAGCCCGCCTCCCGTATACGGGTCGACCGCCTCGTCCGCTCCTGCATCCTGCTCCTCCTGCTGGTCTTCGTCGCCGGATACTTTCTGCTGCGCAAGGCGACCAACTTCTCCTGGCTGTACATCACCAACTCGGTCCTCCTGTCCTCGCTCTTCCTGATCAACGCCATCCTCATCCTGACCCTGGTCACGCTTCTGATGCGCAATCTGATCAAGGCGCTGGTGGAGCGGCGGCGCGGCATTCTCGGATCGCGCTTCAGGACGAAGCTGGTGTTCTCGCTCCTGCTGCTGTGGCTGATCCCTTCCATGATCATCTTCTGGTCCGCCCTGCATCTCATCCAGCGCAGCGTGGATCGCTGGTTCAACGATCCGATGGACCGCCTGACGGAAGCCTCCCAGCAGATCGTCGATACCTATTACAGCGACGCGAAAAAGCGCGGCGCGGCCTTTGCGCGCGAGGTGGCCCGGCGCCTGGCCGAACAGGACCGGACAAGACCGGAGGCGCGTCCGACGATCCACGAGGCGCTCGGATCGCTGCTCCGCGAGTACCACCTCGACCTCGTGGCGCTCGATGTCGGACAGGACCCGCCGTACCTGGTCGTCGATCCCCACGTCCCGGCGACCGGCGATCTGCAGGAGATCCCCGCCAATCTGCGGGCGCAGGCGTTCCGCGGCGAGCCGTTCAACATGATGTCGGATTACCGCGGCGGCATGTTGATCCGTTGCGGCCACCCCGTGCGCGCCTCCCCCGAGGGGCCGGCGCGCGCGGTGGCCATCGTCGGGATCTATGTGCCGCGGGACCTGGCGCGCCTGGCGGCCTACGTGTCGCGCAGCGACCAGGACTACCGCCAGATGCGCACGCAGAAGGTGCAGATCAAGCGCGTGTACATCATGGTATTCGCGCTGATCACGCTGGTGGTCCTGTTCTCGGTCACCTGGATCGGTCTGTACCTGGCGCGGCGCATCACCGATCCGATCCAGACGCTGCTGCACGGGACCCGGGAGATCTCCTCGGGCAACCTCGATTACCGCGTCGAAGTGGACGCCGGCGACGAGCTCGGCATCCTGGTCGAGTCGTTCAACCGGATGACCGCCGACCTCCGGGCGGGCAAGGAGACTATCGAGCGGCGCAACGTCGAGCTGTCGGCCAGCAACCGCGAGCTGGTGGAGCGGCGGCGGTACATCGAAATGCTCCTGGACAGCGTCACCGTCGGGGTCGTGTCGTGCGATCGCCACGGACGCGTGACCACGGTCAATCGGGCGGCTCTGCGGCTCCTGGTCCTGGAGCACGGTCTCGATCTCATCGGCAAGCCCCTGCCGTCGCTTCTTCCTCCGGAAGGGGGCCGGGCGATCGAGGAGCTGGTCGGGGAGGCCTTCGCGGGAGGCGGGCAGTCCGCGGCGCGCGGCCTCGAGCTGTCGATCGGCGGCAAGAGCTGCATGCTCGCGGTCAGCGCCACCTCGCTGCGGGGCGATGCCGGGGAGCCGCTCGGAGCGATCCTGGTGCTCGAGGACCTGACCGATCTGATGCGCGCGCAGAAGATCGCCGCCTGGCGTGAGGTCGCCCGGCGGCTGGCGCACGAGATCAAGAATCCGCTCACACCGATCCAGCTGTCGGCGGAGCGCATCCGCAAGAAGTACGCGGAGAAGGGCGGCGACCTGGACGAGATCGTCGAGGAGGGCACCGCGGCGATCGTCAGCGAAGTCGCGACCCTGAAGAACCTGGTGGACGAGTTCACGCGCTTTGCCCGCCTGCCGGCGCCGAACCCGGTCGCCACCAGTCTGCAGGACGTCATCACCGCCTCGCTGTCGCTCTACAACGGCGTGCACTCCAAGGTGACCATCACGCCGGTCTGCGACCCCGACCTGCCGCGCGTCCTGCTCGACCCGGACCAGATGAGGCGGGTCCTGGTCAACCTGCTCGACAACGCCGTGGAGGCGATGGGAGGGCAGGGGCGCGTCACCATCGAGGCGCGGCGCGATCCCTCGGGCGCGGTGCGGCTCGAGGTCGCCGACGACGGCCCCGGCATCCGGATCGAGGACCGCGACCGGCTGTTCCTGCCTTACTTCTCGACCAAGAAGAAGGGGACCGGCCTGGGGCTGGCGATCGTCCATCGCATCGTCTCCGATCATCACGGACGCATCCGGGTCGAGGACAACCGGCCGCGCGGCGCGCGCTTCGTGATCGAGCTTCCGGCGGCCGCCGCCTAAGCGCCCGTCCGAGTGCTGATAGCCGCCGCGCTACAATAGGACGCCATGGCCAAGGAACGCGTGCTCGTCGTGGACGACGAGGAGGGCGTGCGCAATTCCCTCCGCAACATCCTCAAGGACGAGAGCTACACGGTGGAAGTGGCCGAGTCGGGCGAGCGCTGCCTGGAGATGGTGCGCTCGGCGCCGTACCACGCCGTCTTCCTCGACGTGTGGCTTCCCGGCCGGGACGGTTTGTCGATCCTCGAAGAGGTTCTCTCCCAGCCGCTTCCCCCCCGCGTCATCATGATTTCCGGGCACGCCGACGTGCCCCTCGCGCACCGGGCCGGCCGCCTGGGGGCGTTCGACTTCATCGAGAAGCCGCTGTCGCTCGAGAAGGTGGCGCTGACGCTGCGCAACGCCGTGGCCGATCGGAAGAAGGACGAACGCATCCTGCAGCTGCGCGAGCAGCTGCAGGAGAGCGTCACCCTCATCGGGGACAGCCGCCCGATCCGCGAGCTGCGGCAGCAGATCGAGGTCACCGCTCCGACGAACGGCCGCGTGCTGATCTACGGCGAGAACGGCACCGGCAAGGAGCTGGTGGCCCGCGCCATCCACGCTCTGTCGGCCCGGCGCAACGAGCCGTTCGTCGAGATGAACTGCGCCGCCATCCCCGAGGATCTGATCGAGAGCGAGCTGTTCGGACACGTCAGGGGGGCCTTCACCGGGGCCTCCGACAGCAAGCCCGGACGGTTCGTGCTGGCCGACGGCGGCACGCTGTTCCTCGACGAGATCGCCGACATGTCGATGCGCACCCAGGCCAAGGTGCTGCGCGTGCTGCAGGAGCAGGCGTTCGAGCCGGTGGGTGGATCGACGCTGCGCGTCGACGTCCGGGTCATCGCGGCCACCAACAAGGATCTGAAGACCGAGATCGCCGCGGGCCGGTTCCGTGAGGACCTGTACTTCCGGCTGAACGTGGTTCCGCTGCGGGTGCCGCCGCTGCGCGAGCGGCCGGAGGACGTCCCGCCTCTGGCGCGCCACTTCGTGGAGCAGTTCTCACGCGCCTACGGCCGGATCAAGAGCCTGGCTCCCGAGGCCCTGCCGGCCCTGCAGTCGTACCGCTGGCCGGGGAACGTGCGCGAGCTGAAAAACGTCATCGAGCGACTGGTGATCCTGACGGTGGCCGACGTCATCGGGATGGACGACGTGCGCAGGATGATGGGGGCCGAGGCGGAGCCCGTGGATGACCTGCTGCGCGGCTTCGCCACGCTCCGGGAGGGCCGCGAGAACTTCGAGCGGCAGTTCATCCAGAAAAGGCTCCAGGAGGCCGGCGGAAACGTCGTCCGCGCGGCCGAGCTCCTCGGCCTCGAGCGCAGCAACCTGTACCGCAAGATGCGCGCCCTCGGCATCCGCGGCGGTGGAGACTCTTGACAACTCCTTGATCGTCTGTTACTAGAATAGTTCTGA
>QHXY01000150.1 GCA_003223145.1 Acidobacteriota bacterium
GACCTTGGGATAGACGCGGCAGATGGTGCCCGTGGTGTCGATGACGAAGGTGGTCCGGTGGATGCCGAAGAACTCTCGGCCGAGGAAGCTCTTCTTGCCGTAGACCCCGTACGCCGTGCAGGCCTCTCCGTCCGGGTCGCTGAGGAGGAGGAAGGGCAGCCGGTGTTTACCGGAGAATTTCTCGTGCGACTCCAGACCGTCGCGGCTGACACCGAGGATCACGGTGTTTTCCCCCTCGAAGAGGCTGTAGGCGTCGCGGAAGCCGCACGCCTCCATGGTGCAGCCCGGGGTGGAATCCTTCGGGTAGAAATACAGGACGAGGTTTTTCTTGCCGAGGAAATCCTTCAGGCCGATCCTCTTACCCCCGGTCCCCACGAGAGAGAAGTCGGGAGCTTTCGAGCCGACCTGGGGTATCGCGTCATTCTCCATGCGGCGCCTCCTGTCGATCTCCCGGCCCCGGTCGTTTCGCTCTCCGGTCCCGGTTCTTCTTGATGCCTTGAGATTCTAACACAGGGATCAGCGGTTCTCTGGCGCGAGCGCGCGCGCTCTGCTAGCATCCGGGCCACAGGCCGCAGGATGGAGCGATGAAAAGGAGAACGCGCGGCGCGTCGGGAGAGCGCATCGAGACGGACGCGCTCGGCAGCCTCCCGGTCCCCGCGAACGCTTACTACGGCATTCAGACCCGCCGGGCGATGCTGAACTTTCCGATCAGCGGCCGGCAGCTGCCCGCCGTCTTCGTCCGGGCATACGCCCACATCAAGGACGCCGCCGCGGCAACGAACATGGAACTCCGCCTGCTGGACCGCCGGCGCGGGGGCGCGATCCGCCGTGCGGCCGCCGAGATCCTCGCCGGGCGCTACCTGGACCAGTTCGTGGTCGACGTGTACCAGGCGGGCGCGGGCACCTCGCAGAACATGAACATGAACGAGGTCATCGCCAACCGCGCCATCGAGATCCTAGGCGGCCGCCGCGGGGACTACACGCTGATCCACCCGAACGATCATGTCAACATGTCGCAATCGACGAACGACACGTTTCCCGCCGCCATGCGCATCGCGATCCTCCAGAGTCTTCCGGACCTCCTGCGCTCGCTGCGCCTGTGCTCGGGGGCCCTGATCAGGCTGTCGCGCCGGTTCCGGCGCACGGTCAAGTCGGCGCGCACTCATCTGCAGGACGCGGTGCCGATCATGCTCGGGCAGGAATTCGGCGCCTTCGGCGAGATGGTGGCCCGAGCCGCGCGGCGGATCGAAGACGCCGCCACCCCGTTGCGGCGACTGAACCTGGGGGCGACCGCCGCGGGCACCGGCCTCAACGCCCACCCGAGCTACGCCCGGCGCGTCGCGCGCGCCCTGTCACGGCAGACCGGCCTGCGCCTGCGGCCGGCGGACAACCTGGTCGAGATCGCCATGAGCACTGCGGATTTCGCGGCCTTCTCCTCCGCTCTGCGCGGCCTGTCGCTGGACCTCGGGAAGATCGCCAACGACCTGCGGCTCATGGCCTCGGGCCCGATCGCCGGTCTGGCGGAGATCGCGCTGCCTGCGGTGCAGCCCGGCTCCTCCATCATGCCGGGCAAGGTCAATCCGGTGATGTGCGAGATGCTCAACATGGTCTGTTTCCAGGTGATCGGCCTCGACGAGGCGGTCTCGTGGGCCTCCGCCGCCTCCCAGCTCGAGCTCAACGTGATGATGCCCGTGATGGCGCACGGCATTCTCGAGGCGATGTCGATCCTCGAGGCGGCGGTGGCGGCGTTCACCCGGCGCTGCCTGGCCGGGATCCTCCCCGACGTCGCCCGCTGTCGCCTGTACTTCGAGAGGAGCCCCTCCCTCGCGACGGCGCTGACACCGGTGATCGGCTACGCGCGGGCGGCGGAGCTGGTCAAGGAGTCGCTCCGCACCGGCAGGACGATCGCGGAGCTGGCGATGCGGGAGAAGCTGGTCGACCCGGGGGCCCTCCGGAGGGCTCTCGACCCGGCGCGGCTGACCCGGCCCGGAATCTACCACCGGGAGGACAGCGTACGGCTCAGACGCCGGAGGAATGCCGCCCGAGGCAGCGCACGATCGCGACGAGGCTGATCGCGGTCCACGCGCCCTCCAGGACGATGAAGCCGACCTGGGACGCTGCGATGGCGACGGCGCACAGGACCAGGCCGCCGACCGCGTTGAACGCGTGATAGAGGAGGGAGTCCCGTCCCATGCGGCCAGCCTGGTGCGCGGCGTAAGCCGCCAGGATCAGCCCGGCCCCCGCCAGAGAAACGAGCTGGATCAGCACACTTTCCTGGACCCCCTCTGCGCCGGCCCGGGAGCGGCCCGTCTCACGACGCGGCGGGCAGAAGACGCTCCACCCTGGCCTGCTCCCTGAGCTGGTCCACATAGGCGCGGATCTTGTCCTGGCGCTCGCGCGCCGCGAGCCGGGCGCGAATCTTCTCTTTGGCCTGGTCGAGCGGGATCGGACCCTCCGGGCGCTTCTCGGTGACCTGGATGATGTGGAAACCGCGTCGCGATTCGATCACGTCGCTGGTCTGCCCGGGCTGCAGCGTGAAGGCGACCCGCTCGATTGCCGGCGGCCCCTTGCCCTTGATGAGCAGGCCGGCATCGCCTCCCCTGGAGGCCTCGGGGCCGTCCGACTACCTGCGGGCGAGAACCGCGAAGTCGCCGCCGGAGCGGACCTCCTTGAGGATCGCCTCGATCTTCTCGCGGGCCTGGGCGCGGGCCTCGACCGAGGCGTCCGGCGGGAGGTGCACGACGATCTGTCTCAAACCGACCGCCTCGCGTCGCGTCACCTCCGACGGGTTCTGGTCGTAATAACGTCTCACGTCCTCGTCGCTGATCTTGACGTCGCCGACGACCTGGCGATCGACGAAGCGCATCACCAGAAGCGTCCGCCGGACCTGGTCCTTGAATTCGGTCTCGCTGACCCTGTTCTCCTGCAACGCTTTCGAGAAGTCCCCGGCGGACGGGAAGCTCTCCCTGATGCTCTGGTACTCGTGTTCCACGTCCTTGTCCGGCGGGGGGCCCTCCGTCTTGATCGCCTTCTGATAGAGCAGCTCGTTCTCGATGAGGCGCTCGAGCACCTTCTCGCGGGACGCCTGCAGCTCCTTGAGCCCCACGTTGGCCGGGCGGCGGCCGCGGAACTGGATCTGCACCGAGAGATCGAAATCGCGTCTCAGGATTGGCCTGCCGTTGACGCGCGCCACGACATCAGCAGCGGGAACGCCGGCCGCCGATCCGCCCCACGCGGCCACGAACAGGAGCGCGCCCAAGGCGGCCGGCGCGAGCCGGCGCCGCGGGAAGCCGAACGACGGGGGCGCGGGGACCGATTGACGACCGGGCGACGATTTCCTGCTCGTACTTCTTGAACGTGTTGACGCTGATGATGGCCGCCAGCTTCTCCGCCATGTCCTTGAAGGCCAGCGCTGGCCCGGACTTCGGATCGTGCACGACGACCGGACGGCCGTCATCACCCCCCTGCCGCACGCGCACGTCGAGCGGGATCTCCCCCAGGAACTGGGCTCCGAACTGCTCCGCCACCCGCTTTCCCCCGCCGTGGCTGAAGACCTCCACGCGCTCGCCGCAGTGCGGGCAATTGAAGTACGACATGTTCTCGATCACGCCGAGGATCGGCACGTTGACTTTCTTGAACATCGCGGCCGCCTTGCGAACGTCGAGCAGCGCCACGTCCTGCGGCGTGGTGACCAGGACCGCCCCCGTGAGCGGGATGATCTGCGACAGGGTGAGCTGCACATCGCCGGTGCCGGGCGGCAGGTCGATGAACAGATAGTCCAGCTTTCCCCACAGGACGTCGCCGAGAAACTGCTTCATGGCGCCATGCAGCATCGGGCCGCGCCACACCACCGGCTCGTCTTCCTTCAGGAAGAACGCCATGGACATCAACTTGATGCCGTGCACCGTCACGGGGACCAGCTTGCGGTCCTGCACCTCGGGCTTCGTCTTCAGCCCGAGCATCTGCGGGTCGTTGGGCCCGTAGATGTCGGCGTCCATCAGGCCGACGGCGGCGCCGGCCCGGGCGAAAGCCAGGGCCAGGTTCACGCTCACGGTCGATTTGCCGACACCCCCTTTGCCGGAGCCGATGGCCACGGCGTTGGCGACTTCGGGAATCAGGTCGCCAGTCGTCTCGATGCTCTTGCGCACTCGGGCGCCCATCTTGAGGTTGATCGAGCCCACACCCGGCACCCGCGACAACGCCTCCTTGACGTCTTTTTCGATCTGAGCTTTCAGGGGGCAGCCGGGGGTGGTGAGATTGACTGTCAGGGAGACCCTGTCCGCCTCGACCTTCAGGTCTTCGATCATCCCCAGGGACACGATGTCCACGTGCAGCTCCGGGTCGATGACCGCCCGGAGGGCCTCGAGGATCTGCGCCTCCCCGGCATGCGCCACGCTCACGGCTGGTCCTCGCTCTCCCGGGCCAGCGCGGCGCCGCGTGGCGGCGACAGCGGTGAGGCGGCCGCGGTCACCTCCGGGCGGTCCCACGGCCGGGACAGCCCCGCCAGATCCCTCGGGACGTCTCCCACGCCCAGGACCTGGACCCGGAACCGATCGCCCATCCTGCCGGGCAGGATCAGCTCCTTGAGCGCTTCGCGATCCTTCAGGGCCTCGAGGAAGCGGCCCGCGGGCTGATCGTCCCCGCCCGCCAGAGGCGCCTCGGGGACCTGGATGAGCTCCAGCGCCCCGAGCCCCAGGAGGAATCGGGCCTGCGTAGTCAGCCCGAGTTGGCGCGCACCCGCGGATTCCGCGGCGCGCCGGATCGCCGTGAAGTCCAGGTGCGCGGTCAGATCCTGTTCCCCGGGCCGCTCGAGGAAATCCTCGCCGATGCGGTGCCGGTGGTACGCCAGGAGTGTGCCCCGGCGGCGCTGCGGCGCGTACAGCTCCGGCGCCTCGTAACCGTAATCCACGATCATCAGATAGCCGCGCTGCAGAAGACCGGCGGCCCACGACACCCAGCACGGCGCCGCCAGGTTGAGATCGATCTCCTGGCCGTCCTCCAGAACGATCCCGTTGTCATGGAGAAAGCACCCGACCGAATCGCTTGACAGCGGCGCCAGGATCTCGTGGAGGCCGCCGGCGCCGGCGTCCACGTGGATCTCGCGCGGCCCCTGCGGCGTTCCCATCACCCGGTGGACGGGGAACGCGTCCAGCACCTCGTTGGCGAACAGACAGCCGGCGAACTTCGCGCGCCGGTCCAGGTCCTGCTCGCTCAGCCACTGCACGGCGCTCGCAGAGCGCCCGGCCAGGCGGGATCTCTGGCGCTCGGCCAGCACCGGGCTCGGCTCCACCATCACGTAACGGAGCGCCTTCGCAAACCCCTCGCTGCGGGCCGCTTCCCGCAGGAAGTCGAGGGCGAAGTACCCCTCCCCCGGCCCGAACTCCACGAAATGATAGGGATCGGGCCGGCCGGCGCGGCGCCACATCTCATCCACCTGACGCGCCAGAAGGAGGCCGAAGGCACTGTGGGTGCCGCTGCTGGTGAGATAGTCGCGCCCGCCGCCTCCGCCGATGCCGCGGGTGTAGTATCCGAGCACCGGGTGATAGAGACACATCTCCATGAAGCGCGCGAACGGGATCGGTCCGCGCGCCCCGATCTCGGCGGCGATCTCCGAACGGAGCCGGTCGCTTGCGTCTTCACATGGCATCGTTCACCGCGTTCCGGCCGCGGGGGCCGGCCGCCCGGCGCGCGCGCCTGTCTGCGCCGCGCGCGCCCCTTCTTCAACGAGCTGCTGGACCCTCATGATCCCTTCGATCAGCGCCTCCGGCCGCGGCGGGCAGCCGGGTATGTAGACGTCGACGGGAATGATCTCGTCCACTCCCTGGACGACCGGGTAGGAGCGGAACATGCCCCCCGAGGAGGCGCAGGCCCCCATGGAGATCACCCACTTCGGCTCGGGCATCTGGTCGAAGACCCGTTTGACCGCCGGCGCCATCTTCTTGGTGACGGTGCCGGCAACGATCATCAGGTCGGCCTGCCGCGGCGAGAAGCGCAGGGCCTCGGCGCCGAAGCGCGCCACGTCGTAACGCGGCGCGACCATCGCCCCCAGGCGACGTAGTCGGCCAGGCGGGTCGTCAGGATCCACTGCTCGAGCTCGTGGCTGCCCTCCATTCCCGCGGGGAGATCCCTCGGTGTCCCGTTCATCGCGCCGTGCCCCTGCCGGCGCACACGGGCTCGTGGGCTGTCTCGCTTGGCCCCTGCTTCGAGGTGAGACGCTGCCACTTCTTGATCGGATCGGGCCGTATGCCGCCCATCTCCAGGAGCTTCTCCTTCGGGAAAATCATCTCGGCGCGGTTCACACCGACGGTCGTGTATTCCTTGGTCAGGAAGATCGCCTGCTCGGGGCAGACCTCCTCGCAATAACCGCACATGATGCAGCGCAGCATGTTGATCTCGAAGACCCTGGGGCCCTTTTCGACGCCCGTCTGGATTTCCTGCGCCTCGATGTGAATCGCCTTGGGCGGGCAGACGTACTCGCACAGGAAACAGGCGACGCACTTCACCCGCTCCTCCTCGTCCCGGACCAGCGCCGGCAGTCCACGGTAATTGTCCGGCAGACTCCACCTCTGCTCCGGATACTGCATCGTCACCTTCGGCCGGAACATATGACGCAGCGTGATCCACATACCCTTCAGGATCGAGGGGAGATAGGTGAGCTCCAGCAGACCCGGCCTGGCGGGGCGCGCCACCGGCTTTCCGCTCACCGGCACCGCACCGCCTCCCGCATCATCTCGAGCGCCTCGCGATGGCGCCGCAGAGCCTCCTGGATCGCCTGTTCCGCGAGGACGGAGCACTGGATCTTCGATTCCGGCAGGCCCCCCAGGGCGACAGCCACGTCCCGGTTGGTGAGGCGTCCCGCCTCCTCGATCGTCTTCCCCACGATGAGCGTCGTTGCCATGCTGCCCGAGGCGATCGCAGCGGTGCAGCCGAAGCTCTTGAACAGCGCTTCCCTGACGACACCGTTTTCGATCCTCAGGCTGATCTTCAGGACATCGCCGGTCGTCGGATCGCCCACCTGGGCGACGGCGGGAGACCCCAGGATCTCGCCGACATTGCGCGGATTCCTGTAGTGGTCCATGACCGCGTCGCTGTACCTGAGAGATTCCGGCATCGGCTCACCCGCAGGTCCGCGCGAGCGTTCGCTTCGAATAACGGACCCAAGAGCTCCGACACCATCGTATGGGGGACGCAAATCCCTGTCAAGGCAACACATCGCGGGCTTCGGCGTCCAGAGACTCGAGCGCCGCGCCGGCGGTCCTGCGGATTTTCTCGTTCGCGTCCGACTCCGACGCGCGCTTCAGGGCCGCCCGCGCGGCGGCGTTCTTGAGGAGGGCCAGGGCGCGGATCGCATTGAGGGAGGGCGAGGCTCCATCGGACGGGTCGGCGTCCCCCGCCCGCGCCGGAACCGGTGCCGGGATCGCGAGAATCTCGAGGAGCAGCGACTCTCCGGAAGCGTCGCCGATCCGCGCCAACGAAATCGCGGCGTTCCAGCGTACGTCCCGTTCCCGGTCTCCGAGCGCCCTCTTGAGCACGGGCGCGCCATCGTGGTCACCCATCTGACCGAGGGCAAAAACGGCCATCGTGCGCACCCCAGCGTCCGAATCGGCTGCCGCCGCACGCAGTTCGGCGATCGCATCCCGATCGGCGATCTGCATCAGTCCCCAGACGCAGAACAACCGTGTTGCCCCGTCCGTGTCCTTCAAACCTTCCCGGAGCGCCGCGGCGGCGTGCGAATCGCCGGAGCGCCCGAGCGCCAAGGCCAGATACCGCCTGAGCTTCAGGTCACCCTGCGATCCGGCGTCCCGGAAGGCGTTCGCCATTCCCGGGATCAGGGTCCCCGCGTTTCCCGGAGCGCTCGAGCGCAGGAGCAGGGAGAAGTCGTAACCGGCCTGCCAGCGCTTCGGATCTTTGACCCACGGCAGAAGGAAGCTTCTATTGCCCTTCAGATCGTCCAGGGCGGTCTGGGGGTCCGGATGCCGTGAGCGCAACACCTGCAGCCCGAAGAAGACGCTCACCAGCACCGCCACGAGACTGAGCGGCACGATGAAGAACTGCAGGACCACCTTCCAGTCACTGCGATCGTCGGCCATCGTCCTCTCAGGCCGTCCGGGGGCGGCGGTCGACCGCCTCCTGGGCATGGATGTCGAAGGGGCCGTGCACGGGGTTGCTGCGGAAGCCCCGGTGCACCGAGCCGCAGCCGTAGCACAGGGTCGCGTCTCCGAGAGCGTAGTACAGGCCAAGGTCGATCAGCGTCGCCGCCAGAAGACTCAGCCCCCAGGTCGGCACGCTCAGGGCCGCGGCGACGACGAAGACCCACAGCCCCGCCCTCTTGCTGAAGTCCTTCTGGGTGTACAGGCGATCCAGCCCGCAGCGCAGGCAGCGCGTCAGGAGACGCGACTGCACGATCGGGCCGTCGGCGCGCAGGGCAAACGCACGACCGCAGTCGGGGCAGGCGCCACTGGCGTCCTGCGGATCGACCGCGCTGACGATCTCGCGCCCGCACCCTTCGCACAGGAATGAAACGCTCAAGGGTCTCGAGGGTCGCCCCATCGGCATCACATCGGGCCTGCGCCGGCGACCGCGAGGTAGCGCGCCAGGAACTCTCCATACACCACGAAGATCACCGCGAGGTAGAGGATGCCGGTCGCCGACTGGGTCGACCGGATACGCGCCGTCTCGTACACCATTCCAGCGAACGCCGCAGGCCCCAGTATCCCGAAGAACAACCTCTGCCAGAAGAACAGACCACGGTCGACTGCCATGGTCCTCAGGAAGCGCTCGAGGCCCGACGGTGACCGGAGCCCGGCGTCGACGAGTCCGGCGATGAGAAACGCGGCGCGCGCCGCCACCGCGACGGCGTAGAAGCGGGCGAATCTCATCAGATGAGAGATGTCCAGCCGGATCCTCACCAGGTACCAGTGCCCCAGCAGCATGCCCACCGTGACCGCGCCGAGGAGCGCCGCGGCGGCGAGCGCGTTCGCGCTGAAGAACCATTTCGCCCCGGCCGCGCCCGCGATCATCCAGCCGTCCGTCGCGGTGGCGAGCAGCGTCGCGACCGCCGCGGCGACGAGCAGTCCGCTGGAGGAGCGGCCGCCGCGCCGCATGAGGAGCGCCGCAAGATAGGCCATGACCAGGGTCACGGAGGCGAGGGCCAGAAAGAAGGCGCCCGGCGCCGCGCTCCGAGCCGCGACGCGATAAGGCGCCGCGATACAAAGGAACAGGAAGGCCAGAAAGGCGTTCAGGACGAAGAAGAAACGCCCCAGCTCCCGGAAAGGAGCGAGCAGCAGCGCCGCAAGAATGCCCGCAGCGGTGCTGGTGAAGAAACCGATGGCGATGGTGCCCACACGTTCTCCCCGTGACCTCCGGAGCGCGGAAGGATAGCACAGCGAAGCGGAGCGCCGGGACGGCCGCGCTCAGCCGCCGATCTGCCACATCTTGCGTTGCAGCCGCTCCCGATAGAACTGGTGCAAGTCGAGACAGCCGCCGGCCTCCTTGCGCGCAACAGCGGCCTGCAGAGCCTCGGCGATTCGCGCGTCCGGGCTCCCCCCCCTCAGGAGGGCGGCGAGGTCGGTCTCGGTGCGGGAGAACAGACAGGTGCGGATCCTGCCGTCGGCGGTGATTCGGATGCGATCGCAGTCGGCGCAGAAGGGCTCCGTGACCGGGTTGATGAAACCGATGTCGCCCGCCCCACCCGCGATGCGGAAGACGTTCGCCGGCGCCGACGGCCGATCGCGGCCGACCGGCACCAGCGGGTAGATCTCCTCGATGCGCCTCCTGACCTCGCGGCCGGGAACCAGGCGATCCAGCTCGAACGGCTCTCCCCCGCCGAGTGGCATCAATTCGATGAAGCGGACCTGATAGGGACGGCACAGCGCCAGCTCGACGAAGCGCACGATCTGGTCCTCGTTCACGCCGCGCAGCAACACGACATTGATCTTGACCGGCGTCGCCTTCAGGCGCTCAAGCTCCCGGAGACCCGACAGCACCCTGTCCAGACCGGCGCGTCGGCTCATGCGGCTGAACCCGGCCGGCTCCAGAGAGTCCATGTGCACGTTGAAGCGGCGCACGCCGGCCACGAGGAGCGGCTCCGCCATCTCCGCCAGCAGCAGTCCGTTGGTGGTGACCGCCAGATCCTCAATGCCCTCGATCCGCGACAGCATGCGGGCGAGGACGGGCAAATCCCTGCGCACAAGCGGCTCGCCCCCGGTCAGCCGGATCTCGCGCACCCCGAGGGACGCGAGGATCGTCGCCACGCGACCGATCTCCTCGTAGGTCAGGATGCGCTTCTTGGGGAACCAGGGGATCTCCCCGTCCGGCATGCAGTAGAGGCAGCGAAGATTGCAGCGATCGGTCACCGAGATGCGCAGGCTGCGAACCACCCGCCCGAAACGGTCGGCGAGGAGGGGTGTCGGCATGGCCGTGCACGGTGTCGCAGGCATGCCGGGATTATAGCCGCATTCGGAGGAGTCTTACACCGGCAAGGTCGTCGGGTCGGCGTCGCCGGTGGGCGGGGCCGCCGGGTCTCTCTTCTTGAAGAGAAGACGCTCCACGACCCGGCCCCCCACGAGGTGGTCGCGGACGATCTCGGCGACGTCCGGCGGCCTGACGCCGCTGTAGACGACGCCGTCCGGATAGATGATGACGTTCGGGCCGTAGGTGCACAGCCCGAAACAGATGCATGCCGTGTCCTTGACCGAGGCCGGCAGCGCCTGACGGACGAACTGCCGGCGAAACTCCTGACGGATGCGTTCCGACTGGCGCTCTCCACCGCAGCGCGGGCCGGTGCAGATGAGGACGTGCTGGCGGAACGGGAGGTTCACGCGACCCTACTCGACTTCCAGGATCGCCTCGAGCTGCAGGCAGGCATTGAGGGGCAGCTCCGACACTCCCAGGCTGAAGCGCGTGTGCTTGCCGCGCTCACCGTAGACCTTCACGAACACCTCCGAGGCCCCCTCGATGACATCAAAAGCGTCGAGAAACCCGGGCGCCGCCGCCACGTGGCCGACCAGCTGCACCACTCTTTTGACGCGATCGAGGTCCTCGATCGCCTGCTTGGCGGTCGCCAGGACGCTCAGGGCGGCAAGCCGCGCCGCCTCCTTCCCCTCCTCGACGGTCACCTCGCGACCGATCTTGCCGGGGTACTTCAGGCGGCCGTTTTCCTTGGGCAGCTTGGCCGAGATAAACAACAGGTTCCCGGTCCTGACGCTCTGAACATACGCCCCGAGAGGCTTGCCGACTTCCGGGAGTCGGTACCCGAGCGCCTCCAGGTTCTTTTCGACGTCTCCTGCCATCCGAGACCCCTCCCTGCCGGCGGGTGAATCGTCGCGCGCCGCACGGCGCCATCACGACGAACCGTTCTGTCGCTAATATTAGCATTGACCTGCGCGCTGTCCACAGATTTCACGCACCCGTCACGTTCGCGTCGGCCCCCGCGGCCGGGCCGCGATGCTGCGAGCTTTTTCCTTTTGACTTGCCCGACGGGCGTAGGCTAACATCCATCGATGCAGCACATCACGCCCAAGGCGGCAATGCACGCAGTCGGTGTGATTCCAGCCCGCTATCAGTCGTCCCGCTTTCCCGGCAAACCTCTCGCACTCATCGGCGGCAAGGCCCTCGTGGAGCGTGTTTTCGAGCGGGCCCGGGCCGCAAGCCGTATCGCCAGGCTGCTGGTGGCCACGGACGACGCGCGCATTGCGGCGGCCGTGCGCGCGTTCGGCGGTGAGGTGCTGATGACCTCTCCCGATCACGCTTCTGGCACCGATCGCCTCGCCGAGGTCGCGCGGGTCCTGCCGGCCGATCTGTTCGTCAACATCCAGGGTGATGAGCCGCTGCTCGACCCGCAGGACATCGACGGTCTGATCGAATGCCTGGAGCAGGATCCGTCGCCTGACATGGCGACTCTGGCCGACCCGCTCCTGGAGCCCGACGATGCGCACGATCCCAACGTCGTGAAAGTGGTGTGCGATGCCGGGGGCCGGGCGCTCTATTTCTCGAGGAGTCCGATCCCCTACGTGCAGGGTCGCGAGGGCGCGGGGGGCGCTGCGCATCGAGCGAGCTCTGAGTCGAATGCCGCCGGGCCGCCGCGTCCCTGGCTGCGTCACGTGGGGCTCTATGCTTACCGCCGCGGGTTCCTCCTGGAGTTCGCCTCCTGGAGCCCCGGGATCCTCGAGACCCTCGAGGGACTCGAGCAGCTGCGCACGCTGGAGCGTGGCCGCACGATCCGGGTGTTGCGGGCGCGCGGGCACTATCACGGCGTCGATACACCGGCCGACGTCCGCGCCGTGGAACGGGCGCTTCTGCTATCCTCTTGAGGAGCTGAACGTGCCGACCAAGTACATCTTCATCACGGGCGGTGTGGTGTCGTCCCTGGGGAAGGGACTGGCCGCCGCATCGATCGGGCGCCTCATGGAGGCGCGCGGGTTCAGCGTCACCCTGCAGAAGCTGGACCCTTATCTCAACGTCGATCCTGGGACGATGAGCCCGTTTCAGCACGGCGAGGTTTACGTGACTGAGGACGGCGTGGAGACCGACCTCGACCTCGGACACTACGAGCGGTTCACGTCCACCGTCTGCTCGCGCGATCACAATTTCACGAGCGGGCGGATCTACGAGCAGGTCATCGGCAAGGAGCGGCGCGGCGATTACCTGGGCGGCACGGTGCAGGTGATCCCCCACGTCACGGACGAGATCAAACAGGCGATCCGCAAGATTTCCAAGGGGGTCGACATCCAGATCGTCGAGATCGGTGGCACAGTGGGCGACATCGAATCACTCCCCTTCCTGGAAGCGATCCGCCAGTTCCGACTCGAGGCCGGCCGGAGCGACTCGGTGTTCGTGCACCTCACCCTGGTCCCCTACATCGTGGCGGCCGGTGAGCTGAAGACCAAACCGACACAGCACTCGGTGCGCGACCTCCGGGCGATCGGGATCCAGCCCGATGTCCTGCTTTGCCGCACCGATCGCTTCATCCCCAAGGAGATCAAGAAGAAGATTGCCCTGTTCTGCAACGTGCCGGAAGAGGCGGTGATCACCGCCAAGGACGTCGAGACGATCTACGAGGTCCCGCTCGTCCTCGCGAAGGAGGGCTTGGACGCCATCCTGCTGAAGCTGCTTGATCTGCCCTACCGCGACAAGAACATGGACGATTGGGTCCGCATGGTCGAGAAGGTCAAGAGCCCGGCCGGCGGCGAGGTGAACGTCGGGATCGTCGGCAAGTACGTCACCTATGAGGACTCCTACAAGAGCCTCAACGAGGCGCTCGGACATGGCGGCATCGCCAACGAGGTGCGGGTCAAGCTGAAATGGATCGAGGCCGACAACCTGACCGACGGGCAGCTCGAGGAGGCGATCGCCCCGTGTCACGGGATCCTCGTGCCGGGAGGCTTCGGCATCAGGGGCGTGGCGGGCATGCTGGAAGCCATCCGGCACGCGCGCGAAAAGCGCATCCCATTCTTTGGCATCTGCCTCGGACTGCAGTGCGCCATCATCGAGTTCGCCCGCAATCTGTGCGGGTTGAAGGACGCGGACTCCTCCGAGTTCAATCCCTCGACGCCGCACCCGGTGATCTACAAGCTGCGCGAGCTGGAGGGAGTCGAGCGCATGGGGGGGAACATGCGTCTCGGTCGCTGGCCCTGCGTCCTGCTGCCCGGGTCGCGGGCCCATCAGGCCTATGGCAGACCCGAAATCAGCGAGCGGCACCGCCACCGTTACGAGGTGAACCGGGACTATCTGGACGGCATGGTGAAGAAGGGGATGCGTGTGACCGGCGAGACGCCCGACCACCGCTTCGTGGAGATCGTGGAGATCCCGGATCACCCCTACTTTCTCTCCTGCCAATTCCATCCGGAATTCAAATCGAAGCCGATGCTCCCCCACCCACTCTTCAGGAGCTTCATCGGTGCCTGCAGGCAGTACCGGCAGACCCAGCGCTGATCCGGGACCGGGCCGGACCCGACGGGTGGAGATCGCCCGCGATCTCGCCATGGGGGGCGGGGCTCCGCTCGTGTTCATCGCCGGTCCCTGCGTGATCGAGAGCGAACAGCACGCCCTGACGATGGCCCGCGCCCTCTCGCAGATCTCCGGGGCCGCCGGGGTTGCCTTCATCTTCAAGTCGTCCTTCGACAAGGCGAACCGCAGCTCGGTCGGATCGTTCCGCGGACCCGGGCTGCGCGAAGGGCTGCGCATACTCGAGAAGGTCAGGTCGGAGGTCGGCGTCCCCGTGCTGTCCGACATCCACGAGCCCTCCCAGGCGGAAGCGGCGGCCGAGGTCCTCGACATCCTGCAGATACCGGCGTTCCTCTGCCGCCAGACCGACCTGCTCCTTGCGGCGGGACGCGCCGGCAAGACCGTGAACATCAAGAAGGGGCAGTTCCTGTCACCCTGGGAGTTGAAGAACGCCATCGACAAGGTGCGGTCGCAGGGAAACGATCGGGTACTGGTCACGGAGAGGGGCACCTCGTTCGGCTACCAGAATCTGGTAGTCGACTACCGATCGCTCGTCGTGATGCGCGGGTTCGGGTTCCCGGTCGTGATGGACGCCACCCACTCGGTCCAGCACCCCGGGGGCCTCGGCGACCGCAGCGGGGGCGATGCCGAGTTCATCCCCTATCTCGCCCGGGCCGCGGCCGCGGTCGGCATCGACGCGCTGTTCTGTGAAGTCCACGACGACCCCTCCGCCGCCCGGAGCGACGGCCCGAACGCGCTGCGTCTGGACGCCGTCGAGCCGCTCCTCCGTGCTGTGGTTTCAATTGACGCCCTCGTCAGGGGACGCTGATGCCCCGCGACATCGCCCGCAAGGTTCTCGAGCTCGAGGCGCACGCCATCCTGGATCTGGTCCCGCGCCTCGACGAAGCGTTCGATCGGGCGGTCGACACTCTGCACGCCTGCAAGGGCCGAGTCGTTGTCACGGGGATGGGCAAGTCGGGGCTCATCGGCGCCAAGATAGCCGCCACGCTCAGCAGCACCGGGACACCGGCTCTCTTCCTGCACCCGGCCGAGGCCGTTCATGGTGATATCGGCATGGTGGTCCCTGGGGACGTCGTCCTGGCGATCTCCCAGAGCGGGGAGACCGACGAGCTGATCCGGCTGATGGAGCTGATGAAGCGTCTGGACGTGGGCCTGATCTCGATGACCGGCGATCCCAGCTCGACCCTGGCCCGACACTCGCGCATCGTGCTCGATGTGCATATCGCGGAGGAGGCCTCCCCCCTCGGTCTGGTACCGACCGCAAGCACCACGGCGGCCCTGGCGATGGGCGACGCCCTGGCGATGGCGCTGCTCGAGAAGCGCGGTTTCACTCCGGACGATTTCGCGCGCTATCACCCGGGCGGGCGCATCGGCAAGAAAGTCGTCACCGTCGGCCACCTGATGCACGGCGGCGGGAACGCCCCCATCGTCGGCATCGGCGTCTCCATGCGCGACGCCATCCGTACCATCAGCGAGAAACGGCTTGGAATGACCTGCGTCGTCCACAACGACGGCAGGCTCGCCGGGGTGATTACGGACGGCGATCTGCGCAGGCACCTGGGACGGGGCGACGACCTGCTCAGACTGACGGTCGATGTCGTGATGACACGCGATCCGGTGACCATCGGGAGGCAGGATCTCGCCGTGTCGGCGCTTAACCTCCTGGAGACCAGGAAGATCACCTCGCTCGTCGTGGTCGATCAGGAGCAGCGCGTTGAAGGGGTCGTACACATCCACGATCTCTGGCGCACCCAGCTCTTTTGAGGCGCGCGGGCCTGCCGCCGCGCCGCGGAGGTCTTCCCTGAGGTGCCGACGGCCTCTGCCGCCTAGGGCGCGGCGGATCACCTTCATCCTGATGGACGTCGATGGCGTCCTGACCGACGGCCGTCTGTCGATCTCCGGGAGGGACGCGGAGTGGAAGACTTATGATGTCAAGGACGGCGCCGGGTTGTGGATTGCCCGGCGGGTCGGTTTGCGCACCGGGATCATCTCGGGACGGGGGGGCGTCGCCGTCGCCCGCCGCGCCGAGGAGCTGGGGATGCACGAGGTCCATCTGCAGGTGAGCGACAAGCTGCAGACCTACCTTCGTGTCGCGCGCCGTCTGAAGCTCGCCGACGCCCAGGTCTGCTACGTGGGCGACGATGTGACCGACCTTCCGGTTCTCGCCCGCGTCGGCATGCCGGTGGCCGTAGCGGACGCCCACGACGAAGTGCTCCGGCGCGTTCCCTTCGTGACGCGGGCCCCCGGCGGTCGCGGCGCGGTGCGCGAAGTCGTCGACGCGATCATCAAGGCTCAGGGGAAATGGGAGGAGGTTGTCGGCTGGTTCGATCCTGATCGCAACCGGGCGCCCCGGCCAAGGCGCGACGCCGCGGCGGAGGGAGAGCCGTGAACATCCTGGTTTACCTGATCGTCGTGGTCTTTTTCTTCGTACTCATTATCGTCGGTGTGTTCAACGGCTCCGACGTCACCATCAATCTGGTGTTGTGGCACGTCGGTCCGATACCGATGGGTGCTGTGATCGCCACGGCCGCTATTTTCGGAGTCGCCTTCGCGTGCGTCATCGGAGTGATCGACGGCATCAAAATCCGCATCACGAACCGCCAGCTCCAGAAGCAGCTGCGGCACCTTGAGGAGGAGTCCGACGCGCTGCGGCTGCGCCTCGCCCGTCATGAAGGCCCGGGGGGCGGGCGGACGGCCGCGGAAGGCACCACCTCCTGGAGCGATCCCCGCGGCTGATTGTCATACGGAGTCGCAAGTGTCCAGCAGAAATAGGCTGGGATTCGGCCGATCCGACCTCTGACGAAACTGTCCCGTCTTACCTCTTCTTGAGGAACCCGTCGCCACCGCCGGCCTGGCCACCGCCCGGAGAGGTAGGAGGGGTATTCAGCGGCGGGATGGGGTTGTCCATCAGACTGGCGGCGCTGTTGATGAGCAGCCCGGTCTCGAAGTTCTTGCTCGCCATCCCGGTCGGCGTCAGGTAGGTGATGAGGGCCGTGGTGCCGCGCAGGGCGATCGACGGCAAGCGGCTGTCGACAGACTGATCGCTCACCAGGAGAGGAGGAGTCCAGACGCCGTTGATCAGCGTGCTGAAGAATATCTTCGCAGTCTGCTCCGCCCTCCACCATACGAGATAGGGCGTGCCGGCGCCATCGAACGCCAGCGCCGGACCGAGATCGTCGTAAACGAGAGGAGTTCCGGGGGTGATCGGCGACGCATCGGTCCACTTTCGACCCTTGATGTCCCACGTCGCAATCACGAGCTGCTTGAGGTTTCCGAAGTTCTTGGGCCACACGACCCAGGGGTTGCCCGTGACGGGCGAGATCTCGATCACTGGCGGTAGGTCGCCCAGATTGTCGCCGATGGAGTTGAGGAGGACGGATTGCGGCACCCAGGGACGCACCTGGGCCCAGACGACATTGACTGGCCCCCTCTTGCGGGTCAGGTAGTAAAACCGCTTGAAATTCCCACGAGCGTCGAGTTGGACGCTCACCTCGGCCAGGACCAGCGTGGGCAGGAGCGCCAGAACAGCGACGACGACCCATCGACGAGATCCCCTCAGCCGAATCACGGCGTCACCTGCTCTTTCCCTGCTCGATGAACTGGTCGAATTTCTCTACTTCGAGGAAATGCCGATCGAGCTGCGACCGCAGGAACTTCAAGCGACCGAAATACACCTTTTCCTGGACCTGGTTCCCCGAGACCCGTGCCATCTCCCACAGGTGGTAGGCCGTTTGGAAGAGGATATCCACATAGCGCTCTTCTCCACCATGGGCCATGAGCTCGGCTTCTTCAAAGTAATCACGCGCCTTGACCATCTCCTGCTGAGTGAAGTGTATTTGCCCGAGGTAGAGGAGGGCGTAGGTGGAGCAGCGCCGGAAACCGTCTTTGCCCGCGATCTGGAGCGCCTCCTTGAGCTCGCGGACTCCCCGTTCCACCTTGCCGATCATCGCCTGGCAGAAACCGATATTGATGCGAATGAGCGTCAGGTCGTAGCGGCTCGCCGTGTCCTCCAGCAGGGTGCGCGCCTGTCGGAAGCTCTCGAGCGCCCTGGTGTAATCGCTTTCGAGGAAATACAGCCGGCCGATCCGGTGCAACGCGTAGCCTTCGTACTCGACACTGCCGCACTCGCGCGCGATCGCGAGCCCCTTCTCCGACTCGAGGAGCGCGAGGTACCGGTCTCCCTTGTCCTCGTGCGCGTCGGCGAGCGCCCCGAGAACGGCGACTTCCGTCGTGGGGGAGATTTCCCGGTGCCGCCTCAGAATCAACCGCAGCTCGGTCTCAGCGAGGCTGACCTTCCCCATGCGCAGAAGCGTCCTTGCCAGGTTGAACCGCGCCCGAGCCAGGGTTTCTTGGTCGACCTCCGTCCCGTGGCCGTCCTCCAGTCGAGCCAGCGCCGTCTCATAGATCGAGTAGGCGCGCGCGTAGTTGCCCTGGTCCCATTCCCGACCCGCTTCGGTCTTGATATCGTCGTACGTCGCCGAAATTCCGGGTTCGTAGCGCTCGACCTTCTCGAGGTCGAGGACGTCCGAGAAATTCTGGATGGGAACATTGAAGATGTTGGCAAGGAGACACAGCTTGTCGAAGGAGGGATAGCACTTGCCGCGCTCGTAGCGCGACAACTGCGAGTTGTCAATCTCGCCGCCACCCGTCTTGGCCTTGTCCTCGACCCGGCGCAGCGAGAGACCGTACCCAACCCTGAGGCGGCGCAGGTAATTCCCGAGACGCGTACTTCCCCGCAGCTCCTGTTCCATCTGTCCCGTCCCCCGACCGCTGCGCTGCGCTGTTCCCGACCGCACGTCATCCACTATACGCTTGAACCGACCCTTCGACGCTTCAGATATGGAAGACCTCAAAAGTACGAAGAAGCGTCAACTACTGCAATGGTGCGTTCACATAAAAGATCTGTCAAGAAAGTATTGTAATCCATTCGCGGCTTGTTTGCAGCACATGTTAACTGGTGCTCTTTGTGTGAGTTAGCGCCCATTTTCGCGCCTCCATGGTCAATCCAGCCTGCCTTGACAATTGAAGCGCCTGCTCCTACCGTACCGGGGACCTGCGGAGGGGGGATGGAACTTCAAAGCCTGATACGCGAGGGAGTTCTCTCCACCACGACCTTTCCCGGTCTGATGTATTCCATTCTAAGTCGGAAAGAAACCGGGGTTCTCAGTCTGACGGGTGACGCGATCGAAAAATCGATATATATCCAGTCCGGCCGGCCGGTGTTTGCCACTTCGAACGATCGCGATGATCGTCTCGGACAGATCTTCTTCAAATCGGGGCTGGTCTCGCTGGAAGGGCTGATTGGCGCCCTCGAACGCGCCACTCGCGAGAGCAAGAGGCTGGGGACGGTCTTCGTCGAACTGGGCCTGATCCAGCCTCATGATCTTGTGGAAGGGGTCCGAACCCAGGTTCGAAACATCGTGTGCAGCCTGTTTCTCTGGACTCGCGGCCGGTATCGCTACCGTCCAGGGGCTCTCCCCTCGGACGAGGTGATCACCCTGAAGCTCAGCGCGGGCAACACGATTCTCGAAGGCATCCGGAGAATCGAGAGCTGGGAGAGAATCTGGGAAGCCGTCGGCGGCCTGGACGCGCACTACCAGACGGCCTCCGGGATCGAAGACATGAGCCGTGACCTGACCCTGTCGCTGGAGGAGTGGACGCTCCTCTCCTACTGCGAGCGAGCGGTTCCTCTGAGACAGCTGTGCCGGGGGTCGACACTGAAGGATTTCGAGATCTGCCGGCTCGTCTGGGCCCTGATGACGCTCGGGATCGTGATTCGGGTCTCGTCGCGGGGCGGAACTTCAAATATCCGGGGCCTTGACTGACCCGAGGAGCTCTTCCGCAGTCAGGGTGGCCGTTCCCACCTTGCCGACGACCACGCCGGCGGCGCTGTTTGCGAGGAGGGCCGCCTCCTGCATGGTCGCCCCCGCGCTGAGGGCGAGAGCCAGGGTCGCCACCACCGTGTCTCCAGCCCCCGTGACGTCGAAGACCTCCTGCGCCGTGGCGGGTATCAGGATGGGCGGACCGGCCTTCTCCTGGAGCAGCATGCCGCGGTCCCCCCTCGTGATCAACAGAGATGAGCTCCCGAGGATCTCCAGCAGTCGGTGCGCGATCCCCTCGAATTCCTGATCGGTGCGCGCCATCGTACCAGCCGCTTCCATGGCCTCCCGCGCGTTCGGTGTCACGACGGTCGCGGGCCTGTAATACCTGAACAGCCGCACCTTCGGATCGACCACGACGGGCATGCGACGCCGGGCTGCCTCGGGGAGCAGCGCCGTGAGCAGCTCCGGAGACACAGCGCCTTTGTCGTAATCCGAGATGATGAGTCCGTGCACTTGTTCCAGGAGTCGCGTGGACTTTTCCCGCAGGCTCTGTGTGACCGAGGCCTCTATCGGACCGTCGACCTCCCGGTCGACCCGGACCACCTGCTGGTTATGGGCGATAACGCGCGTCTTGACAGTGGTGGGCCGACCCCGCTCCACGATCAGGGCCTCGGTCGCCAGTCCGGAGTCCCGGCAAAATTTCTCCAGAAGCTCTCCTTGAGAATCATCGCCTCGCACTCCGGCAGGGATGGCACGCGCGCCCAGAGAGACCAGATTGCTGACGACGTTGCCCGCGCCGCCCATCCGGAAACTCTCTCGCTCCAGTCGGACCACAGGGACGGGGGCTTCGGGTGAGATCCGCGACACCTTCCCCCACAGGTACTGGTCGATCATCAGGTCGCCAACCACGAGAAGGGAAACCTGCGGGAACCGGGTCACGATGGCCGCGGCGCGCTCCGCGTCAATGGACGGAGGGGAGGCCTTCGGTCGGCTCAGGGACGATCCTCGGGCAGGACGGTCGCCTCTTCGACCAGCATGATCGGGATGTCGTCGACGATCGGATAGCGCCTCCGGCAGGAGCGGCAGACGAGGCCGGCGCCGTCTGGAGTGATCGTTACTTCAGTCTTGCAGAGCGGACAGGCGAGAATCTCGAGAAGCCGGGGATCGACGGCCATGACGACGCTCCTTGACGGCGACGACTTATAGCACCCGCCGGAAAATCTTGTCAAACGTCCTCGCCGCGGAGCCAGTGTAAGATGCAAGCGTTGATGCACCGTCCCGTCGCCCACCTCAAGGATCACGATCGCGTGCTCCTCATCCGTCTCGGAGCCGTGGGTGACGTGCTGCGCACGCTGCCTGCCCTTCACCTGCTCCGCAGGACCTATCCTGGCCTGCACCTGACCTGGGTGGTGGAGGATCCGTCGCGCGATCTCCTGGTCGGCCACCCCGAGATCGATGAGCTCATCGTGTTCCCGCGCCGTGAGCTTCGCGAGCTGGCGCTCCGACCGCGCAGGCTGGCGAGCCGTCTCACGGCGCTGGCTGAAGGCCTGCGGGAACGACGGTTCGGCGTCGCGATCGATTTCCAAGGAAGCTTCAAGAGCGGGCTCCTTGCACGAATGTCAGGGGCGCCACGGCGCGTAGGATTTGCGCCCGGACACTGCCGTGAGTTCAGTTTCCTGTGGACGAACGAGTGGGTTCGCCCCCTGGAACTCCGTCTGAACCGCGTCGAGCGGAATCTGATCATGGCCGAGCGGCTCGGAGCGACCGGGGACGAAGTCGAGGTGATCCTCCCGGAGCTGGCCGACGAAGGTCGGGAGGCCGAATCCATTCTGGAATCGCTTAACCCGGCGGGCGTTCCGGTGGTTGTTCTCTCACCCGGAACCAGCCGGCGCCAGAGGTGGAAACGCTGGCCGGTGGAGCACTACGCGCGACTCGCTTCACTCCTGAGGTCGAGTCTCGGCGCGCTGCCACTCGTCGCGTGGGGACCCGGAGAGGAAGGACTGGCGCGATCCATCGCTTCCGGTTGCCACGGGCACGCCGTGGTGGCCCCCCCGAGCTCCTTGAGGCTTCTGGCGGCGATCCTCAGACGTTGTGCGCTCTTCGTCGGTGCCGATACCGGTCCGATGCACCTCGCATGGGGGATGGGGTGTCCGGTAGTCGCCCTGTTCGGCCCCACCGATCCTCTCCTGAACGCGCCTCTGGGCCCGGCTCACCTCGTCCTCCGGTCCGGAAGGTCGACCTCGAACATCTCTCCCGAGGAAGTACTCAGAGCCGCCGGGACTATCCTAGGGCGCAGGTCCGCCCCGCCCCGGACACACCGTCTGTCGCGCGCAGCTCTCTTCCCGCGGGCGGTCGGAGCCGGTCCGTGAGGCCCGTCGATCCGGCGGAGATCCGGCGGATCGTGATCCGGGTCAACAATTGGATCGGTGATGTGGTGATGATCTCGCCGGCCATGCGCGCCATCCGGGCGCACTTCCGGGAGGCCCGCATCGCCATTCTCGCCAAACGCTGGGTCCTGGAAACCCTGCGCGGCGATCCCTTCTACGACGACCTGATCGAGTATGACAATGCCGGGGCGCACCAAGGGCTGGCCGGGCGTCTGCGACTCGCGGCGGCTCTTCGCAGGGAGCGGTTCGACCTGGCGATTCTGTTCCAGAAGGCGTTCGACGCCGCGGCCCTGGCGCTGCTCGGCGGAGCGCGTTTTCGCATTGGATACGCGACCGATGCTCGCTCGTGGCTCCTGACCCATCCCCTCAAGCCGCCGCCGTCCGAAACGCATCACGTGGAGGTGTTCCTGGGGATCGCGCGCGCCCTCGGATGCCCGATCATCGACGCGCTCCCCTCGTTCCATCTGAGCGCGGGTGATCGGGCGGAGGCGGGCTCGCTGCTCGATGCGGCCGGGTTCTCAGGGCTGAGACCTCTGGTGACTCTCCATCCCGGGGCATCCAAAGAACCGCGCGCCTGGCACCCGGATCGTTTCACGGATCTGGGGCGGCGTCTGGCGGAGAGAAACGGGGCCCGCATCATACTCCTCGGAAGTACCGACGAACGTCGCCTGCTCGAGCGGATTGCAGGGGGAATTCCGAGGGATGTCGTCTTGCTTCCGGCCCCCGGGCTGCGGATCAAGGTGGCCGCCGCAATTGTCGAGCGGTGTCACCTGTTCGTCGGCAACGACAGCGGGCCGATGCACATGGCGGCCGCGCTCGGCGTACCCACAGTCGCGATTTTCGGGCCGGGGACGCCGCGGCGGACGGCGCCCCTCGCCTCGCGCGGCCGCATCGTGAGCCTCACGAAGGACTATCCCTGCTCTCCGTGCCGGCAGGACTTCTTCCGGGAGTGCCCGGCCTCGCCTGCGGGCAAGCCCTTTTGCCTCGAGGAGATCCAAATCGACGAAGTGGAGCGGGCCGCCGCCGGACTACTCGCGAGGGCGGAGGGAGCTGCCTCCTGAGCGCGCGCCCGCAGACATGCGCCAGGAGATTCGTCTGAGAGTCAGCCGGGCGCGGTATCTCGCAAGACGCCCTAGCAGCTCACGCAGCCGATCTCGTTCGTGGCCGCAGTACCGCCGTAGGAACAGAACCTCCTCACGTGGCGTCAGGCGAACACGTTCGGCGATCCATTTTTCGTACGATCGGAGAAGGCGAGCCAGGTTCCTGAAACGATCGGTGGTCGAGAGCTCGACGACAAACCGCCCCCCGTCCAAATCCAGGACATTCAGGATCTCGCCGTCGGGTCCCCGCTCCAGCACCAGATTGCTGACGTTGAGATCCGCGTGCAGGAATCCCGCCTGGTGCATGGCTCGCACCAGATCGGCGCACATCACGAGAAGGCCCCGGCGGCGCAGTCGCGACGCACAGATTGGCGCCAGGTCGAGGAGGTTCTGGGCGCCGGCCAGCTCGCGCGTCACGACGGCCTGCGCGCGGAACAGACAAGCCGCCCGGCGTGATCCGGCAGCCAGTACGTCGGGAGTCGGCACGCCGGCCCGCTGCAGCCGCGCCGCGGCCTCCACCTGGCGGAGTGCCCGCCCCTCTCCCAGGTACAACCCGCCCAGCAGAGGTCCCAGCAACCCACCGCGCAGGCACCTCTTTCCGACTGCACGGCGTCCTGCGAGACAGAAGCGGACGATCGGCCCTCGCCCCGACCCTGTGGCGCCGTGTCTTGCCCCCGAACCGGAGAGAAGGAAGTCGGCTTCCCCCTTCTCGATGAGGGCCGCGCATTCCGCACGGGTCTTCCAGACGCCTCTGGGAGAGCGGATTCTCACATAGGAAATTGATCGATCGCGCGGAGCATCCAACACGCGCCCTCCCCCGACCTCAGCTCTTTTCGGTCGCGGGCGCCGCGGCGCGCTCGCGGCCGAAGACATGGGCCACCAGAATGCCGATCAGATAGAGGAGGATCATCGGCCCCGCGAAGACGCACTGGGTCACGACATCGGGCGTCGGGGTGATCACCGCCGCGACGATGAAGATGATCAGGATGGCGTATTTGAAATTGCGCCACAAGAAGCTCGCGGACACCAGCCCGAGCCGGGCCAGAAAGTAGATCACGGTCGGGAGCTCGAAGACCAGCCCCATCCCAAGGACAATCTTGCTCTCGAAGCTGAACAGACTGCTGACCCTGAGCGTAGGCGTGAACTCCTCGGCGATTCCCAGCAGGAACTTGCATGCTATCGGGAATCCGATCGTGTAGCCGAAGGCACCGCCCGCCAGGAAAAACACCGTCGCGAAGGCAATGAAGGGGATCGCATAACGCCGTTCGCGCGGGTACAACCCCGGTCTGATGAACGCCCACAACTGATAGAGCACAAACGGAGAGGCGAGAAACAGCGCCGCCAGGAATGCGACCTTCATGTACAGCATGAACGGCTCGGTCAGTTCGAGAAAGACGGGCTTCTGACCGTGAAGAAACGGCTGGAGAGGCGACAGGAAGAAGTCGAGGATATGGCGCGCATACGTCAGACAAAGGGCGAACGCTCCGGCGACCGCAAACACCGACCGCAGGAGTCGCTTCCGGAGCTCCTCCAGGTGCTCCAGAAAGCTCATTGTTGGAAGATCAGCTGGGCCGGTCCCGCGTCTCGGCATCAGAAGTCGCGTTTTGATCCCGTTCCTCGCGAGGACTGGTCAGGGCGTTGTTTTTGGCAGACGGGGGCTCCGCCCGGGACACCTCCGCATCGAGGGTGTCCCGCAGTTCCGAGGCCGCCTTGCGGAACTCCGCCACGCCCTTGCCGAGCGTGCGTCCGAGTTCGGAGAGTTTGCGGGGACCGAAGATCAGCAGGGCGATGACGAAAATGACCAGCAACTCGGGACCGCCGATCGATCCGAACATGCCTGTCGTCGCCTCCCGCGCCGCCGTCCATCCCCTGACCGGCGGTCTTGATGTCGACGTCGTCGACGTCTCACACCATCTTAACACCATCGTTCCAGCACGGGACGCGGCCCGACGCGGGATCCGTCAACGGATCGACAGGCATTACGTCCCGTGTTTCTGCGATTTCTTTACACGGGCCCGTGCGCGCACTATAATTTGTCCTCAGCGCCTTGATGGAGAGCTGGGTGCGCAGGAAATCGATTCTCGGTGGGTTGGCTTTTGTTATCGCCGGCGGCCTCGCCGGCGGGATCCTTGGCGGCCGGACCGCCTCGGTTTCCGAGCGCACGGGCGAACAACTCGCGACCTATACCAATCTTCTGAGCCTGGTCCAGTCCCGGGCGGCGGAGCCGGTCGAGCCTCGAGTCGCGATCGAGGGCTCAATCCGCGGCATGCTCAGGACGATGGATCCGCACTCAAACTACCTGGATCCTGAAGACTACAAGCACATGCTGGAGGAGCAGCAGGGCAGCTTTTCCGGACTGGGTATCGTGATCTCCAAGCCGTCCAATGACAAGCCTCTAACCGTGATCTCGCCGCTCGAGGGGACCCCGGCGTGGAACGCCGGGATCCGGGCGGGCGACATCATCTCGCAGATCGAAGGGGTGGACACCCTCGATATGACGATCGACGAGGCCCTGAAGCGGCTCAAGGGACCGAAAGGAACCAAGGTGACGATCACGGTCACCCGGCCGGGTGATGCGGAGGTCCTGCATTTCACCATCACGCGAGACGACATTCCGACCAACAGCATCCGGCAGGCCTTCATGGTCCGCCCGGGCACTGGGTACGTCAAGATCGAGAATTTTACGCGCACCACGGACCATGAGCTTGACGAGCGGATCCGGGCGCTGCAGAAACAGGGCATGACACGTCTCATCCTCGATCTTCGGCGGAACCCGGGGGGCCTGCTGGAGCAGGCAGTCCGGGTTGCCGATCGCTTTCTGAAGAAGGACCAGATGATCGTCTACACTCACGGACGTATCAGCGGCGCCGACCAGGAGTACCGCGCGACCGGCGCGGGTGACCATCTCGAGCTTCCCCTCGTAATGCTCGTAGACAAGTACAGCGCCAGCGCCTCGGAGATCGTCGCCGGGGCCATTCAGGACCACGATCGCGGTCTGATCGTCGGGGAGACGACGTGGGGTAAGGGCTTGGTGCAGACGGTTTACCCCCTCAGCCAGGACGCGGCACTGGCGCTGACCACCGCCCGCTACTACACACCGAGCGGCCGACTGATTCAGCGTGACTACAACTCGCTCGAGGACTACCTGTCACACGATGAGAAGGACGAAGACCTCATCAAGGTGTCGAAGGAGGTTCGCCGCACCGACGGCGGCCGGACCGTCTACGGAGGCGGCGGAATCCACCCCGATGTCGTCGTGATCGATCCGACGCCGCCGGTCGTCGATCTGCTCGAGCGCGCCCAGATGTTCTTCCACTTTGCCGTGGAATACAACGCGAAGCACAAGGGACTTCCACGCTCGTTCGAAGTGACCCCCGCGGTCCTGCTGGAGTTCGAGGAATTCGTCAAAACCAGACAGGACTTCCAGGATTTCCTCAAGGCGCGCGGGGTGAAATGGGCCGCCGCGGATATTGACGCGAACGCCGATCGGATCAAGGGGGAGATCAAGGAGTCGATCGTCTCCGCGCTTTGGGGCCTTGAGGAGGCTTACAGGGTCCACGCGGAGATCGATCGACAGCTCCAGAAGGCCCTGGACCTCTTTCCCCGGGCCCAGGAGTTGGCTGCGCTTCCGGGAGCGGGGCCCCAGACGGAGCGTTGAGGCGACAACCCGCCGAGTCCTCCCCCGTCGTCAGTTCAAGTTGACCCGGTACAGGATCTCCGCGAATGGCCGCCGGTGATAGGCGCGAATCTCCGTCTTTCGGTGCTCCAGGGGCATCGTTTCGAAACGCTTGAGGTACTGCCAGGCCAACCTGGCCGCTTCACGATACCTTTCCGCATCACCCCCCTCGCGCTCGCTGTACCTTTCGAACAAGTGGAACCTCGCCCACTGTTTCAGAGCATCTCCCAAACGCCTCCGGCCGGTTTGCCTGCCCAGGAAATGTATGACCATGAGGTACTTGGTGACGCATGCATGATGCTCCAGCTCAAGAAGCGTCACGGCCCTGCCCTCCGCCGCGCGACTGGCCAGAGTGAGCAGGTGGTCGACCTCCTCGACCAAAACCGCAAAAGCCGCGATATTCACGTCGCCGACACCATGGAGCGGATTGAACCTCTCCAGGTGCCGCACCAGGGAATCCGGATAGTACAGGGCGGCTCGAACAGACTGCCCCAGGTCGCGGACCAGGACGCGGGCTCCTTCTTCCTGTTTCGAGCAGGCGATTCCGCCATAAATGGAACGAAGCCCTTGATCCCCGACAATGAATGCGCTGATATCCGGGATGAGGGAGGGAATGCCGTATGTCCGCTCGATGATCCCCTTGAGGACCTCCACGAGAGGCACCGTCTGATTCATGCTCTGCCTTCTCCCATGGGCGTTTAGAGGATCCGCCGTCGCCGATAGTATAGCCTCCGGGTGCTGTCAGGTACCAGGCTGAGGCTCCGAGATTCGGGGTTTTTCACCCGCGAGACCTCTTGACAGCCGCGGCCGGTCTAGTTACTATTAGCACTCGTGAACATTGAGTGCTAACAATGGCTGCACGCGGCACAAACCACATTTCATTCAGGGTCCAATCCCAGCAGGAGGGAACGAACGATGAAGGTGAAGCCTCTACACGACCGCGTTCTGGTGAAGAGAGTGGATCCCGAGGAGAAGGTCAAGGGAGGGATCATCATTCCCGACACCGCCAAGGAGAAGCCGCTCGAGGGCAAAGTCGTGGCGGTCGGGGCCGGACGGCTCGATGACAACGGCAAGCGGATTCCGCTTGAGGTGAAGGCCGGTGATCGCGTGCTCATCGGCAAGTACGCAGGCACCGAGATCAAGATCGACGAGATCGAGCACGTGATCGTCCGCGAGGAAGAAATCCTCGGTGTCATCAGCTGATCGGGCACGGTGCCCATTCGCAATTCAGCGATATAACCCTAAAGGAGGTCATTGAACCATGCCAGCGAAGGACATTATTTACGCAGAGGAATGCCGACAGGCGATCCTCCGCGGTGTGAACAAACTGGCTGAAGCCGTGAAGGTGACGCTCGGGCCGCGCGGCCGGAACGTCGTCCTTGAGAAGAAGTTCGGGTCTCCCACGAGCACCAAGGACGGAGTCACCGTGGCCAAGGAGATCGAGCTCGAGGACCCCAAGGAGAACATGGGCGCTCAGCTTGTACGCGAAGTCGCCAGCAAGACTTCGGAAGTCGCCGGCGACGGCACGACGACGGCGACCGTCCTCGCCCAGGCAATCTACCGTGAGGGTGTCAAGGCGGTGACTGCCGGCGCCAACCCGATGGATCTCAAGCGTGGAATCGAGAAGGCCGTCGAGAAGGCCATCGAGGAAATCAAAAAACTCTCCAAACCGGTCAGCGGCAAGGCGATCGCCCAGGTCGGTACCATCTCAGCGAACAACGACGAGACCATCGGTGAGATCATCGCCCAGGCGATGGAGAAGGTCGGCAAGGATGGCGTGATCACGGTTGAAGAGGCGAAGGGCCTCGAAACGTCCCTCGAGATCGTCGAGGGGATGCAGTTCGATCGGGGCTACCTGAGTCCCTATTTCGTCACCGACGCCGAGCGCATGGAGTGCGTGCTGGAGAACCCCTACATCCTCATCCACGAGAAGAAGATCTCCAACATGCGCGACCTCCTGCCGCTTCTCGAGCAGGTAGCGAAGAGCGGCAGGCCGTTGCTGCTCATCGCCGAAGATGTCGAGGGGGAGGCTCTGGCGACGCTCGTGGTCAACAAGCTGAGAGGCACCCTCCAGGTTTGCGCGGTCAAGGCGCCCGGCTTCGGCGACCGCCGCAAGGCTATGCTCGAGGACATCGCCATCCTCACCGGCGGCAAGTGCATCACCGAGGACCTCGGCATCAAGCTGGAGAACGTGAAGGTCGAGGACCTTGGCCAGGCGAAGAAGATCACCGCGGACAAGGACAACACCACCATCGTCGAGGGTAAGGGCAAGCGCGCCGACATCGAGGGCCGGGTGAAACAGATCCGGAGCCAGATCGAGGAAACCACCTCCGACTACGATCGCGAGAAACTGCAGGAGAGACTCGCGAAACTGGTCGGCGGCGTCGCCATCATCAAGGTCGGCGCGGCCACCGAGACCGAGATGAAGGAGAAGAAGGCCCGTGTCGAGGACGCGATGCACGCCACCAAGGCGGCCGTCGAGGAGGGTATTGTTCCCGGCGGGGGCATCGCACTGGTTCGGGCGGTTCCGGCCCTGGAAAAACTCAAGGAAAAGCACGACGACGTCCAGACAGGCATCAACATCGTGCGCAGGGCCTTGGAGGAGCCGATCCGCCAGATCGCCATCAATGCCGGATACGAAGGTTCCATTATCGTCCAGCAGGCCAAGGAGAAGGAGAAGCCGCCGGTCGGCTTCGACGCGTACACCGGCAAGTGGGTCGATATGTTCGAGGCCGGCATCATCGACCCGACCAAGGTCTGCCGTACGGCATTGCAGAACGCGGCCAGCATCGCCGCGCTGATGCTGACGACCGAGGCGCTCGTGCACGAGCTTCCCGAAAAGGAAAAGGCCCCGGCCCCCGGTCCACGCATGGGCGGTGACATGTACTGAAGTTTTCCGGCCGGCCGCTCGCGCGACCCTGCGTGGCAGCGCAACCGGTCGAATCGGTAGCTGTCCTGCAAGTCAAGGGCCCCTCGCGGTGCGAGGGGCTCTTTTTTTGTCGCCGGGGGGGCCCGGGGCGGGTTAGAAGCTCTGCTCTCCGAGCGAGAAACCGTTGAACGATTCCGACACCACGACGTCCTTCGGGAGCTCGAGGCGGAAGCGAGTGGCGGCGACCTCGACGTTGGTACGGACATCATGGAATGTGAGCAGCGTCGAGTCGCCATCGGCCTCGACATACTGCAGCTGGCGCGGAAGGTAGGTCGAAGTGTCTACCCAGATCTTCATTTCGGCAACCCGCTCACGCAGTTTCTTCTTGCGCGGCACCAGGAGCAGGAGATGGGTGTCCTTCAAGTCGGATTGCGGTGCCAACTGGAACTCGTAATACTTCCCGAGCTCGTCGATGGACTGCCCCAGTCCGATGAAGCGAAATAGGCGCTTCCCGACGAATTTCTTGATCGGAACTTCTTCGGCCCTTTTCAGCGCGGGGTAGTAAGCCACGTACATGTCCTCCGTGATCACGAAGACCTTGTGATCAGGCTCGACGTATTCCCAGCGCACCTGGTTCGGCCGGTTGTAGTAGAGCTCCCCGCGCGACAGCACCGGTCGCGCAAGAAGCTTCAGATCCTTCTTCTCGGTGAAGGCGGCGACCAGAGTCGAGGTTTCTATCTGCGCTCGATCGAACGCCTGCAGGATACGGGCGAGGACCGGGTTGGTCGGTGAATCTGAAGGGGCCGCGCTGTTCTGCGCGTCATCGGGAGTCCGTGCGGCGACAGAAAGAGCGGGACAGGCGAGAATCATCGCGATCGCAAGAATCCGAAGAGCCGTGGGAACCCGGATCATCAGTCGTGACCTCCGCACAATCAGGACTCAGACAATTTAACAGACGGAAATCGCTCCGTCAAGCAACGATCTAAAGACCGCCTCGCTGGACAATCCGCGAAGAAGCGGTCCCCGAGGGATCGATTTGACAAATGCGTCATCGCCCTGGATCATACGTTCATGCTGAAGTCCCGCACGGCGCTTGCGGTGCTCGGTTGCGCGGTGGCGCTGTGCGCGCTCCTCCTCGCAACCGGGGCGGGCGCGAGCGACGAGATGCTCCTCGGCCGGACCCGGGCCTCCTCCATTCTCGCGATTTCCGAAGCATGGCAGAACGGCCGCGATTCCTACGAGCCCAATGCCGAAGACATCCGTGCCCTCGCCGCCCTGCGGTCGCCGGCGACTCTGGATGTCTATTTCGGAAGCTGGTGCGGCGACAGTCGCAGGGAGGTGCCGCACCTTCTCAAGATTCTGGATCTCGCCGCTCCCCGCGATCTGCGCGTGCGCTTCTACGGCGTGGATCGCGCCAAGAAAGAGCCGGCGCGATTGGTCACGCGCGCCAGGATCGAGAGGGTTCCGACCATGATCCTGTCTGTGGGGAGGCGTGAGGTCGGCCGCATCGTCGAAACTCCAGAGTCCACTCTGGAACATGACCTCGCCCTTCTGTTCGAACGCGTTCCCGCGGAGCCGTGAGGCCCGGGCCAGGCCTTCTAGAAGCGCATCTGGTCGCGCGCGAGGACGTCCCTCATCACCCTGCGGTGTATTTCCGCCCACTCCTCGTCCGGGATCTCCAGGAAGACTTTGACCACATCCGGATCGAACTGCGTGCCGCTGAACCGGAGAATTTCGCTCCGGGCCGCCTCGTAGGGCAAGGCCTTGCGGTACGGGCGGTCCGATGTCATGGCGTCCAGCGTGTCGACCACGGAGAAAACGCGCGCCCCGAGCGGGATGTCTTTCCCTTTCAGTCCGCGCGGGTATCCCGACCCGTCGTATGTCTCCTGGTGGCTGAGAACGATCTCACGCGCCATCTCCAGAAAGTGAATCCCCTGCAGGATGCGGTAACCAATCTCGGGATGCTTGCGCATCTCCACCCATTCCTCGGGAGTCAGCTTGTCCGGCTTGCGCAGGATCGCGTCGGGAATGCCGATCTTCCCCACGTCGTGGAGCAGAGCGCCGCGGTAGATGTCTGTCAGCTCGGGCTCCACGACCCCCATGCGACGGGCCACCGCCACCGTATAGGACGCGACGCGCAGCGAGTGACCGAGTGTCTCGGTGTCGCGCGTGTCGAGGGCCGTCGCCAGCGTCTCCAGGGTCGTCTGATAGGAGGACTTGAGACGGTCGAAAAGCTCCTCCACTTCCCGGTTCTTCCGGATCAGCTCGGCGGTGCGCTCGGCTACCCTGGCCTCGAGTGTTCTCTGGTACTCCCGATTTTCGCGAATCAACCGCCGCTTCTCCAGCGCCCTCTCGACCGTGATCCGTACCTCGGCCAGGTTGAACGGCTTCGTGAGGTAGTCGTAGGCTCCGAGGCGCATGGACTGGATGGCGGTGTCCACGTCGACGACCCCCGTCAGCATGATGATTTCGGTGTCGGGATGAGTTTTCTTGATCTCCTGGAGGAGTTGCACGCCGTCCATCTCGGGCATGTCAATGTCGCTTACGACCAGCTCGAAGGAGCTCGCTCGAAGTTTCCTAAGACTTTCCGCGCCGTTGCACGCCGTCTCGCAGCGATAGCCGCTGCCGGAGAGACCCTCCGCGAGGAGATCGCGGATGACCGGGTCGTCATCGACGATGAGGATGTGGATTGAGTCGGGCATTCAGCCTGTCCGATGGCGAGCGCGGCGAAGCGCCGCCCCGGCCGCATCGGGAATTTAGGTCACGCGGCCGGGCGTTGCAATACCGGGGAACCGGCCCGAGTTGAAGGAGGCGGGATCGATTTCAATCTTTGGATTCTACCCGATTCATTTCCAGCCAGTTCGGCCCGGCCTTGAGATCCGCCACGAGGGGCACCTTGAGCGGGCACACGCTTTGCATCACCTGGCGCACTTCGGCGGCCACCGCGGATCGCTCGCTTTCTGGCACTTCGAGGACCAGCTCGTCGTGCACCTGCAGGGTCATGCGGGCACCGCTTTCCGCCTTGTCGAGCCGCCGGGCCAGGGCGACCATCGCGAGTTTGATGAGATCGGCCGCAGTCCCCTGAATCGTCGTGTTGACCGCTGCGCGGAGCGCCTGCTGGCGGGCGTTGCGATCGGCTCCCTTCAGCTCGGGGAAATACCGGATGCGATTCAGAAGCGTGCGCACGCACCCCTGGGACTCCGCGGCCGCGATCGTCGCCTCGATGTACTCCTTGACCTTCGGCAGTCGTCGGAAATAGGTTTCGATGAAGACCTCAGCCTCCTTGATGGAAATGCCCTGTTCCCGCGCCAGCCTCTGGGAGCCCATCCCGTAGATGACGCCGAAGTTGACGACCTTGGCGCGACGACGCATCTCATCGGTGACCAGATCGGGCCTCACGCCGAACACTTCGGCCGCGGTGCGTCGGTGAATGTCCTCGCCGGCGCGGAAGGCCTCCACCAGCGCGGGGTCGCCGCACAAGTGCGCCAGGACGCGGAGTTCGATTTGCGAGTAATCAGCGGAGAGCAGCACGTGACCCGTATCGGTGATGAAGGCTCGGCGGATGAGGCGACCCTGCTTCGTCCGAATCGGGATGTTCTGGAGGTTGGGGTCGCTGCTGCTGAGGCGGCCGGTCGCCGCGACCCCCTGATTGAAGGAGGTGTGCACGCGGCCGGTCTCAGGGTTGATCAGCCCGGGCAGGCTGTCCACATAGCCGGACTTGAGCTTCTGCAGGCTCCGGTACTCCAGGATTTTGCGCGGCAGATCATGCGACTCGGCGAGCTCCTCGAGGATCTCGACGCTCGTCGAATAGGACCGTGTCTTCTGCGTCCTGCGGCCCGGAGCGAGCCTCAGGGTCTCGAACAGGATGTCGCCCAGCTGTCGAGGCGAGTTGATGTTGAACTGCTTGCCCGCGAGGGCATGAATCTCCCCCGTGAGACGGGTGATCTCCGCCTGCCATTCCCGGGACAGCGCGGCCAGGTAGTCGGTGTCGATCCGAACACCCGTCGATTCCATCTCCGCAAGGACCGATGCGAGGGGCAGCTCGAGATCGTTCAAGAGAGACAGGAGACCGTCCTGCCGAAGGCCCACCTCCAGACGATCGCAGATCGCCAGAATCGCCGAGGCGCGCGCGCAGACCAGGCCCGCTGCGCGGTCGATCGCCAGCTGATCCAGGGGGAGGCTTTTCGCGCCCGAACCGAGCACCGATTCGTAGGTGGGCACGGTCAGACCCGCGAGCTCCTGCGCCACGACTTCGAGAGCATGACTGTGGCGCGAGGCATTCAGGAGATAGCTCGCGAGCATCGTGTCGATCTCGATCGGTGGAGCCGGCCAGCCGAGCCTGTTCATCATGATCAGATCGCTCTTGACGTTGTGACCCACGCGCCGCGGGGCCTGGCCCTCGAACAGCGGTCGCAGGATCCGAAGGGCCGTCCCGCTGTCGATCGGCTCCGGGGCCTCGAGGGAACGATGCGTGAGCGGCACATAGAACCTCTAGCCGCCTTCGCCAGCCAGAGCCACCCCGACCATTCGTGCGCGCATAGGTTCCCGTTCGTCACGCTCGAAGTTGAACGCGAACCGGCCCCCGGAGCGCAGTCGTTCGACGGCCCTCTCCAGGTCATGGGGAGACAGGACGACGGTGTGCGGTGCCTCCTGCGCGATGACGGACGGCGCGAACTCGCGCGCCAGGGCGTCAGATTCGAGCTCCAGAAAGAGCTGCCGCGCGCCCTCCCGGTCGGGGTTGCCGAGGCGCAGGCGATCGGGCTCGAAAGCGATCGGCACGTCATAGCGAAGCGTGGCCAGATCGCGGCTCAGGCGTGCGGTTTCGGCGTGGTCGAGAAGGCCTTCTCGGTAAGTTTTCCGTGGAATCGACTCCGCGGCGCGCAGGACCCCTTCCAGATCGCCGTATTTGCGGATCAGCTCTTTGGCCCCTTTCTCCCCGATGCCGGGAACGCCGGGGATGTTGTCCGAGGCGTCGCCGCTCAACGACAAAACGTCGCGCACCTGGTGGGGCCGCACCCCGAACGCCCGCTCGACCCCCTCGCTGTCGAGATAGTCATCGCTCACGGGGTTGTAGACGAGGACATCACGACCGACGAGCTGGAGGAGATCCTTGTCCGTGGCAACGACGACGATCGAGTGGCCCGCCTTCACCCCCTTCTCGGCGAGCGTGGCGATGATGTCGTCCGCTTCGAATCCGAGGGCCTCCAGCACCTGGACCCCTAGGACACCGCATACCCTTTTGACGTAGGGGATTTGAACCACCAGCTCCGGAGGCATTTCGGGGCGGTGTGCCTTGTAGTCCGCGAACGCCTGGTGCCGGAATGTCGGTCCGGCCAGATCAAAAGCCACACCCAGAAACCGCGGCTCGTGCTCACGGATCAATTTCCGCAGCATGGAGGTGAAGCCATAAATGGCGTTCGTGGGGAGCCCCTTGCTGGTGCTCAGGCCCCGGATGGCGTAGAACGCCCGATAGAGAGTGTTGCTGCCGTCGACGAGGTAAACGGCGCGATCGGGGTCAGGACGCTGGGCCATCCCGCCAACCTCATCGAGGGGTGCGCCCGAAAGCGCACGGGAACCCGGACGCGGCGCGTCAGGAGCGGCCAATCCCCATGGGGCCGTCGGCCTCCGCGGGGCGCGGCAGCCACCCGTAGATCGGGAAGTTCCGGCACAAGGCAGAGACGCGCGACCGGATGTCCGCGCTCCCTGAGGTGTCCGGTTCGATTGCCAGGGCCTCGAGAATCAACCGGGCGATCTCGTCGATCTGCGGGGGGCCCATCCCCCGGGTGGAGACCGCGGGCGTGCCGATGCGCACACCGCTGCTGACCATCGGCTTTTCCGGATCGAAGGGGATGGTGTTCTTGTTCAAGGCGATTCCGACCTTCTCGAGCTTCTGCTCCACGGCACGTCCGGTCAGCTTCTTGGGCCGCAGGTCCACGAGAAACAGGTGCGTGTCGGTGCCACCCGAGACGATTCGCAGGCCCCCGGCCGCGAGCAAACCGGCCAGGCGCGTGGCGTTCTCAATCGTCCTTCTCTGATCCCGGCGGAACTCCTCCGTCATCGCCTCCCGGAACGCCACCGCCTTGGCCGCGATCACGTGGACCAGAGGGCCGCCCTGAGTCCCAGGAAAAACGGCACTGTCAAGCTCCCTGGCGAACCGCTCGCGGCACAGGACGATTGCCCCGCGCGGGCCGCGCAGCGTCTTGTGCGTGGTGGTGGTGACGAAATCGGCGTGGGGCACGGGGTTCGGGTGGACACCGGCGGCAATCAGGCCGGCGACGTGGGCGATGTCCGCCATCACCAGCGCCCCGACTTCGTCCGCGATCCGGCGAATCCGCGGGTAGTCGATGACCCGTGAGTAGGCGCTGGCTCCTGCCACGATCATCCGCGGCCGGTGCTCCCGCGCCAGTCGTTCCATCTGCTCGTAATCCAAGAGCTCCGTCTCCCGGCTCACGCCGTAGGGGACGATTCGGAAGTAGCGGCCGGAGAAGTTCAGCGGGTGCCCGTGGGTCAGATGACCACCGTGCGATAGATCCATCCCGAGCACGGTGTCCCCCGGCTTGAGCATCGCGAGATAGACGGCCATGTTCGCCTGCGATCCCGAATGGGGTTGCACGTTCGCGTGTTCCGCCCCGAAGATCGCCTTGGCCCTCTCGATCGCGAGGCGCTCGACCGTATCGGAGTTCTCGCACCCTCCGTAGTAGCGCCGGCCGGGATACCCCTCCGCGTATTTGTTCGTGAACACGGAACCCATCGCCTCGAGCACGGCGCGCGAGGCGAAGTTTTCCGAGGCAATCAGCACGAGGGTATCGTCCTGCCGGGCGACTTCCGCTTCCAGGGCCGCCGCCACCTCGGGATCGGATTGTCGCAGGACGTGAAGCACGGCGGTCTCCTTGACCCCTGCCGAATCGCCCGGCGCGCGCCGGCGTTTCGAGAACGTCGCACCGCCGTCATCGGAGGAATGACAGGAGTTTCCCGAGAGGGCTCGACGGGCGGGTGATGATAGGACACCAGTCACCGGGAGATCAAGGAGGCGGCCCGGGACCGCATGATATGATCAAGGGCCCGCGCGGTTGGACGTGCTTCCGCGTGCCATCCATCATGAGACCTCCCAACGCCCTCCATTATGTCGAAGCAGGCGACCGGGAAGGGCCTCCCCTTCTCTTCCTGCACGGCATCACCGGTTCACGTCGGTACTGGCAGAAGAAGACCCGCCCTCTTTGCCGTGACTACCGCCTCATCCTCCCCGATCTTCTCGGATTCGGCCTGTCGCCCAAACCCTATCTCGAGTACACCATCGAGGTGTTTCGCGACAGCGTGAGGGAATTCGTGGTGGAACGCAACCTCACCGATCGGCCGCTGACCATCATCGGGCATTCGCTGGGAGGATTGATCGCTCTGGAGTACGCGGCGCGCTACGCGGCGCATGTTCGTCGCATGATCCTGCTGAGTCTGCCGCGCTTCAGCGATCCGGCGACCGCTCATGCGCTCTTCTGGCGCGGCTCGCCCCATTACCGCCGGCTGCTCAACGAACATTCACTGGTGGAGACACTGAGCCAGATGAAACGCAGTGGTCTCGAGATCGCCCTGCGATACCTGCTCCGATTCCCTTGGTCGGTTGTCATCGATAGCCACAAGTTCACCTTCAAGTCGCTGACCTCGACCCTCGAGCATTGTCTCCTGAACTACCAAGTCGACCGGATCCTGCCTGCGGTCCCGCCCGTCCCGACACTGTTGATCCACGGGGAGCAGGACTCCGTGGCGCCTTTCGACCATGTTCGTCACCTGCCGGATATCTATCCCCACATGCGTCTCCGCGCGGTCGGCGGGACGGGGCACCACCTGTTTCTGACGCATACGGCTCTGTGCCTCGACCTGTTCCGGGAATTCCTGGCGGAGGATTCGCGACTCGCGCCGGCCTACACCGGGATTGAGACTCCGAGAGTCCAAGGTGGTTCAGAATGAACGACTCATTACACGCAATCGACTGTAACAATGACATTTACTCGCAATATCATTAGACTTTACAATACTACGCTCAAGTTTTATAATGACTTTGTTATAACAAGGCGATGTGGAAAGGATACAGCCTCGAATGAACCTTGAGAAATTGACGGTACGCTCGCAAGAGGTATTGCAGGGAGCGCAGCAGAGTGCCGCTCGTTCAGGGAACCCGGAGATATCCCCGGATCACCTTTTACTGGCTCTTCTGAATCAAGAAGACGGACTTGCCCCGGTCCTTCTGCAGCGGATTGGAGTCGACGTTGCACGACTCCGTGTGCGCCTCGCTGACCTCCTGGAGGCCAGGCCTCACGTGCAGGGAGGCTCCGCTCCCCAGATCGATGACCGTCTCCGAATTGTGCTGGAGACGGCGGAGGCCAAGGCCCAGGAGTTTCACGACGATTTTGTTTCCGTCGAGCATTTGCTTCTGGCGCTGATCGAGGGTCGTGGCGGCACGGCGGATCTCCTTAGACAGGCGGGCGCCTCCCCCGGCAAGGTGCTGGAAGCCCTCCGCGCCATTCGTGGCAGCCAGGCAAGCTCGACCCGGTCATTGGACGGGACGAGGAGATCCGCCGCGTCGTCCAGGTTCTGTCGCGCCGAACCAAGAACAACCCGGTCCTGATCGGCGACCCGGGCGTCGGCAAGACGGCCATCGTCGAGGGGCTCGCCCGGCGGATCGTCGACGGCGACGTCCCGGATGGGCTCAAGAACAAGGTGGTCGTCGCCCTCGACCTCGGGGCACTCGTAGCGGGGACGAAGTTCCGGGGAGAGTTCGAGGACCGGATCAAGGCCCTGCTGCGCGAGATCGAACAGAGCGAGGGGCGGTACATCCTGTTCATCGACGAACTGCACACGCTGGTGGGCGCCGGGGCGGCCGAAGGGGCGGTGGACGCGGCCAACCTGCTCAAACCGGCGCTGGCGCGCGGCGAGCTGCGCTGCATCGGCGCCACGACCCTGGCCGAGTACCGAAAGCACATCGAGAAGGACGCCGCGCTGGAGCGCCGCTTCCAGCCGATCCTGGTTGGGGAGCCGAGCGTCGAGGACACGATCGCCATCCTGCGCGGACTGAAGGAGCGTTACGAAGTCCACCACGGGGTACGCATCAAGGACGCGGCCTTGATTGCCGCCGCGACCCTGTCGCACCGGTACATCACGGACCGCTTTCTGCCGGACAAGGCGATTGATCTGGTGGACGAGGCCGCCTCCCGCCTGCGCATGGAAATCGACTCCCTGCCGCACGACATCGACGTTCTCGACCGGCGCGTCATCCAGCTGGAGATCGAGCTGAAGGCGCTGGAAAAGGAAAGCGACACGGTGAGCCGGGCACGCGTCCAGGAGATCAGGAGGGAGCACGCGAGTCTGCGCGAGGAAAGCGACGCGCTCAAGGCGCAGTGGAAGGCCGAAAAGGAGGTCATTCAGGAGATCCGATCCATCAAGGAAACGATTGAAGCCACGCGTCTCAAGGTCGACCAGGCGACCAAGACCGGCAATCTGGAAGAGGCTGCGCGGCTGCGCTACCGCGACCTCGCTGATCTGGAGAAGAGGCTGCAGCAGGCGAACGCTCGGCTCGTCGAGATGCAGGGCGGGCGCCCGATGCTGAAGGAGGAGGTCGACGAGGAGGACGTGGCGGCCATCGTATCGCGCTGGACCGGCATCCCCGTGAGCAAGATGCTCGAAGGGGAGATCCAGAAGTTGCTGCGGATGGAGGACCGGTTGCGCGAGCGGGTGATCGGCCAGGACGAGGCGGTGTCAGCCGTCAGCCAGGCAGTGCGGCGCGCCCGCGCCGGGCTGTCGGACCCCAATCGTCCGACGGGATCGTTTCTGTGCATGGGACCGACGGGCGTCGGCAAGACCGAGCTGGCGCGCGCGCTCGCGGAGTTCCTGTTCGACGACGAGCGGGCGATGATCCGCATCGACATGTCGGAATATATGGAAAAGCACGCCGTCGCACGGATGATCGGCGCACCGCCGGGCTACGTGGGTTATGAAGAGGGCGGTCATCTGACCGAGGCGGTGCGCCGGCGACCTTATTCGGTCGTCCTGTTCGACGAAATCGAAAAAGCCCACCCGGATGTGTTCCACGTCCTCCTGCAGATCCTGGAGGATGGCCGGCTGACCGATGGCAAGGGCCGGAACGTGGATTTCAAGAACACCCTGGTCATCATGACCTCGAACCTGGCCGGCCCGCTGATCCAGTCGTGGGAGGGGCGCGATCGGGATCAGCTCAAGAGGCTGGTCGAGGACGATCTCAAGAAGACCTTCCGGCCGGAGTTCCTGAACCGCATCGACGAGATCGTCTTGTTCCATAATCTCACCCGGGACGACCTGCTGAAAGTCGTCGACATCCAGATGGCGCGGGTCGGCTCCCTGTTGCAGGCACGCCAGCTGACGCTGCAGATCACGCCGGTCCTCCGCCAGCGCCTGGCAGAGATCGGGTACGATCCGCAATACGGCGCCCGGCCGCTGAAACGAGCCATCCAGCGACTGCTCCTCGATGCGCTGTCCCACAAGGTGCTCGAAGGGGCGTTCGGAGCCGGAGACGTCATCCGCGCCGACTGGTCACGCGAGACTGATGGCGTTGTGTTGGAAAAGGTCCTGGCCCAGGAGGCGGCCGCCCACGGCCATAGGAAGAAACGTTGATAACGAACTCGCGCGGCCGGGCCAGGTGAGAACCCGGGACTGCAGGAGGCACCGATGGCAGACACGAAGTGGGAGCCGTTCCGGGATCTCCTGACGATCCAGGACCGCATGAATCGCCTGTTCCAGGAAGGGCTCGGCCGCCGGATCGGGCCCGAGGACCGGCCGGCCGGCCAGTGGTCACCTCCGGTGGATATCCTGGAGAGCGACGACCGGATCGTGCTACGCGCCGATCTCCCCGGCGTCGAGCAGGACGACATCGAGCTTCGAGTGGAGGACAACATTCTGGTCCTGCGCGGGCAGCGCAAGCCACCCGCGGACGTCCGCCCCGAGGACATGCACCGTTCGGAGCGTCCGCACGGCTCGTTCGTCCGATCCTTCAGCCTGCCGCAGAACATCGATCACTCGGCGATCCGCGCGACCCAGAAGAGCGGCGTGCTGGAGGTGGTCATGCCGAAGAAGCAGGAGTCGAAGGCGAAAGCGATTCGCATCGAAG
>QHXY01000151.1 GCA_003223145.1 Acidobacteriota bacterium
GCGCTGCGCGACACGGCGCAACAGTTCGGCGAGGACGATCTGCTGCGCATCCTCGAGCTGATGACGCGCGAGGAATACCGGGTGAAGGGCTCGGCCCACCCGCGTTTCCTCCTGGAGGCGCTGGCGATCAAACTGGCGCGTCTCGCCGACCTGAGGCCGATCGAGGAGCTGATCGCGGCGATCGACCGCGCCCCGTCCGGCCGTCCTCCCGAGGAGACCGGCGGGCCCGGCCCCGGAGGGGCGCGGCCGCGCGCCGCGACGCCGGCGCCCGGGGTGAAATCGTCGCCCGCCGCCGGGCCGCCGCCCGCGGCCCGTCCCACCGCTCCGGCCCCGCCGCCGGCGCCCACACGCGATCAGGCGATCGTCGAGACGATCCTGAAGCGGGTGCACCAGGAGCGCGGCGCCCTGGGCGGGCTCCTGGAAGAGGCATCGTGGGTCGAGATCTCCGGGGACGAGCTGCATATCGCCTTTAACGAGAAGCACGGGTTTTTCAAGGAGAAGGTCGAAAGCCGGGACAGCCTCGACTATCTTGGCAGATCCGGGTGACCGTGGCGGGCCCGGGCGTCGCGGCAGGCGCCGCGCCTTCCTCCGCCCGCCCGGAGGGGACGAGCCGCGAGCGCCTGCGGGAAGCTGCGGAGCAGGCGCCGATCGTACGGACGCTCCTGGACGCCTTCAACGGCCAGATCATCGACGTCGACCAGGCCTGATCGGCGGAACCGCGGCGCCGGCGCGGCCGTCCCCGGCGCGGAGAGCCCATGGACATCAAGGCGCTGATGAAGCAGGCGCAGAAGATGCAGGAGAAGATCCAGAAGGAGATCGCCGAGCTCAAGGTCGAGGCGTCGGCGGGCGGCGGCATGGTGACCGTCGCCATGGGGGGCAACCACGAGCTCCTGTCGGTGCGCATCGCGCCCGAGGTAGTCAAGTCCCAGGACGTGGAGATGCTGGAGGACCTCGTCCGCGCCGCGGTCAACGAGGCGAACCGGAAGATCGAGCAGGCCATGACCGAGAAGGTCGGCGCCCTGCGCGTTCCCGGGCTCTAGGAGCCAATGAAGTTCGCGGCGCCGCTCGAGCGGCTGATCGAGTCCCTCCGGAAGCTGCCCGGCGTCGGCGCCAAGTCCGCGCAGCGCCTCGCCTTCCACATCCTGCGGGGCAGTGCGGACGACGCCCGGGCCCTCGCGTCGGCCATCGTCGAGGTCAAGGAGACGATTCGCCTGTGCTCCGCCTGCTTCAACATCACCGACACCGACCCGTGCCTCGTCTGCGCCGACGCCTCGCGCAACCGCGCGGAGATCTGCGTGGTCGAGGAGCCGCACAACCTGGTGGCGATCGAGAGATCGGGCTTCCGCGGCCTGTACCACGTGCTGCACGGCTCGATCGCGCCGCTGCGCGGCGTCGGCCCGGATGATCTGAAGATCCCCCCGCTCGTCGAGCGCCTGCGCGACGGCTCGGTGAAGGAGGTCATCCTGGCGACCAACCCGAACGTCGAAGGCGAGACCACCGCCGTGTACCTGTCGCGGCTGCTCAAGCCCCTGGGCGTCCGCGTCACGCGCATCGCCCTGGGTCTGCCGGTCGGCAGCGAGCTCGAGTACGCGGACGAGGTGACCGTCGGCAAGGCGCTCGAAGGCCGGCGGGAGCTCTGATGCCGGGCGTGAAGCAGGGGCTGTTCCTGCGCATCGGGGAGTTCTCCCGGCGCCGCTACCGCATCGTCTTCCTGGTCGCGCTCCTCGTCACCGTGGTCTCGGTGTGGCTCGGCGGGCGGCTGACCCTGGACGGCGACGTCCTCAACCTGGTGCCGCGCAACAACCGCGTGATCAACACCTTTCGCGAGGCGCTGCAGGATTTCGGCAGCCTCGACTATTTCCTGCTTCTGGCCGAAGCGCGCAGAGGACAGAGCGTCGAGGAGCTGCAGGATTTCGCCGACCACGTCGCCGAGGAGCTGCAGCACGTTCCCTCGATCCAGTACGTCGAGCACAAGATCGACATCTCCGGGCCGTTCTTCTCCTTCTTCCGGACGAACCAGATCCTGTTCCTGCCGCCCTCGAAGCTCGACGAGCTGGCGGCGAAGTTCACCGACGCCGCCATCCGGGAGCGGGTGAGGGAGAACTTCCGCCAGCTGACCGGTCCGTCCTCCTTCCTGGTCAAGCAGCTGCTCGAGCAGGACCCGTTCCAGGTGTCGTCGCTGGTGTTCAAGGAGGTGCTGCGCAGCAAGGGTCCGCTCAAGGTCGATCTGTCGAGCGGCTACTATCTGTCCAAGGACGGCGGAGCGCTGCTGATCATCGCCAAGCCGGTGAAGCCGGCGCAGGACACGGCCTTTGACAAGAAGCTCATGGAGGAGGTTCGCCGCGCCGTCGCCGCGGCCTCCAGGAAATTCGAGACGGAGCTGAAGGAGGAGGCGCCCGGCGCGGGCCAAGCCGGGTCCCCGGCGGGGGAAGCGGCGCGCGCGCCGGCGGTGTCGTACGGCGGCGGCTACGTCATCGCGCTCGACGACAGCAACCTGATCATCAACGACATGGTGTGGAACGGCACGGTGTCGTTCCTCCTGATCCTGGGGCTGTATTATTTCTGCTACCGTCGCTTCGGCGCCATCCTCTACTCGTCGGTGCCGCTGATGGTCGGCCAGATCCTGACGCTCGCCGCGGCGTACGTCTTCCTGCGCAACCTGAACTCGGCCACCACCGGGTTCTCGGCCATGTTGATGGGTCTCGGGACCGACTTCACGATCGTGATGTATGCCCGCTACGTCGAGGAGCGCACACGGGGGCGCGGGCTGGACGAGTCGCTGCGGCTCATGATGGGCGCCTCCGCGTTCGGGGTGTTCACCGGGGCGATCACCTCGGCCGGGACCTTCTACGCGATGTGCGTCACCGAGTACAAGGGGCTTCGCGACTTCGGCTTTCTGGTCGGCAGCGGCATCCTGTTCTGCCTCGTCGCCATCCTGTTCCTGCTGCCGGCGATGATCGCCTGGAATGAGGGGCGGGCGCGCAAGACGGATATCACCCGGAAGCTCTATCTGCACTCGTTCGGCATCGAGCGCGTCATGGCCTGGAGCACGCGCCACCCCTGGCCGGTCGTCGCCGGGTCGGTCCTGCTGACCGCGGTCCTGGGCGTCTACGCCTGGAACCTCCAGTTCACCAGCAACGTGCAGGACCTGCGCTCGCCCAACAACAGCGGTGTCATCATGCAGGAGACCATCGCCAGGAAGTTCGAGGCCGAGTTCACCCCGATGCTGGCGATTTGCCGCGGTCCTGACCTCGACACCGTGATGGAGAGGAATCGTGAGACGAACCGCCTGCTCGACCGCTTCGTCCGGGACGGCACCCTGCGGGGCTACGAGTCGATCTTCAACTACCTGCCGCCGCGCCAGGACCAGGAGCAGGTGATCCGGGCCCTGCGCGCCGGTCAGGACGGCACGTTCCACATCGGACGGATCGAGCGCACCTTCCGCGC
>QHXY01000021.1:0-519 GCA_003223145.1 Acidobacteriota bacterium
TCGAGCGCGTCACCGAACTCCATGTAACGGGCGTAGGCCTCCCAGAAATCGTTCGGGAGATCGACCTTGAACCCCCAGCCGTCCCGCTTTCCCGAGGGCAGTTCACCGCTCGAGCGCGCCGCCCAGCCTCCGATCGACAGCTTCTTGTCACCGTGGATCGTCGAGCTGTGCCAGTTGGCGTCCAGCCCGGCGAGGGAGTTGGCCCGCGGGCCAGCGGGGTCGCCGTGCGTGCCGATCACGCCGACACGGAAGCCGTCGTTGACGTCGTAGGTGACACGGCCGGCCGACAGGTTGGCGCGGGACACGCCGTTCGAGGTGCCGGTCTCGATGTCGAGCGCTCCGATGCCGAACTTGCCGACGTGGCCCAGCACCTTGGCGCCCCAGTCGATCGGCACGGTTTCTCCGTTCAACAGGCCGATGCGGCGCGAGTAGAACGGCACGAAGTCCTGGTCGAGCCCGAGGCCGAAGTTGAACAGGCTCGATCCGTCCAGGAAGAACGGGCGCTTCTCGGGAAAGTAC
>QHXY01000021.1:527-12354 GCA_003223145.1 Acidobacteriota bacterium
GCGAAGTCGGTGTAGGCGGTGACGACACCCGTGAGCTGCGGCGTCAGGCTGTACGCCAGGTCGCGCCCGCCGCGACCCACGACGTTCTCGGTGCCGTCCGCGGGGACGCGCTCGAGACGTCCGAGTGCGTACGGGGAGACCGTCAGGCCGCGCCCCTGGTCCAGCCCCCCGATGCCTGACAGCCGGCCGGCGCTACTGAGGTCGATCACGTCCGAATCGATCGTCACGCCCGACCAGTGCTGGTTGATCCGGTCGCGCGGGATGTAGCGCAGAACGTTGAAGCCCCACTCCGTGAGCCCGACCTTGAAGTGGAGCGTGCGCGTCGGGATCCGGATCTCGGCGGTCCAGCCCCCCTCGTCGATGCGCGTCCGGGCGTCCCAGATCCCGTCCCAGTCGGTCGACAGGATGCCGGGCCCGGGAATGAGACCGTCGCTCACCGAGCCGGTCGCGTGGATCTCGAAAAGATAGCCGCTGTGGTTGTCGCCGAAGGTATCGAAGACGAACGCCAGGAAATCGTCTCCGAACGGGTCGTCGATGTCGCGCTGCATCGAGTGCAGTGAGATGCGCTCCGGCGCCGGATCGTGGCAGGTGGCGCCGATGTAGATGTTCTCCTCGTCGACCAGCAGTCGGATCTCCGTCCTGTAGGGCGTCGGCTCGCCGGGATGCGGAGCGTGCTGGGTCAGGTCCGGGATCAGACCGGCCCGCTGCCAGTCCCGCTCGTCCAGGAGCCCGTCGATCGTGATCGCCCCCTCCGCCCGGACGGCGGCGACACGCAGCCGCTCGCCGTTGGGCGCGGCCCGAGCCGGGCGCGACGCCGACAGGCAGAGCAAAGGCAGGAGCCACACGCCGCGCCGCGCCGCGGCGCGTCCGTTCGGTGATCGAACCGCCAGGAGCGTCTCCTTCGTCAGGAACCCGTCCGCTAATTCGCCCCCGGCTGCAGCGTGGCGATCGAGGGGGGCTCGTCCGCCAGCCCACGCGACACTTCTTCGACCCGCGCGAAAAAGCGCAGAAAGTTTTCGCCCAGGACGCCCCGCACGACGTCCTCGGAGTATCCGCGACGCAGGAGCTCGAGGGTGATCGCCGGCAGCTTCGAGACGTCCTCCAGCCCCTCGGGCGGATCCTGGATGCCGTCGAAATCGGTCCCCAGTCCGACCGCCCCGGGCCCGGCGACCTGAATGACGTGCTCGATGTGGTCCACGACGCGCGTCCACACCGACCGGTGCCGGGTCAGCGTGTCAAACAGCTTGCCGATCGCCTCGTCGCGCTTCTTCGGGTCGCCCGCGAGATCCTGTTTGATCTTCAGATAGTCCGGCACCAGCTTCTGGCGCTCGGCCCGGTCGGCGTCGACCACCTTCGGGTCGATGAAGTATGACGACACGTTGATCATCACCACGCCTCCCTTCGCGGCGATCCTCTTGATCTGGTCGTCCGTCAGGTTGCGCGGGATGTCGCAGAGAGCCCGGCAGGATGAATGGGAGGCGAACAGCGGCGCGCGCGAGGTCTCCAGCGCGTCGTCGATCGTCTCGTCGGAGACGTGCGACACGTCGACCATCATCCCGATCCGGTTCATCTCGCGAACCACCGCCCGGCCGAAGTCGCTCAGGCCATGGTGCACCTGGAAGTCCGCGGGATTGAAGTCGGGCAGGTAGAAGGTCCCCGACGAGTCGGCCCAGTGGTTGGTGTTGGTGTGCGTCAGCGTCATGTAGCGCACGCCCAGTCTGTGGAACTCCCGCAGGGCGCCGAGAGAGTCCTCGATGGCATGGCCGCCCTCGATCCCCATCAGCACGGCGATGCGGCCGTCGCGCTTGGCCTGCCGGATCTCAGCCACGGACGTCGCGGCCACCAGGCGATCGGCATGCGCCCGCACGACACGCTGCACCAGGTCGATGAGATCCAGCGCCTCGCGCGCCGCGCCGCCCGCCTCGGCGTAGCTCTTCGGTACGTAGATGGCGAAGAACGGCGCCGTCAGACCGCCCTCCAGGGCGCGCGGGATGTCGAAATGCTCCGTCGCCCCGCGCCCGCCGACGTCGGCCCATTTTTTCTCCAGCGCATACGGCGCGTCGATGTGTGTGTCGACCACGATGGCGCGCTCGTGGAGGCGACGCGCCTTCGATTCGAGATCGGCGGCCGCGGCGGGAAGCGCCGCGGCGGCGACGAGGACCACGGTCCCTGCGAGCGAGCCTCTCATCCTGCCCTCCGAAAGATGGCCAGTGAACGGCGATTCTCGCACAGGTGCCGCCCCGCGCGCCGTTTCACGGGGTGGTTCGCGGCGTTGACCGGTCCGGCGCGGCTACGCTAGCATCCGGACGCCGTTCGTTCTCATCTTATTCCCGCTGGAATCAGGGGAGTCGTCCATGAGCCTCGACAGATCTACACAGCCGCCGACGCCAGTCGCGCCCCTCCCCGCCGCGGACCCGTTCGCCGGAGAGATGCGCCGGTTCTACGCGCGCACCGCCGGCTCCCTCTCGGAGCTGGAGCGCGCCCGGCGCCATCTCCCGGCCGGCGTGTGCAGCAACTTCCGCATGATGGACCCGCACCCGCTCTTCCTGCGCTCGGCGCGCGGCTCGCGCGTCCTGGACGTGGACGGCCACGAGTACATCGACTGGGGCCTGGCGCAATCGACCCTGCTCGCCGGCCACGCTCACCCGGCGGTAATCGAGGCCGTGCGCCGGCAGGTCGGGAGCGGCACGATGACCTGCTACCCCCATCCACGCACCGCCGACCTGGCGGCCCTCGTGTGCGAGCGCTTCCGTCTGGATCTGGTGCGTTTCGTCAACACGGGCTCCGAGGCGACGCAGTTCGCGGTGCGCGTGGCGCGCGCCGCAACCGGTCGGGACTCCGTCTTGAAGTTCGACGCCTGCTACCACGGCAACGGCCCGGAGTTCTGGCTCGGGAAGCCCGAGACCGACCTGCCGGCCGGCGCTCCCGAGTGGATGGGCCAGGAGATCTACAGCGCCGGCATCCCGCGCGCCCTGGTCTCGAAGACCTGCCTCGCCGAGTACAACGACCTCGAGAGCGTACGGGCCGCGTTCCACGAGCACCCGGGGGAGATCGCCGCCCTGATCCTGGAGCCGGTCGTGTTCAACCTCGGGGTCCTGCTGCCGCGCCAGGGGTTCTTGCAGGGGGTCCGCGATCTGTGCGATCGCGAGGGCGCCGTCCTGATCTACGACGAGGTGAAGATGGGTTGCAAGCTCGGGCTGCTAGGCGCCGGCGAATACTTCGGGGTGCCGGCGGATCTGGTCGCCATGGCCAAGTCGATCGGCGGCGGCTTCCCGATCGGCCTGTTCGGCGGGCGGCGCGACCTCATGGAGGGGATCGAGACGCGCAACGTCAAGCACGTCGGCACCTACGCCGCCAACCACGTGGGGCTCGCCGCCGCCCATGCCACCCTGACCGAGGTCCTCACGCCGGGAAACTACGACCGGATGTTCGCCGTCAACCAGACGCTCGCCGACGGCTACCGGGAGATCATCGCGCGGGCGGGTCTGGAGGCGCACGTCGTGACAGCCGGGGCGTCGGGCTCGATGTTCTTCAGCCGCGGACCGGTCCACGGCGTCGCGGATTTCAAGCGCACGCGGCTCGACAAGTGGCAGAGGTTCTGGATCGGCATGCTGAACCGCGGCGTCCTGCCTCAGGCGCAGGGCCCGGAGGACATCTGGACCGTCTCCGTACAGCACTCGGATGACGACGTCGAGACCACCCTGCGTGCCTTCCGCGAGGTCGCCCCGCTGCTCGCCTGATCGGATTTACCTGGCGGCCCGGCGCCGGGTGGCGGCCCGGGCGGGCCGCTTCTGTCCGGATGCCTGCTTCTCGAGCAGCAGCCGGAACTGGTCGGCCGGGACGGGCCTGCCGAACAGGTAGCCCTGCATCAGCCGGCAGCCCCTCTGCAGCAGGTAATCGCGCTGCTCCTCGGTCTCCACTCCCTCCGCGATGACCGCCATCTTCAGGCCCTGGGACATGGCGATGATCGCCGCCGTGATGGCCGCATCGCCGGCGTCGGTGGCGATGTCGCGGGTGAACGACTGGTCGATCTTGAGCGTGTCGATCGGAAAGCGCCTGAGGTAGGTCAGCGACGAGTACCCCGTGCCGAAATCATCGACCGAGACGCGCAGGCCCATGGCCCGGACCCGCTTCAGCGTCGTGAGGGTGTCGTCGACGCTCTGCACCAGGATGCTCTCGGTGATCTCCAGCTCCAGGCAGTGCGGATCGAATCCGGTGGCCTGCAGCGCCTCCTCGACCGTCTGCACGAGCTGCTGCTGCCGGAACTGGCGGCCCGAGAGGTTCACCGCCACGATCAGCGGTCCGAACCCGGCGTCCTGCCATGCCTTGCCCTGCGTCCCGGCGGCGCGCAGGACCCACTCACCGATCGGCAGGATGAGCCCGGTCTCCTCCGCGAGGGGGATGAAGTCGGCGGGCGAGACCATGCCGAGATCGGGGTGCTTCCAGCGGATCAGCGCCTCGACGCCGAAGATCGCCCCGGTGGACACGTCCACCTGGGGCTGGAAGTAGAGCATGAACTCCTCGCGCTCCAGGGCCTTGCGCAGGGCGTTCTCCAGAGCCAGTCGCTGGAACGCGGCGGCGTTCATCGACTTGCTGTAGAACTGGTAGGTCCCCCGCCCGGCGTCCTTGGCGTGATACATCGCCGAGTCGGCGTTCTTCAAGAGGGTCTCGACATCGGCGCCGTCGTGCGGAAACAGGCTGATGCCGATGCTGCCCGTGACCACCACCTCGTGCTCCTCCAGCTTGAACGGCTCGTTCAGGGAGTCGAGAACGCGGTGCGCGATCTTCGCCGCGTCCTCGCCGCGCGCGATGTCGGTGATCGTGACGATGAACTCGTCGCCACCCAGGCGCGCGACGCTGTCGCTGCTGGTCAGCGGGTCGCCGCGGGCGATCGTGTCGGTGCTGCGCAGGCACTTCTTCAGCCGTTCGGAGACGGCCTGCAGCAGGCGGTCGCCGAAGGTGTGGCCCAGCGTGTCGTTGATCCGCTTGAACCGGTCCAGGTCCAGGAAGAGCATCGCCAGTGTCCGGCCCTGTCGCTGCGCTGCGGCCAGGGCCTGGTTGAGCCGCTCCATGAACAGCGCCCGGTTGGGCAGGCGGGTCAGACCGTCGTAATACGCCAGGAATCGGATCTGGTCCTCGGTCTGCTTGCGCTCCGTGATGTCCTGGGTCGTGCCGGAGAGCCGCAGGGGCGTGCCGTCTTCGTCGAGCACGATCTCGGCCTGCTCGTGCACATGGCGGACGGCCCCGTCGGGCATCACGATGCGCGCGTCGAAGCTGTACGGCCCCTCCTGGCGTACCGCCTCGCCCGTGGCGCGGGCCACCAGCTCCCTGTCCTGCGACTGCATGAGCTCGAGGTAGGCCTGCAGATTGGGCGTGAACGTCTTCGGGTCGACCCCGAAAATCCGGTACATCTCGTCCGACCAGCGCATCCGTCCCGACTTCAGCTCCCGCTCCCAGTTGCCGAGCCGCGCGATGCGCTGCGCGTGCGCCAGACGCGCCTCGCTCTCGCGCAGATCGTCGACCGTCCGCTTGGCCCGCAGCATGTAGCGCACGCGGTGGCCCAGCACGAACAGGTTGATCGGCTTCGAGGCGAAATCGGTCGCGCCGGCCTCGTAGGCCCTGCGGATCGAGTCGGTGTCGTCGAGACCCGTGAGGATCAGGATCGGGGTCGTGGCCGCGGCCGGGATCTGCCGCAGCGCCGCGGTTGCCTGGAAGCCGTCCATTTCCGGCATGCGGACGTCCATCAACACGAGGTCCGGCTTGTGGGCCGTGAACGACGCGACTCCGTCCCTGCCATTGCGGGCCTCCACGACCGCGAACTGGAAGTGCTCCAGGGCCTCGCGAACGAGCTCGCGGATCGCCGTGTCGTCGTCCACGACGAGAATGAGGGTCCGCTTCTCCGGTGCGTCCGGTCCGCTCACGATTCACCCCCCTGACCGAGCGCCTCGAGGGCCCGGACCACGCGCGCGAACTCCGTTTCGATCTCGACCACGCGCTCGGCGGCGGAATCGAGACGGGCGTCGCGCGCCTGCGCCTCCAGATGACCGCACAGCTGGGACAGACGCAGGGCCCCGACCATGGCGCTGCTCGATTTGAGGCTGTGCGCCAGCCTGTTCAGCACGGCCGCCTCGTTCCGGTCGACCGCGTCGTGCAGCTCCCTGATCTGCTCCGGCGAGGATTTCAGGTAGAGACTGACCGCCCGAACCACGAGGTCGGTGCGGCCCTTCTGCTGGACCGTCCTCATGCTTTCGAGTGTCTTCATGTCGATCGGGCCGGGCTCGCCCGCCGGCTCCTGCGCCAGCGGCACCGGAGACGCGGGCGTGCCCGCCACGGTAAGCGCCGACGTCCCGCGGGCGGCCGGTCTCTTCGCGTCGAGCCGCGCTGCCGGAGACGAGCCGCCGTTGTCCTTGTCGATGGCCAGCCATTTCGCGAGGGCCGCCTCCAGGACCTCGCGCCGCAGCGGCTTGCTCAGGTAGTCGTCCATGCCCGCCGCCAGGCAACGCTCACGGTCCCCTTCCATGACGTTGGCGGTCAGCGCGACGACCGGCAGACGGCTGCCGCCCGCGGCGCTCTCGCGGCGGCGGAGCTCGGCGGTCGCCTCCAGTCCGTCCTTCACCGGCATTTGACAGTCCATCAGCACCAGGTCGTAGACGCCTCCGGCGAGCTTCTCCAGGGCCTCCTGACCGTCGGCCGCGATGTCGACGCCGCAGCCCAGGGACTCGACCATCGCCAGGATCACCTCCTGGTTCACCGGGTTGTCCTCGGCCAGAAGGATGCGGCCATGCAGACGCGGGGGCCTCTCCGACAGGGTGTGCCGGGTGATCAGGAGCGTGCCGTCCGCCTCGCGTCCCATGACCGTCGCCAGGCAGTTGTACAGGTCCGACTGTCGCACCGGCTTGCTGAGGTAGCCCTCGATCTTCGCCCGCCGCGCCTCGACCGCGTCGCCGCGCAGCCCGACCGAGGTCAGGAGCACCAGACGCACCGAGGCGATCGAGCCCTGGGACTTGATGCGCTGCGCCAGCTCCAGCCCGTTCATGCCGGGCATCATCATGTCGAGGATGGCGATGTCGTAGGGTTGCCCGCGTCCGGCCGCCTCGCGCAGCATGTCGAGCGCCCGCGCGCCGCTCTCGGCGCAGCCGTCCCGCATCCCCCACGAGGACACCTGGTGGTGCAGCAGGTCGAGATTCGTGCCGTTGTCGTCCACGATGAGCACCCGCAGCCCCTGCAGGTTCCGCCGCGGCGCGCCGGCGCGCCGGGCGCCAGGACGCTGCCGTCCGAAGCGGGCGGTGAACCAGAAGGTCGAGCCCTTGCCCGGCTCGCTCTGCACGCCGATCGAGCCTCCCATCATCGCGGCGAGCTGCCGGGCGATCGCCAGGCCGAGGCCGGTCCCCCCGTACCTGCGCGTGGTCGACCCGTCGGCCTGCGTGAAGGCGCTGAAGATCCGCTCGCGGGCCTCCGCCGAGATGCCGATCCCGGTGTCCGAGACCTCGAAGCGCAGGGTGGCGGTGTCCGGGCCCTGCGCGTCGGAGGTCACCCGCACGACGACCTCACCCTGCTCGGTGAACTTGACGGCGTTGCCGGCCAGATTGATCAGGACCTGGCGCAGCCTGCCGGGGTCTCCCCGCACCTGCGTCGCGACACCGTCGTGGATGACGCATGCCAGCTCCAGCCCCTTGCCGTGGGCGCGCTCCGCCAGGAGATCGCACACGTCCTCGACGGTCTGGCGCAGGTCGAAATCGACCATCTCCAGCTCCAGCTTCCCTGCCTCGATCTTGGAAAAATCCAGGATGTCGTTGATCACGCCGAGGAGCGATTCCGCCGAGGTGCGCACCGTCTCGGCGAATTTCCGCTGCTTCGCGGTCAGCTCGGTGTCCAGGATGAGGTCGGTCATGCCGATGACTCCGTTCATCGGCGTGCGGATCTCATGGCTCATGTTCGCCAGGAACTGGGACTTGGCGTGGTTGGCGCTCTCGGCCTGGCTGGCCAGCTCGACCGCCCTCCTCGTCGCCGTCTCGAGCTCGTGCGTGCGCTCCTCGACCTTCCGTTCGAGCGTCGCCTGGGCGCTCTCCACCTGCTCCCTGGATTCCCGCAGCCTCCCGAGCATGGCGGAGAACGACGTCCCCAGCTCGCGCAGCTCGTCGCGCGTCTTCACCTCGATCGTATGATCCAGCCGCCCCTCGGCGACGGCCCGCGTCGCCTCCACCAGCGAGCGGATCGGGGAGGTGATCTTGCGGGTCAGGAAGATGGTCGCGGCCACGAAAACGAGAACGCAGATCGCCGCCGAGGCGGTGGCGTACCGCAGGAAGGCACGCAGTCTCTGCTGCGTCCCCTCCCGGCTCAGGCCGATCTCCACGTAGCCGATGACCTCCCCGCCCTGCTTCGGCGCGCTCTCGTCGCCGAACAGCGCCGACTCGCCCTGCTTGCGGGCTCCCATGACCGGCACGATGACATCGATGTACCGGCGCCCGTCGAGGCGGTCGGTGAACGCTCCGAACGTCGCCCGGGTCCCCTCGACGCTCTGGGTGTGATGCACGAGGGCCGGCACCGCGCTCGCGTGGAAGGCCCTTTCGATCAGGGACCTGTCGCGCCGGTCGGCGAATCGCGCGTAGGCCACCGACGGATAGGCGTCCAGGCCCTCGACCACCTTCTGCAACGCGTCCCGGTTCTCGGTGTAGACGGCGTACTCGCAGTTCTGCGACACCATGACCGCCACCGCCGCCCCGTCCGAGAGGAGCTGGCGGTAGCCGGCGGCGATCTGCTCGCGCACGGTGAGGGCGCCGGTCCCCAGGATCGTCGCGAGGATCGAGGCGACGATCAGCGCGTTGAACTTGGTGGCCAGCCCGATCTTCATGGTCCCGGTGGGTCTCCTCAATCGATCACCGCCTGCGCCCCCTGCAGCACGCTGTCCTGGAAGTCCAGCTTCAACAACCGCGCGGTCCGCCGGTTGACGCAGTACACGACCTTGCGCGGCGGCGCGGGCTGCAGCGCCCCCGGCGCGGCACCCTGCACGATCTTCACGGCCATTTCGCCGAGCTGCCGGCCGATGTCGTCGTAGTCACGGTCCAGCGCATACAGCGCCCCCGCCTTCACCCAGGTCGCCGACAGGCCGACGAACGGGATGCGATTGCGCAGCGAGAACAGCAGGATCGGCTTGACCGTCTGCGGATTCAGCACGATCTGATCCGCCACGCCCCACAGCACATCGGCCCGGTTGTTGAGGCTGTCCAGCGCACCGGGGAGATCTTTCGGAGACTCGACTTTGCGGGCGAACAGGTTGAGTCCCATCGCCTTGGCCGCGCGCGCGGCGGCGTCGATCCGTCCCTGGTTTTCCATGGGATTGAACAGGACGCCGATGTTGCGCTGCCGCGGCAGCAGTCGCTGCAGCCAGCGCAGCTCCGTCTCGACCGGAAACTCCAGAACCACCCCCGTGACGTTGGCCGATCGGCCCAGGTCGTCCGCCGTGAGCACCAGGCCGGCCAGAACCGGCACGTCCTGCGCCTCGTGCACCGCGGCCTGGGTGCCCAGCGAACCCAGAGCCAGTATCAGATCGACCCGGTCCTGCCGCGCCCGCTGCAGCGCCGGCGACGCGGCCGCGGCATCTCCGTGCAGGGGATAGAGGTCGATCTGTGTCTTCAGCCCCTGCTGCTCGAGGTGGCTCCGGAAGCCGCCCAGCGCCTCCTCGTACGGGCCTGCGTCCTGGCTGACGATCGCCGCGATGCGCAGGGTCGCACCGGCCGGGACGGCGGCCCCGGAATCCCCCGGCCTCGCGAGCAGCGCCGCCGCTGCGAGGACGATTCCGCTCGAGATCACGAAGGGCTGGCGCACCCCGAGTCGCTCCTAGAACTCGTATCTCACCTGGACCCGGTAATTGCGTCCGTCCTGGGGAATGACCTCTTGAAGGTGCTCGGCGCTGCCCGGGTCGCCGTAGCGCCTGTCGAACAGGTTGAAGATGCCCAACGAAACCGAGGGGCCCTTTTTCCAGTTCCGGGTCAGGAGGTTGAGGTTCACCACGGTGAAGCCTCCCGTCGCCTCGCCGGACAGCGTTTCGCGGCGGCTCATGTACTGCGCCTCCGCGCTCAGAAGGAGCCTGTCGGAAAGGAGCGGCGCCGTGAGGTTCGCCTTGGCGAGGTGCCGTGGCGAGTTGGTCAGCTCCTGCCCGCTCGAGACGTCCACGCTGCGCTGCAGCGCGTAGCTGAGGCGGCCTTCGAGACGCCGCGTGAAGGCCCCCTCGAGCTCGAGCTCGACGCCGTTCGATTTGACCCGGTTGACATTCTGGAACACGTCGAGCCCGTCCGCCGGATCGGTCCCGATCGTGATCAGGTCGGTGATGCCGTAGTGGTACACCGAGGCGACGCTCCGCAGCCGATCGCCGAAGCGGTGCTCGAGGGCGATCTCGTAGGTGCGGATGGTCTCGGGCCTGAGGTTCGGGTTGGCCTTCTGCGAGTTGCCACCGTCGTCGTAGTAGAGCTCGTACACATTGGGCGCGCGGAACGCCTGGCCAAAGAGGAATTTCAGGGTCGTCGCATCCCGGACCGAATAGATCACGCCCAGCCGCGGGTTGGTGGTGCCTCCGAAGGTGTCGTAGTTGTCGTGCCGCACCCCGACGTTCAGGATGAGATCGGCGCGCGGGCGGAACTCGTCCTGCAGGTACAGGGCCCAGATCGACGATTGCCGGCTGTCGTGCAGATAGAGGAAATACGGATTGGTGTCGTAGTATCCCTGCTCCTGCCGGGCGTTATACCGAATCTCCGTGCCGGCGATCACCTTCTGGCGCCCGCGCGTTGTGGTGATCGACTGCATCTCGCCGGTCCACCAGCGTCCATACCCATAGTCCTTCGACAGGCCCGTGGTGGTATAGGGATAGTCGCCCTTGTACCAGTAGCCGTCGTAAGAGGCCGATCCCACGAGACGCGACGATGGCGTCAGAGCGCGGTCGTACTTCAGATCGAGGAAGGCCCGCTCGTCGATGGTCCGGGCCCGGGAGTCGTTGAACAGCGTCCCGAACGACGCGGTCGGGATCTGCTTGTCCCGGTTCGAATAACCGGCCTCGACGCGATAGTTCCCGAACGACACCTTGCCGAACAGGCGCTCGAAGGTGTCGCCGTCGGAGTGTTTTGCCCACCCGTTATTGGTCGCCGGGCTGTCGAACTCGGGGTAGAACAGGTTCTGCCCGCCGCTGTCGTAGTAGGAGCCGCTCACGTACGTCTCGACCCCGTTGTCGAGCCTGGCGCCGTAAGCCGCCCGGCCCTCAGCCGTCGAATAGCTCCCCCCTGCCGCGGCAAACTCCTTGCCGTTCAGATCCCGGCCCGATCGGGTGATGACGTTGATCACGGCGAAGAAAGCGTCGGTGCCATACAGGGAGGAGCTCGGTCCCCGGATGACCTCCACGCGGTCGATGGCGTCCACGTCGACGAGCGACTCCGTGCCCACCGACGCCTGGTCGTAGACGTTGTCGTTCACCCGGTGCCCGTCGAGCAGGAGCAGGATGCGCGTGTCGTAGTCCCCCGGCCGGTCGAAGCCACGCGCCCCGATGTAGGAGTAGTTCCGGTCGTACGTCGTGAAGAGACCCCGGACGCTCCGGAGGATCTCCGACAGGGTGCGGTAGCCGTATCTCTGGATCTCGTCCGCGGTGATGATGCTGATCGAGGCGGGGGCCTCGCTCGGCTTCTGCTCGTATTTGGACGCCCCGAAGACCGACGGCAGCTCCTGGAAGAGGATCATCTCCTCCCCCGCCGCCGAGTCGGCCGGGTTCTTCGATGCCGCGGTCTTGGATGCCGCCTGTGCCATCGGCGCCCAGCAGAGAAGGGCGAGCGCCGACGCGACGACA
>QHXY01000152.1 GCA_003223145.1 Acidobacteriota bacterium
GGATTCCCCAGAATCCCCGTCAAGGCGTTGTATCCCGCCACCGCCGTGGGCAATCCAAGATGAATGGTACCGGGGCCCCCCGGATCGTCGACGCCCGAGTCGATAATGGCGATGTTCGTCCCCGTCCCGTCGATCCCCGGAAAGGCGTCCTGGACCGTGTCCGGAGTATAGAAGCCGGACGTCACCCGCAGGTTCGGGACGCTCGTGCCGAGAGTCGTGTGGTAGACGACCTGCCGCTCGACGAACGCGACGTCGGCAAGCGCCGCGACCCTCTGCACGTCCGCCTTGGTGAGCCCTCCCACGGCGATCGACGGGATGTACCGGCTCCTGCGCTGCACCTTGCTGCCCGCGCTGAGGCTGCCCAGGAACGTGATGTCGGCGTCCTCGACGCAGCGTTTGTAGTTGACCATCACGTCGAAGGTCGGATCGCCGGACGCGTCGATCTGATCGTCGATCTTGTTGTGCGGATTGACGTCGCGGTTCCAGCGTACGTCGGCCGCCTGCCAGGCCGCCGGCGTCACGTTGCGGACCATCTTCTGTGTATAGCCGACGCCGCCCGTGAGCAGGATGCCCAGGACGAGCGCGAGAGTGCGGAGCGCGGCGCGCGCGCACTTGCGGCCCTGACTGACCGGCGTTGACCCGGTTGCGGTGCCGATCCCATGGGGCTCGCGCGTTTGTCTGATCATGAGGTTCTCCTCGGAAATGGACGATCCGAACGCAGGTTTTGACATTCCACATCGGATCGGTCGCGCCAGTGCGGCGATCGTCAGCCGATCGGCGAGCGCCGGCGCCGGGAGGTCGCTTTTGCGGGCGAGTGTCCGCGGTCACATTTGTGGCTGACGCGCCCGCGTGTGCCGCGACTGTACCAGTGTGAGCACAGGGAGACTCAGCGTGAGAGAGCGGCTCTCAGGCCGGCGTTGGGCGCAGTCCCGTGATAGACTGCGGGCAGACTGCGTTCATGAAATCTCCACTGTTTCCAGAGCGCTGGCCGCACCAGCGTCATCGCTCGTTGGCTGCATGGCGGGAGCCGTGGGGCCGTTTCCGACAGCCGTGAGCGCCCCCGTCTCCCCGGGCGGAACCGAATCGCGACCGGAGTCGCGAGCGCTGGAACCGTCGCGGCCACGGCCGATCGATCGCGCCGCCGACACCGACGAGGACCTGGCGCGCCGTTTCCTGCTCGGCGAGGCGGCGGTGGTCCGCTGGGTCGAGACGACCGTCGGTCGTGTCGTGCGGTTCCGCGGCTACCGCGTGCCGTCCGAGGAACGGCACGATCTGGTGCAGGAGACTCTGCTCGAGACCTGCCAGGCGCTGGCGCGCCCCGGCTTCGCCTTCAGCCACGGTTTCGAGGCCTTCGTGCGCTCGATCGCTTACCGCCGTTGCGTCGACTGGCTGAGGCGGCGGCGAGCACAGGACCCGATCGATCCGGCCCTGCCTGACGGGTCGGTGCCGGCCGATCAGAGGCTGGCGGAACAGGAGGAGCTGGACCTGGCCTCCGAGGTGCTGCGCGACATGCGCCCTGCATGCCGCGTATTGTTCAGGATGCACGCGGGCGAGAACCTGACCTACGGGCAGATCGCAAGACGTCTCGGGCGCAGCGAAGGAGCCCTCAGGACCCAGATGTACGAATGCCTGAGGGAGGCGCGTGAGGCGTTCACCAGGAAACAGAGCCCGCGGCCCGGCGGCCGCGAAGGTGGCCGATCTTGACTCACGATGAAGCGGTCCTGCTTCTTCCTGACCTGTCACACGACCGGCTCGACGCGGGTGTCGCCGCCCAGGCGCGATCCCATCTCAGCACATGCACGGAATGCCGCGCCACGGCCGAGACTTACGAGCGCCTGCTCGGAGCGCCCAGATCGGACTCCTCGAGGTCGGGGGCCGCCCATCCATCAAGCGCCGAAATCGTCCGCTTTGCCCTGCGCTCGGACGATCTGCAGACAGAAGATCTGGCGCGCCTGGCGTCGCACCTGCGCTCCTGCCCCGGCTGTGCGGCCGACGTACGCCTCACGCGGGAGGCGGAGTCAGCGGGGCGGGCCGGCTGGCTGCGGAACCTGCTCGGGAACGCCTTGGCGCTCCTCGATGTGCGACGCCCGGCGCTGGCGGCCGCCGTGGCGACGGGGCTCGCAGTGGCGGTGATGGGATACCCGGCCTTCCTGGGGCTGTACCGCTTGCCTCGGGCGGCCGGCGACGCCGAGCGCGCGCGCCAGGCGGAGGCGCGTGCGCAGTCGGACGAGCAGGCGCGCATGCGGCAACTGACCGAGGCGTACGACCTGAAGCTCGACGACCTGCGCCGGTCGGTCGCGCCGGCCGAGCCGATCGACTTGAACTTCCTGGTCGGGGCCATGCGGGATGCCGGCCCGACCTCCCGGCTCACGATCAAGGTGGACCGGCCTTTGATCCACCTTGCGATCGCGCCCGACGGACGGTCGATCAGTCGGTCTGAAGAGCCGTACCGTTTTGAGATCCTCGCCAAGGAGCGGACGATCCATGCATGGGAACTCGCGGGTCGCCGGATCCGGGACTACCTCGATTCACCTCAGGGGGCCGTCATCTTCACGGTCCCGGCGAGCGAGCTTTCGCCCGGCGTATATCGGCTCCGTCTGGTCAGCCCGCGCAAGCCGGGTAGCCCGCTGTTCGAGAGCAGCTTCGCCACCGTCCCCTAGCCTCCCGCCCTCATCTCCAGTCACCGTCAGCTACGAACGCCCCCCAATAGAAAGGATGCGTCGTCCCTCCCGAGCGCCGGCGATCGCGAAGCACACTCAGGCTCGCTTGCCGGACAGCGTCCGCGGTCGACAGTCCCGAGAGCCGGCTCTTGTAGAGGCGCTTCATCCATTCCCTGGCCGCCTCGTCCTCCACGCGCCACAGGCTCATGATGAGGGTTCTGGCACCCGCGACGCGGAAAGCACGCCTCAGACCCAGCACTCCCTCGCCCGCCTGGATTCTTCCGATCCCGGTCTGGCACGCGGACAGGACGACCCACTCCATGCCTGAAAGGTCCAAGGACGCGATCTCCTCGGCCGTCAAGATGCCATCATCGTCCGCATCCACAGGGCTTCCAGGAGCGACCCGCCGGTTCGCGCCCGACAGGGCCAGCCCCGACAACAGCAAGGGGCTGTCCCCCTTCACGGGCGGCGGCGGCCCAGCTTCCCGGGAGGGCGTGGCGGGACCGCTCGTGAGAGCCGACGGACACAGATCATCGAGAAAGAAGGCGTGCGTCGCCACGTGCAGCACCCGATGCCCCGCCGCGGCCTGTTTGAATGCCGCTTTGCCGGCCGCCGATCCCGTCAGGCGCAGGACCCCGCCTGTGGCACCACTCCGCGCGCCGCCCCTGCGCCAGGCCGCGGCCACCTCCTCGGCCTCAGCACGAGCTCCGGGCAGGGGGCTGAAGTGCATGGATCGGAAATCGGCGCAATGGGGTTCAAGCCCCCGATCCAGCTCCGGCGCAGAGGAGCTCCCGTCGCGGCGCGCTCCTCCATCCCGGGCGCGCGCCGGGGGCCTCCTGGCGGCGCTCTGAGGGCTGATCGGACTCGAGGAAGCCGGCGCGTCGAAGTCGGGAGCTCCGACGACGAGCAGGCCTTCGCCTGGCGCCGGCTCCTCGTACGGATGTACCAGGTCCCGCTCGGCCGAGAGGTAATGAATCACCGCGTCGGATTCCAGCAGGTACGCGTCTCCCTCGGGAAGGGTCGCGAGGTTGACCAGGCTGATCGAGCCATCGGGCACGACGAAAATCCGCCGCGCGCCCTGGAGATGCGGCACGAGCGGGTCCCAGATCACCCGGCGGAGCACCTCTCCCGCCTGCCTGTAGTCATCTTCGGAGCGCCGGCGCGCCACCCGCACGACCCCTGGAGCGGTCCCGACGGCCTCCCTCCAGCGCCGCACGAGCCCGTCGATTTCACGCGCCGACCCGAGACGCACGAGCGACGGATTTTCCTCATGGGGCCCCATGGCGAATGCCAGATAGGATGGACCCTCGCCGCGCGACTCAGGGCGCGCGCCCCTCGGGGGCCCCGGCCTCTCCACGGCACCGCGGTAGGCGTACGCCACAAGCGCGCTGTCTGGAGGCAGGGCGGCGAGAATGTCCGCCAGACCGACGCCAGCCCTGGCCTGATCGTGACGGAACGCGACGCTCCGCAACGCCAGGGAGCGCTCCGCGTCCTCCTCCTCCCGCCGGGCCTCGTCCATGAGCCGTCGATAGACTTCCGGGGACTCCCCCTCCGGGCCGCGAATCGCCAGAGTCGCCAGTCGGCGACGAGTCGAGTCGAGGGACTGTGCCAGCTGCTCGACCGCGCTGTCCTGGACACCGTGCACCGCGCGGTGTCGCGCAGCCATCTCATCCAGGACCAACGCCCGCGATTGAGTGAAGACATCCCAGACCTTGCGGCGTGCGTCCGGGTCGACCGCCTCCGCGGCCAGGGACAGGGCCAGTCCGAGGCCCGAGGTCCGGACCGCGGCGTACCCGAGGGCCTGACGCTCGGCGAGCCCCCGCACCGAATGTCGAAGATGCTCCCGGCCGATCCTTTCAGCGAGCAGGGCCGCATTCAGCGCCCCGGCCGGATCTCCCCCGGCGTCCAGGACCTCCGCCAGGTTGAGAAGCGTCTCGCCCACGGCGGGATGATCGGGACCGTAGGTGTCTTGCCGGATGCGCAGAGCCCTCTCAAGGACCGACCGGGCGCCGTCCTCGTCGCCCGCGTCCCGGAGCAGCAGCCCCAGCGCGTTGAGACCCTTCGCCACATCCGGGTGCCCGGGGCCATCCACCTTCTCCAGGATCGCCAGAGAACGGTCGAACAGCCGCCTGGCCTCGTCGAGTTCCCCTGCGTCCCGCTCGAGGACCGCGAGGTTGTGCAGGCTTTCGGCCAGCCTGGGGTCGTCGCCCAGCGCGTGCTCGAAGATGGCCTGGGCTTTCCTGTACAGCACCCGCGCCTGGCCATCATCTCCCGCGTCGTGGAACAACAGAGCCTGATAGTCGATCACCGTCGCGACGTCGGCGTTTTCGGGTCCCAGCTTCTTTTCCAGAATGGTGCGGGCGCGCTCGTACAGGGGCTTCGCTCCGTCGTAGTCTCCCATGCTCCAAAGGTTGAGGGCGGAGTTGGCGAGACCCCTGGCCACGAGGGGGTGGTCGCTGCCGAGGAGCTTCTCGAGGATGTGAAGGGCGCGTTCGTAAAGCGGCCCGGCCTCGACATACTCGCCCATGTTCCAGAGCAGGAGCGCCAGATTGTTGAGACTCTTGGCGACGTCGGCATGGTCCGGGCCGAGCACCTTCTCGCGCAGCGCCAGCGCCCGCCGGTACAGAGGGAGCGCCGCCTCGTAATCACCCGATCGCAGAAGCACCCCGGCCAGACTGTGCAGGCTGTCGGCGACCCGCGGGTCGTCCGGACCGAACGTCTGCTCTCTTATGCGCAGGGCGCGCTCGTAAAGGCTTCTCGCCTGCGCGAACTCACCCTGCTCCTTGAGCACCATCGCCAAGGCGTTCAGGCTGACGGCCACTCCGGGATGTGACGGACCGTCGACCTGCTCCTTGATCGCGAGCGCGCGCTCCGCCAGGGCGCGCGTATCGGGCCCTTTGGCCCTTCCGCCTTGCCACAGGGCCTCCACCAGAAGATCAAGGAGCGCCGCCACCTGAATGGAAGCTGGCCCGTGCGCCGCCTCGACTTGGGGAAGGAGCTGGCGGGCGGCGGCCTCCGCCTCGGGATAGTGCCCGGTCCGAATCAGCTCTCCGATGACCTCGATCGTCGGCGGAGCGGCCGCTTCGGTCCCCGTTCGGTCCGGCGTCCCTGACAGGAACGCCGAGCCAGGGAACGTCGCGATGACGACGAGGAACACTGCCGCGCGGCGCAAGTTGCGTGGTCCAGAGGTGTACATGGCCAAACCGGTCGTGATGAAGACGAGTCGGAATCTGCGCGAAGAATACGCGAGCGCGCCGTTCAGGTCAAACCTGACCCCAGGAGGGATTTGCAGTCTGCTGAGGGATCGCGCCCGTCATTGCGGCCCGGAGTCCGCCACCGGGCCGCGTTCGACGGGTTGTCTCCGTGCGACACCGCGCGGGCGGCGGTCAGGTCCGGAGCGCGCCGTCCCTGCGCATCTCGCGCACGGCGTGGTGGGCGGGCAGGCCGTTGACGCCGCCACCCGCGTGGGTGGCCGACGACGCCTGGTACAGGCCGCGGATCGGAGTCCGGTAGTCGGCGTAGCCGACGGCGGGGCGCAGATGGAAGAGCTGATCGACGGTCAGCTCGCCGTGGAAAATGTTGCCGCCGAGGATGTGGTAGTCGTGCTCCATGTCGTACGGGCCGATGATCTGGCGGTGCAGGATCGAGCCCTTGAAGTTCGGGGCCACCCGGTGGAAGCGGTCGATCAGCCTATCGGCGTAGGCCTCGAGCTCGGCGCGGTGCGGCTCGCGGCTCCAGGTCTCCGGCACCCACTGGGTGAACATCGACATGATGTGCCGGCCGGGGGGCGCGAGAGTCTTGTCGAACACCGTCGGGATCTCGCAGTCCGAGAACGGCCGCGCCGCCGGCCTGCCGGAGCGCGCATCCTGGAAAGCGCGCTCGAGATAATCGATGTCGTCGAGGATCGAGATGGCGCCGCCGTGCACGTCGGGGTTGAACCCGGGATTGGCGGTGAACTCCGGAAGCTCCGCCAGCGCCAGGTTGATTTTCACCGTCCCCGAGCGCGACCGCCAGTTCTCGATGTCGGCCACGAAATCGGACGGCAGCTCCTTGCGGTCGATTTGACGCAGGAAGGTGATCTGCGGGTGGCAGGTGGTGACCACGAGAGGGGCCGCGATCTCCTCGCCCCCCTTGACCACCACTCCGGTGACGCGGCCGCCCTTGATCAGCACCTTCTCCACGGGCGCGTTCACCCGGACCGCGGCGCCGAACGCTTCCGCTGCGCGCCGGATCGCGTCGGCCACGGCCCCCATCCCGCCCTCGGGCATCCCCCACGAGGCCACCTGTCCTTCCGTCTCCTGACCGGTCGAGTGGTGCATCAGCACATAGGCGGTGCCCGGGGCGAACGGCCCGGCCCAGGTGCCGATGATGCCGTTGATCGACAGCATCCCCTTGACGACAGGGCTCTCGAACCAGCGGTCGAGCAGGTCGGTGCAGCTCATGGTGAACAGACGCGTGATGTCGGCGACGGTCTGTTCGCCGATCGCCCCGCGCTTCTTGAGTGTCCAGGCGAGCATCGCCACGTCCTTGATGTCCCGCAGCTTGAGCGAGCCGAGATGCGGCGGGGTGTGGTCCAGCAGCGGGTGCATGATCGCCGCAAGGCGCCCGATCCACTCGTAGTAGGGACCGATCCGCTCGCCGTCCTTCTTGGAAAACTGACCGTACGAGGCGTAGGTCGAGGGGTTGGTGCCGCTGTCGATGATCGAGCGGCCGTCGGGGTGCGGCAGGTAGCCCATCCCGAGAGGATTGATCTTGTAGCCGTGCTTCCGCAGCCCGAGGTCGTTGACGATGTACGGCGGCATCAGACTCATGGTGTACGACAGCGTCGTGACCTTGAACTCGGGAGCATCGGGCCACGGCTGCGACGTTTCCGCCGCGCCGCCGGAGGCCGCACTGCTGCGCATGGCGGACGCGATGGCCGACACCCCGTCGAACGTCAGCGATGAACTCTATGCCGAGCTGCGCCGGCACTTTCCCGAAGAACAACTGATCGAACTCGCCGCGAGCGCGGCGCAGGAAAACTACCGCGCCCGCTTCAACCGCGTGTTCGACGTGAAGAGCGACCGGCCCGAGCCACCGGCACGTGGTCGATGACGAATTCATGCGGTGCGTTATGCAGATACAGAGGAGGATGACCGATGCCGTGCCAGCAGAAGATCACAGGCCGAGGAGGCAGCGAGGCACTACTCCGTGACTCGATACGGAGACGCGGGACCCGGACCCAAGGGGTCGGTCATGACCATCACCTTCCAGCTCGAGGGGCAGGAGTTCATCGCGCTGAACGGGGGCCCGCAGTTCGACTTCCTTCTGAGTGTCGCAATGTACCAGCAGCGAGATCGCTTCGGTGAAGACGCCTTGTGGGTCCGGCTCACCGCCGGCGGCGAGGAAGGACCATGCGGCTGGCTGAAGGACAAGTTCGGTTTGTCGTGTCAGATCGTCCCATCGGCATTGTTCAAGATGATCCAGGATCAGGATCCCGGCAAGTCGAAGCGGGTCATGGAAGCGATGTTCCAGATGAAGAAGATCGACATCGCTGAGATGGAACGTGCCTACGGGGGGCGGTAGGAGAAGATGGGGCCGACGACCGGTGGGTACGTCTCGCGTCGCCAGCGATATGAAAGTCCGACGACCAGGCCTGGACGCGGCGCACTTCATGGCCATATGCATCCCCTCGTGAAGTACACGCTCGAAAGCAAGAGATCAAAGCTGGATCATGCCGCCGTCAATCACCAGCTCGGTCCCGACCACGAACTGGGACTCGCTGGAGGACAGGTAGAGGACGGCGGCGGCAATCTCGTCCGGATGGCCGAACCGCTTGAGCGGGACCTGCTGGGTAATCCACTCCTTGGTTTGCCGGGTCTGTTCCTCCGGCATGCCCATCCGGTCGAGGATCGGGGTCGCCACCGGACCCGGACTGACCACGTTCACGCGCACGCCCCGCTGGAGCAGATCGGCGGACAGGGTCTTTGCAAGGTTGACGACGGCGGCCTTGGAGGCCCCGTAGACGCTCGAGTTTGGCATCCCCATGTGCGCATTGATCGAAGCGTTCAGGACCACGGCGGCGCCGCGGGACAGGAGGGGGATGGCCTTCTGGACGGTGAAGAAGGCGCCCTTGAGGTTGGTCGCCATCGTCTCGTCGAAGAACTCTTCGGTCACTGCCTCCAAGGGGACGAATCGCCCGATGCCGGCGTTGACGAACAACGCGTCAATCCGGCCGTGCTTCTGCTTGATTTGATCCATCGCGGCGGTGATCTCCGGCACTCGTGACATGTCCGCTTTGATCACCAGGGCGTCCGGTCCGAGTTCCTTCTGCGCGGTTTTCAAGGTGGTATCACTACGCCCGGTGATTGCCACCCTGGCCCCTTCACGGGTGTACGCCTTTGCCGTGGCGAGGCCAATACCGCTGTTGCCGCCGGTCACCACCGCCACCTTGTCCTTGAATCTCTGGCTCATCGCGACCTCCCTACTGCAACCGTTTGAGATCCGTTGCGACTCCCCCTACTTCAAGTCGCGTGCCAGCGGTTCGGAGTCCTGCTGTCTTCAGTCGCATCCACGGGATCGGTGATTGATTTTCGACAGGTGCGGGAAACCGCTCAGCAGCGGGAGGGCATCCAGGAGCCTTCTCGCGTGGACGGGTTGCACTCAGAGACACATTTGCGGGCGCTTCGGAACTGCTTGGGAAAATGCCCTACAACAGTGCGGGTGACTTCGCGAGGCGACGCTCTAAGTTGCTGATTCCGCGCGGATTATGACTACGGATCCCGCTTTTCCGAGGGACCAAGCCCTCCAGCGGGCAAACGGGCTGGCTTTCGCCTCGGAAATCGGATTTTCCACCCGCACGGTTGTCGGTCATTTTTCAAAGCCTTGTAGCCACGAGAATGCTAATATGCAACCAGGAGGTTGCATATGACATCGAGCAGCGACCGCATCGAGAAGAGGATCGACCTAAACGCCCCGCCCGCCAGGGTCTGGCGGGCGCTGACCGACCACAGGGAATTCGGCCAATGGTTCCGGGTGAACCTGGAAGCGCCCTTCGTTCCCGGACAATCCACCCGGGGAAGAATCACCTATCCCGGGTACGAGCACCTGATCATGGAGGTCGTGGTCCAGAAGATGGTGCCCGAGCGGCTGTTCTCCTTCCACTGGCACCCGTACGCCGTGGACCCGAAGGTGGACTACTCGAAGGAGCCGCCCACGCTGGTCGAGTTCAAACTCGAGAAGACGCCCGCCGGAACGGTGCTGGTCGTCACGGAGTCCGGATTCGACTCGATCCCGGCGGCGCGACGCGCTGAGGCGTTCCGGATGAACAGCGGCGGGTGGACCGAGCAGATGAAGAACATCGAGGCCCATGTCACCCGCACGCCATGAAAGCGCGGTTCGGGAGCTGCGCAGACACGCGCCGATATTCGCCGCCCTGGGAGACGAAACGCGGCTGAAGCTGGTGAAGAGGCTCAGTGGGGGATCACGAGTCTCGATCGCACGTCTCACGCAGGGCTCGACGCTCACGCGCCAGGCGATCACCAAGCACCTCCGGGTGCTCCAGGACGCCGGTCTGGTTCGGGGCGTGCGCCGGGGACGCGAGTACCTCTTTGGGCTCGAGGCGGAACCGCTCGATGACGCGCGACGTATCCTCGATGACATCTCCCGACAGTGGGATGTTGCGCTCGCGAGGCTGAAGTCGTTTGTCGAGGGATGAGTGGCGGGCCGGGCGCCCTACTCGGCGCGCAGCGCGATCATCGGGTCGACCCGTGTGGCGCGCCGCGCCGGGACGAATGAGGCGGCGAGAGAGATGAGCGCCACGAGCGCGACCACGGACGCATAGATCAGCGGATCGCGCGGGCTGACGCCGAACAGCACACTCTGCATGCCGTCCCCCGCGAGCACGACCAGCGCCAGCGTGATCAGGACGCCGAGCGCGACGCCGACCCCGGTCAGGACCGAACCCTGGCGCAGCACCATCCTCAAGATACGCCGGCTGTCCGCGCCCAGGGCCATTCGCACCCCCAGCTCCTGCGTCCGCTGGCTGACCGAGAATGACATGACGCCGTAGATCCCGACCGCCGCGATCACCGTGGCGACTACGCCGAAGATGCTGAACATGATGGCGATGACGCGGCTCTGGCTCACGAAGCCGTCGATGTTCCGCTTGGGCGTGTCGACGAAGTAGAGCGGCAGGTTCGGGTCCACCTTGGCGACCGCGAGACGCAGCGGATTGGCCAGCGTCGCGGCCCCCATGCCGCCGCGCGGCCTCACGATCACGGTGGCGAACTGGCTGACGCCCTCGTCCGGCTTCGCGGGGCCGGCCGGCTGGGAGTAGAACGGCACGTAGAAGCCGGTCTCGTCCACGTTCGGGATGTTGAACGGCGGCATCATCCGCACCGTCCTGACGACCCCGACGATGGTGCGCCACGGGCCGGGCTGCAGCGTGTTGCCGTCCAGCGCGCGGAAGCGCCGGCCCAGCGAGCTCTCGTTGCCGAAGTACTTATGTGCGAAGGCGGCGTTCACGATGGCCACGGGCAGCTTCGTGTCGAGGTCGTCCTCCTGGAACTTCCGCCCTTCGAGCAGGGGCTGGCCGACGACGTCGAAGTAGCCGGGGGTGATCTGCTCGTAGTTGGCGTTCAGGCGGTCCTTCTTTTCCTTGTACTCGCGTCCCTCGATCTCGACCGGCCCGCTCCCCGAGAAGACCATCCGGAACCTGTTCGTGAGCGCCACCGCCTCGAACTCCTGATGGGCGCCCAGCTCGCGCACCAGACGGTCGAAGAACAGCTTGCGTGCGTCCTGGGTCGGATAGTCGCCGTCCATCAACCCCATCCGGGCCGTCATGAGGCTCTCGGTCTCGTAGCCGTAGTCGATCGTCTGCTGCTTGCGGATCGACTGCATCTGCAGCAGCGAGCCTATTAAAAGGATGCACGTCACCACCA
>QHXY01000153.1 GCA_003223145.1 Acidobacteriota bacterium
AGAGCGCGGACCAAGCGACTCGGCGCTCGTCACGGGTCCTCGTCTGGATCCTCTCGCTGGTGGCCGGGGCCGGGGCTCTGTTCCTCGTCCTGAGTCTGCTGCGCGGACCGACGCCCACCTCCCCGGAGGTTGCGATTCAACCCGCAGCGCCGTCGATCGCCGGGCCCGAAGGTCCGGAGGTCAAGGCCGATCCCGTCACGGAAGGACGGCCGGCGGCCTCCGCAGGCGTCCCGGTTCTTCTTCCGGACATGTCCTCGACCTCGCCGATCGCCCTCGGCGCCCTGGACGCGCCCCGACCGAAGACGCCCGGCGGCGATGCGTCCGCCGCCCCGGCCCGGGTCGCGGCGGCCGCGCGCGCCACCAGGCCCGGGCCGTCCCCCGCGCCCGGCCTGCTCCCCGGGAGATCCATGGACGTCGTGCTCGAGGCGCGCGGCCGCACATTCGTGCAGCTTCTCTGCGACGGGAGCGAGAGGGCGAACCGCGTGATGGAGTCGGGAGAGACGGTGCACGCTCAGTGCGTCGGGGTCGTCCGGGTCAGCGCCGCCGACGCCGGGGCGACGAGCCTCTCGGTGAACGGATTCCTCTGCCTGCCGCTCGGTGATCCCGGTACCCGCGCCTACGGATACACCATCCGTATCGACGACTACGCCCGCATCTGTCCCCCGACGGGCCGAGAGACCGATGACCGTCCCTGACCCCCAGGCAGGCGCCACCCGCGTGCCGCGTCATCCGTTGGTGGAGAAGATTCTCGCCGGGACCGCGCCCGAGGCGATCCGGATGACGGCGGCGCGCGGTGCGCTGCCGCTCCCGCTCCACGATCTGATCTACGTTCAGGTCTGCCTCCTCAATGACACGCTGCCGGGAGTCGTGCAGGCGGCGGGCGAGAGCCTGTCGAAGATGGCCGACGAGGCGCTCCTGGCCCTGCTCAGCGACGCCGCCTGCGATCCGATCGTTCTCGATCACTTCGCCCGATCGGGCAGGCTCGCGGGCGCGGCGCTCGAGGCGGCGGTGGCGCACCCCGAAATCATGGACGCCACCCTCGAGGCGCTTGCCGCAACCGCCCCGGAGGACACTCTCAACCTGATCGTCACGAACGAGGTCCGGATCATCAAGTCCCCTCGTCTCCTGGAGGTCCTGCGCGCCAACCCGAATCTGTCCGCCGACAACCGCCGGCGTCTCACCGAGCTCGAACGCGACTTCGTCGGCAAGGAGGAGCTCCGGGTGCGCGAGGCCCCGCCGGCCGCGGCCGTAGGCGCGCCCGAGGACTCGATTGCCGCGGCGCCCGAGGGAGCGGAGGCGCCCACCGATCAAACGGCTCTGCCGATGACCGAGGAGGAGGAGAGAAGCTACGAAGAGGCGTTGCGCAAGACACCCACGTTCCAGAGGATCATGAAGATGAACGTCGCCGAGCGTGTGCAGCTGGCGATGAAAGGGAACGCCGAGGAACGGGCCATCCTCATCCGCGATACGGCCAAGATGGTGTCCACCCAGGTCCTCAAGAGCCCGAAGCTCTCCGACAACGAGATCGGCGGCTTCGCCAGGATGCGCAACATCCACGAGGACATCCTCCGGGTCATCGCCTCGCGCAAGGACTGGACCAAGAACTACGCCACCGTCCACGCCCTGGTGCGCAACCCCAAGACCCCCCCGGGGCTCACCCTGCAGTTCCTGCCACGCCTCGGCAACCGGGACCTGAAGGTCGTGACCGGCGACAAGAACATCCCGGAGCTCGTCCGTCGCCAGGCGCGCAACCTGTTCCTCGTCCGCACGCAGCCGCCGAAGAAGATGAAGAAGGCGGCCCACTGATGCGCCTGCTCAAATCCATCCGCAACCTGCTCGGCAATTACCAGCTGAAGTCGGGTCTGTACCACTACTACCGCGGCGAGTCGAAACAGGCGATCGAGTTCCTGACCCGTGTCCTGCAGGCCCCGGAGACGCCGGAATCCGACCGGCGGCTGGCGATCTACTACCTGACCCAGACCCACATCTCCGCGGCCGAGAAATTCGAGGAGCAGAGCAACCTGGAGGCTGCCGTGCAGGGGTACCGCGACGCGCTGGCGCTGACGCCCGAATATCCCGACATCCATTTCCGGATGGGAGCTCTTTACGCGCACTTCGGGCTCAGTCTGGAGGCGATTGAATGCTTCCGGCGCGCCGTGGCCATCAACGCCTGCTACCTCGAAGCCCGCGTCCAGCTCGCATTCCTGCTGCTGTCGACGGGCCAGCAGGACGAGGCGACGCGGGAGTTCATCGCGGCCCGCGATCTCGCGGTGCGCGCCGTC
>QHXY01000022.1 GCA_003223145.1 Acidobacteriota bacterium
CTTCGGCATCGCCCTCCTGACTGCCCTGGCGTTCGGTCTGATCCCGGCGCTGCGCGCCACGCGACCCGACCTGGTGACGGCGCTCAAGGAGCAGGGCGCCGGCACGGGAACGGGAATCGGGCAGGTTCGCCTGCGCAAGGGTCTCGTCGTGGCCCAGATCGCCGTTACCACCGTCCTGTTGATCACCGCCGGGCTGTTCACCCTGAACCTGCGACAGCTGGAGCTGGTGGACCTCGGGATCCGTGCGGACAACCTGCTGACCTTCTCGATCGACCCGCAGCTCAGCGGCTATTCGCCCGGGCGGACGGCGGCCCTGGTCGATCAGATCCGCGCGGATCTCGCTTCGCTGCCCGGCGTCACGTCGGCCACCGCGGCTCAGATCGCCGTGCTCGGCGGCAACGACGAGTCGTCCAACGTGACCATCGAGGGGTTCGCGGCCCAGGGCGACGACGACCCTCACCCGCTGAAGAACTGGGTCGGGCCGGGCTACTTCGCGACGCTCGGGATCCCGCTGCTCGCCGGCCGGGAGATTTCCGAATCCGACGCGTCGACCGGCCCCAAGGTCGCTCTGATCAACGCCACGCTGGCCCGGAAGTACTTCGCCGGCCGGAATCCGCTCGGGATGCATTTCGCCTTCGGCTCCGGCTCCGGCGTCAAGCCCGACATCGGGATCATCGGCGTGGTCAAGGACAGCAAGCACAGCAGCGTCAGGCAGGAGGATCGCCCCTTCGTCTACCTGCCGTACTCGCAGAACCCCAATTTCGGCGAAGCGACCTACTACCTGCGTTCGACGGAGCCGCCGGTGGCGCTGGCCGCCTCCGCCCGGGAGGTGGTGCGCCGCCGCGACGCCAGCCTGCCGGTCTACGCCGTCAAGACGCTGGTCCGGCGGCGGGACGAGTCGCTCTACAACGAGCGGATGCTCATGGGGTTGTCGATCGGCTTCGGTCTGCTGGCGTCCCTGCTCGCCTCGATCGGTCTGTACGGGGTGATGGCCTACACCGTGGCCCGCCGGACACCCGAGATCGGCATCCGCATGGCGCTCGGCGCGAGCCTGGGAAGCGTCCGGGGCCTGGTGCTGCGCGAGGCGATGACGCTCGCCGCGATCGGGCTGGCGATCGGCATCCCCGCCGCCCTGGCGGCCGGGCGGCTGGCCCGGTCGCTGCTGTTCGGGGTGGAGCCCGGCGACCCGCGGCTGGTGGCCGCGGCGGGCCTGCTGTTGATCGGTGTAATGCTGGCGGCGGCCTACCTGCCGGCGCGCCGTGCCACGAGGGTCGACCCGGTGGTCGCCCTGCGCAGCGAGTGAAGGAGTCTCACAGGAGGTATTCATGGAAACACTGATCCAGGACGTGCGTTACGGCTTGCGGATGCTGATCAAGAACCCCGGGTTCACGCTGGTCGCCGTGCTGTCCCTGGCGCTCGGCATCGGGGCCAACACGACCATCTTCACGTTGATCAACAGCGTGCTCCTGCACCCGATCCCGGTGCGCGATCCGGAACGGCTGGTGGGGATCTTCGTCACCGACGAGCAGAACAAGAACACCAACTTCCCCACGCTCACCATCTCGGGCCCGAACTGGAAGGATGTCCGCGACCAGAACGATGTGTTCGAGGGAACTTCCGGATACGTCGGCTCCCCGTTCAGCCTCTCCGGCGGGACCGGCGAGCCCGAGCAGATCTTCGGCGACCTGGTCTCGGGCAACTTCTTCACGCTCCTTGGGGCCACGCCGGCGCTGGGTCGCGGCCTCCTGCGCCGCTTCGCCGCCGACCCGGGCATCGTCGGCAAGACGATCACACTGAACGGCCACGGCTTCACCGTCGTCGGCGTCGCGGCGCGGGGCTTCAAGGGGATCAACACGCTCGGCGGGCCCGAGCTGTGGGTGCCGCTCGCCATGCACGCGCAGATCCTGACCGGCTTCCAGGCCGAGAACTACGACGACCGCCGCGCCCTGCTGTTCAATGCCGTCGCCCGTCTCAAGCCGGGCGTGACGATCGAGCAGGCGGACGCCGCCGTCAAGACGATCGCCAAGCGCCTGGAGCAGCAATATCCCACCCCCAACCGCGGACGGAGTACCGTCCTTCTCCCGATCGCCCAGGCGACGGTCAACCCGAACTTCCGGCGTCTTCTCGTCGTGGCCGGCGGCCTCCTGATGACCGTCGTCGGTCTGGTCCTGCTGATCGCCTGCGCCAACGTCGCCAACCTCCTCCTGGCACGCGCCACGGCGCGGCGCAAGGAGATTGCCATCCGCCTGTCGATGGGGGCCGGCCGGCTGCGCCTGGTGCGCCAGCTGATGACCGAGAGCGTCGTCCTGGCGCTCCTCGGCGGGGCGGCCGGGCTCCTGGTCGCCTTCTGGGCGCGCGATCTCATCCTCGCCTTCCGGCCGCCGCAATTCTTCTTCGGCCCGGTCGAGCTCGACCTCGACACGCGGGTGCTCCTGTTCACGCTCCTGGTGGCGGTCCTGACCGGTCTCGTGTTCGGCATCGTCCCGGCCCTGCAGGCCTCACGCCCGGATCTGATCGTCGAGCTGAAGGAGCGCACCGGCCAGCCGGGCCAGAGCGGGCGGCGCGTGAGCCTGCGCGGCATCCTGGTGGTGGCGCAGGTGGCGCTGTCGCTGGTGTCGCTCATCGGGGCGGGGCTGTTCCTGCGCAGCCTGATCAACACCGAGCGGATCGATCCCGGGTTCGAGGCGAAAAATCTGCTCACGCTGTCGTTCGACGTCGGCGCGCAGGGCTACGACCAGGTGCGTGGCGAGGGGTTCGAGAAGCGCGTGCTCGAGACCGTGCGCGCCATTCCGGGCGTGCGTTCCGCCGCGCTGTCGGCCGACCTGCCGATGGGCGGCGGCGTCGGGCGGACGGTCTTCCCTGAGGGCCAGGAGCCGGCGACCGGCGCCGTCGGGCAGTTCACCACGGCGAACCAGATCAGCCCCGGCTACCTCGACACGCTCGGGATGAGGCTCGTCCGCGGGCGCGACGTCACCGAGATGGACCGGGCGGGAGCGCCGCTTGTTGTCCTGATCAATGAAGCTATGGCCAAGCAGTTCTGGAAGGACCAGGACGCCATCGGGAAGCGCTTCAAGTTCTTCGGCGACGAGGAGTTCCGTCAGATCGTGGGTATCACCCGCGACACCAAGATCAACTCCCTTGGCGAGGAGCCGCAGTCGCAGGCGTTCATTCCGGCGCTGCAGTTCTACACCCCGGCGATGACCGTGAACGTGCGCGCCGCGGGCGACGCCGCGGCGCTCCTCCCCACGCTGCGCCGGGAGATCCAGGCGCTCGAGCCAACCATGCCGCTGACCAACGTGGACACCGCCGAGTCGCTGATCTCCCAGGCGCTGTGGGCGCCGCGCATGGGGGCGGCGCTCCTGAGCGCCTTCGGTCTCATCGCTCTGGTGCTCGCCGCCATCGGCATCTACGGCGTCATGTCGTACTCGGTCAACCAGCGCACGGTCGAGTTCGGCCTGCGCATGGCCCTGGGCGCCCGGCCGGCCGACGTGCTCGGTCTGGTGCTGCGGCAGGGCATGACGCTGGTGGCCATCGGCCTGGCCGGCGGCATCGTGGCGGCCCTGGCGGCGACGCGGCTGGTCGGGACGCTTCTGGTGGGGATGAGCGCCGCCGATCCGGCGACCTTCGCGCTGATCTCACTGCTGCTCGCCGCGGTCGCTGCCCTTGCCGGCTACCTGCCGGCGCGGCGTGCCACGCGGGTCGATCCGATGGTCGCCCTGCGGTACGAGTGAGGAGGCTCCATGCACTGCACGGTTCTGCTGATCGTCCTCCTGGTCATGGTCGTGCTCCTGCTCCTGATGGGGCCGATTTGATGGACACCCTCATCCAGGACGTGAAGTTCGGGCTGCGGGCCCTGGCCAAGAACGCGGGCTTCACCGCCGTGGCGGTGCTGGCGCTGGCGCTGGGCATAGGTGCCAACAGCGCGATCTTCAGCGTGGTCAATGCCGTGCTGCTGCGGCCCCTGCCGTTCCCGGGGCCGGACCGCCTGATGTCGGTGTGGGAGTGCAACGCCGTCCGCGGCTGGCACAAGGACGTGGTCACGCCGGCCGATTTCATCGACTGGCGCCGGGACGCGCGGACCTTCGAGACCATGGCGGCCTACTTCGGGCGGGGATTTAACATGAGGTCCGGGCCTGTGGCCGAGCGGGTGCGCGGCGCCGACGTCTCCGTCGATTTCTTCCGGGTGCTGCGGGCCTCCCCGGGCCTGGGCCGCGACTTCTCGCCGCAGGACGAAGGGGCCGCGAGCGGCGGCCGGGTGGCGATCATCGGCCACTCGCTCTGGCAGCGCCGCTTCGGCGGCGACCCGGGTTTGATCGGCCGGCCGGTCGTGCTGAACAGCGAAACGTTCACCATCGTCGGCATCACGCCCCCGGGGTTCCAGTTCCCCGAGAAGGCCGAGATCTGGACACTGGCGAAGAACGTCGTTCCCGCGAACCCGTTCGTGCCTGTTACCACGGACATCAAGGGCGTGCGCGGCATGCACTACTTCGATGTCATCGCTCGCCTCAAGAGCGGCGCCGGCCGTGCGCAGGCGCAGGCCGAGATGGACACGATCGCCGCCCGGCTCGTAAAACAATACCCCGACAGCAACGCCAACACGGGTGTGGAGGTCATCCCCCTGCACGAGGCGATCGTCGGTGACGCGCGACCGGCGCTGCTCGTTTTCCTGGGGGCCGTCGGGCTGGTCCTTTTGATCGCCTGCGCCAATGTCGCCAACATGTCCCTGGCGCGCGCTGCGGCACGCCGCCGGGAGATCGCCGTGCGCACCGCCTGGGCGCCACGCCTATGCGCCTGGTGAGGCAGTGCCTGACCGAGAGCGTCCTGCTGGCGATGGCGGGGGGCGGCGCCGGCTTTCTCCTGGCGTCGTGGGGCACGGATCTTCTGGTCGCGGTCCGACCCGAGACGATTCCGGGGACGCGCGCCATCGGCGTCGACGCGCGCGTGCTCGGATTCACCTTGCTCCTGTCCGTCCTGACCGGCGTCCTCTTCGGTCTCGTGCCGGCGCTGCAGGCGTCCGCGACCGGTCCTCAAGATGCATTGCGCGAGGGGGGGCGCACGTCCTCGACGGGCCCGCGCGCCCGTCTCCTGCGCCGCGCCCTGGTCGTCTGCGAGATGGCGGTGGCGCTCGTTCTCCTCGCCGGCGCCGGGCTTCTGGTGAAAGGGTTCCTGCGTCTGCAGCAGATCGACTCGGGGCTCTCGGTCGAGCGCGTGCTCACGCTCAATCTCGTGATCCCCGACGCCCATTACGCCGAAGACACGGCTCAGATCCGCTTCTACAACGAGATCCTGCGCCGGACCACGGCGCTTCCCGGCGTCGTGGCCGCCGGTCTCACGAGCAACCTGCCTCTCGGCGGGTCGGACTCGGTCCTCGGTTTTTCGATCGAGGGCAGACCCGAGGAGAAACCGGGAGAGGGTCCCATGTCCGGCTTCCACCAGGTCAGCCCGGACTACTTCGCCGCCCTGGGCGTTCGGCTCCTGCGCGGGCGATCATTCGAGCCGCGCGACACGCAGCAGGCGCCCGGTGTCGTGGTCGTCAGCGAGACGCTGGCGAAGCGCTACTGGCCCGGGGAGGACGCCATGGGCCGGAGGATCTCGTTTGGCACCAACGACAAGGGAGAGCCGTACTGGATGACCGTCATCGGCGTTGCGGTGGACGTGCGTCAGAAGGGTCTGCACACAGATCCGCGCGCCGAGTCCTACGTGTCCTACACGCAATGGCCGTCGCGCTACACGACCCTGGTCGTGCGCAGCGGCCTCGAGCCCGCCGCTCTCGAGGCGTCCGTGCGCCGCGAGGTGCAGGCGGTCGACCACGACATCCCCGTGTACGACGTCAAGACGATGCATCAGGTCCTCGAGGGTTCGCTGGCCTCCCGGCGCTTCAACATGACGCTCCTCGTCCTGTTCGCGGTGCTCGCGGTCCTGCTGGCGGCCGTCGGTCTTTACGGCGTGATGGCGTACACGGTCACGCAGCGCACCCACGAGATCGGCGTGCGTGTGGCGCTCGGCGCCGGCCGGGGGGACGTCCTGCGGCTGGTGGTCGGTCAGGGCATGGGTCTGGCGTTGCTGGGTGTGGTCGCCGGTCTGCTGGGGGCGATGGCGCTGACCCGCGTCCTGTCGAGCCTGCTGGTCGGCGTCCCGGTCACCGATCCGTGGACCTTCGGACTGACCGCCCTGCTCCTGACCGCGGTCGCCTTCCTCGCGTGCTACGTGCCGGCACGGCGGGCGGCGCGGGTCGATCCGATGGTGGCATTGAGATACGAGTAGCCTGGACTACAATACCGGCGCCCCTTCGGCGCTGACCATGAAGAAAACCGACACCGCCCGCATCCTGGTCGCCGACGACCAGCAGGATGTACTGGAGGCCCTCCGCCTCCTGCTCAAGGAGGAGGGTTACGCCATCGATCCGGCGACCTCTCCCCGCGCCGTGCTCGAGGCGGTCAAGACCCGCGACTACGACGCCCTGTTGATCGATCTCAACTACACGCGCGACACCACTTCGGGCCGGGAGGGTCTTGATCTCCTGTCCCAGATGCAGGCGGTCGACTCCACCCTGCCGGTCATCGTGATGACCGCCTGGGGCAGCGTCGAGGTGGCGGTCGAGGCAATGCGCCGCGGCGCGCGCGACTTCGTGCAGAAGCCGTGGGACAGCGCCCGGCTCCTGTCGATCCTGCGGACCCAGATCGAGCTGAGCCGGGCGCTGCGCCGCGGGCAGCGTCTGGAGGCCGAGAACGTGGTGCTGCGTGGCGACGGCGGCCCGCGCCTGGTGGCCGAGTCGACCGCCATGCGGCCGGTCGTGCAGCTGATCGAGCGCGTCGGTCCCTCCGACGCCAACGTCCTGATCACCGGCGAGAACGGCACCGGCAAGGGCGTGGTGGCCCAGGCGCTGCACGCGGCCTCGCACCGCGTCTCGTTGCCGCTGGTCGTGGTCAACGCCGGCGGCTTCTCCGAGGGCGTGTTCGAGAGCGAGCTGTTCGGGCACGTGAAGGGTGCGTTCACCGACGCCCGGGCCGACCGCGTCGGCCGATTCGAGCTGGCCGATGGCGGCACGCTGTTCCTGGACGAGATCGCCAACGTGCCGCCGGGCCTGCAGTCGAAGCTGCTGCGCGTCCTGGAGACCGGCGAGTTCGAGCGGGTCGGATCGTCGCGCACCCGCAAGGTGGACGCGCGCATCCTGTCGGCCACCAACGCCGACATCCGGGCGGAGGTCGCGGGCGGCCGCTTCCGCCAGGACCTCCTGTTCCGACTCAACACCATCGAGATCCACGTGCCGCCCCTGCGCGAGCGTCGCGAGGACGTGCCGGTCCTGGCGCGGCACTTCCTGTCGCAGCACGCCGTGCGCTACCGCAAGACGCTGCACGGCTTCGACGCCGCCGCCCAGAAGGCCCTGCTGGAGCATCGCTGGCCCGGCAACGTGCGCGAGCTGGATCACTCCGTCGAGCGGGCGGTCCTGATGAGCCCGGGACCGCTTGTGCGTGTCTCCGATCTCGCGCTGCGCGCGACCGCCGACGGCCAGCCGGGACTCGAGGAGATGAGCCTCGAGGACGTGGAATGCTTCCTGATCAAGAAGACGCTGCAGCGCTACAACGGCAACGTCAGCCAGGCGGCGGGCGCCCTCGGCCTGAGCCGCAGCGCCCTGTACCGCCGCCTGCAGCGGCACGGGCTGTGAGGTCCTGGCAGCCGCCGCGCGGCCACCCCGGCATCGGGCGCCCGCGGGACCGATATCTTCGACACGAGCGCCGTGTCCTGCTGCTGGCGCTGCTCG
>QHXY01000154.1 GCA_003223145.1 Acidobacteriota bacterium
AGCAAGGGGAATCCGAAAACCCCGCTCGACGGCGTCGGCAGCAAGCTGAGCGCCGACGATCTCAAGAAATACATCACCAACCCGAAATCGGTGAAGCCCGACTCGAAGATGCTGGCCAACCCCAACCTGCCGGCCGAAGACCTCGACGCCCTGATCGTCTACCTGCAGACCCTGACCAAGAAGTGATGGCGACCGGACGCCGCCCTATGGCCGCGCCGGCGCTCTGGCTGGCGCTGACCGTGGCCCTGACCGCCACCCTCCCGGCGACCCAGACCGTCACCGTGGCGGCCGGACCGCCGCCTCATGAGCTTTACATCAAGGCCGGCCTGCTCATCGACGGGACAAGCGGGGCACCCCGGCGCGACATGGCGATCCTGGTGCGCGGCGACCGGATCGAGAAGATTGGCGCGCTCAAGGCGCTCCCCCGTCCGGACGGGGCCGAGCTGCTCGACCTGTCGGGCAAGACGGTCCTGCCAGGCCTGATCGACTGTCACGATCACCTGACAATCAACGTCAAGAAAGGCTGGGAGTACGAGCCGGTCCTGCGGACCGAGGTCGACGCCGGGATCGCCGGCACGGTGTACGCGCTGCGGACGCTGCGGGCCGGGTTCACGACGGTGCGCAACCTCGGCGACAGCGGCGGCGCGAGCGTATCGCTCCGCCGCGCCATCGAGGACGGCCTGATCGAGGGGCCACGCATCGTCACGGCGCGCGAGATGCTCTCCATGACCGGCGGGCACGGCGACGATTTCAACGCCTTCCGCCCGGACCTCAGGGTTGCGGGCGCCGGCAAGATCGAGTCGGGAGTGTGCGACTCGGCCGACGAATGTCGCGCCGCGGTGCGCTACCAGGTGAAGTACGGCGCCGACCTGATCAAGATCGCCGCGACCGGCGGCGTGCTCTCGGCCGGCGACGAGCTGGGGGCGCGGCAGTTCTCCGACGAGGAGCTGCGGGCCCTCATCGGCGAGGCCCACGCCCTGGGGCGCAAGGTGGCGGCGCACGCCCACGGCACCGCCGGCATCAAGGCGGCGGTCCTGGCCGGCATCGACTCGATCGAGCACGGCTCGATTCTGGACGACGAGGCGGTCCGGCTGATGAAGGAGCACGGCACCTTCCTCGTGCCGACGCTGATGGCCGGCGAGGCGGTCTTCACCAGGGCGAAGAGCGGCCAGCTTCCGGACTACTCCATCGCCAAGGGGCTCGCCGTCTGGCCGATGATGCAGCAGTCGTTCCGCAAGGCCCACGAGGCGGGCGTGAAGATCGCCTTCGGCACCGACACCGGCGTCACGCCGCACGGCGAGAACGCGCACGAGTTCGAGCTTCTGGTCGCCAACGGCATGAAGCCGATGGAAGCGATCCTCGCCGCCACCCGCAACGCTGCCGTGCTGCTCGGGCGGGACAAGGACATCGGGACCGTCGAGCCGGGCAAGCTCGCCGACCTGGCGGTGTTCGACGGCGATCCCACCGGTGACGTCTCGGTCCTGAAGAAGCCGGTGGCCGTCGTCAAGGGCGGCCGACCGGTCGACCTCGGCAGATGACGCGGCACGGCGCATCAGCCATCCGCGTCGGGATCAGCGCCTGTCTCCTCGGACAGGCGGTGCGTTACGACGGCGGGCACAAGCGCGACCCGATCATCACCGAGACCCTGGGAAAGCTGTTCGAGTGGGTGCCGGTCTGCCCCGAGGTCGAGCTGGGGCTCGGCGTACCGCGCGAATCTCTCGCCCTGGAAGGGAGCCCGGACGCGCCGCGGCTGGTGTTCCGCGACACGCGCGCCGACGTCACCGACAGGATGGACTCCTGGGCCCGCCGCCGTCTGGCGGAATTCGAGACCGCCGATCTCTGCGGCTACATCCTCAAGAGCGACTCGCCGTCCTGCGGCCTGCAGGGGGTGTTGCTCTACGAGCCCGGCGGCTCGGGGCCTCCTCGCCGCTCCGAGACGCAGCGCAGTCGAGAGGGCGTCGGCCTGTTCGCCCGCGCCCTGCTGGAGCGCTTCCCGCTTCTGCCGGTCGAAGACGAAATGCGCCTGCAGGCGCCGCCGCGGCGTAACGAGTTCGTCGAGCGCGTTCTATCGTACCGGCGGTCGCTGCGGCTCCGGAATGACGCATGAAGACCCCGGGGCGCGCCACCCCTGAGGCGACACGCCGGCATCTCGATCGCTTTCCGGCGCATGAGCCGCACGGCCACACGTCCCTCGGCGCGACCGGCCTCAGCATCAGCCGTCTCGGCTTCGGCTCCTACCGCGTGGACGACGAGACGCCCGAGCACCACCAGGCGCTAGAGGCGGCGCTCGCCGCCGGCTGCAACCTGATCGACACCTCCACCAACTACACCGACGGCGGCAGCGAGCGGCTGATCGGCGACGTCCTGCACAAGACGCACGCGGGTGGGGGCCCGACCCGTGACGCGGTCGCCGTCGTCTCCAAGATCGGATACGTGCAGGGCGAGAACATGGGCCTGGCCATGGAGCGCGAGCGCTCCGGCTTCCCGTTCTCCGAGATGGTGAAGTACATGGACGGATGCTGACACTCCATCCCGACTTCCTGCGCGACCAGCTGGCGCGCTCGCGCGAGCGGCTGCGACTCGAGACAGTGGACGTCTGCCTGCTGCACAACCCGGAGTACTTCTTCTCCGACGCGAAGAAACACCGCCACGGCCAGCCGCTCGACGAGCTGCGCGTCGAGTTCTACCGGCGTGTGCGCGAGGCGTTCGCCTACTTCGAGGAGGCGGTGCGGCGGTACGAGATCGGCTGCTACGGCGTCTCCTCGAACACCGTGGTGGCGGCATCCGACGACCCGGAGGCCACGTCCGTCACCTGGCTGCTCAGGGCCGCCGAGGAGGCGGGCGGGGTGGACCATCATTTCCGCGTCGTGCAGATGCCGATGAACCTGTTCGAGTCGGGTGGCGCGCTCCTGCTCAACACCGGTCCCGAGCGCAGCCAGACACCGCTCGAGGCGGCCGCCGCGGCCGGCCTGGCGGTCCTGATCAACCGTCCCCTCAACGCCATCGTCCATAACCGCCTCATCCGTCTGGCCGACGTCGAGAACGCAGCGCCGGGCGGGAGCGTCCCCGAGCGGAAGGCCGAGTTGAAAAAGCTCGAGCAGGAGTACCGCACACAGATCGCGCCCCTGGCCGGGACCGCGAAGGAAGCGATCGATCCCTTCTTCCACCTGGTCGACGAGCTAGGGGGCCTGCCGAAGCAGATCGAGGATCTCGAGAGCTGGAGGCAGATCGAGCAGCAATACGTCATCCCCCGGATCAATCACACGGCGCGCTCCATGGGCCACAACGTTCCCGCGCCGGTGCGAACGGCCTGGACACAGTGGTGGGAGCGCTGCCTGCCGTCCCTCGAGGGCCTGCTGCACGCCATCGCCCGGGAGGCGGGACGCCGCAGCCGCTCGCGCAGTCGCGCCGTCACCGAGGCGATCGACCCGCTGGTCCCCGCCGAGCGTCGCGGCGAATCGCTGTCGCGCAAGGCGCTGTGGGTGCTGGCCGGCACTCCCGGCGTCACGTCCGTACTGGTCGGCATGCGGCAGCCGGATTACGTCCAGGACGCGACGGGGATCCTTGCCTGGTCTCCCCTCCCCGAACCGCTCGAATTCTATCGCCGGGTCAAGAAGGTCAAGCCGAGGTAGGCGGCGAGGCGCCCGAGGCGGAGAGCCCGCCGACCGAAAGGAAGCCGCGGACCATCGCGGCCAGGTGGCCGGCGAGCGGCAGCGCGAAATCGCGGGTCTGAGAGCGAAGACGCTCCACGTCCCCGGCGCCGCAGGCGGACGTTTCGGGCGTCCCCGCCTCGAGCCACTCATCCAGCATCCCGGCGGTGACCTCCGGATGGAACTGCACCCCGTAGGCGCGTGTCCCGAGACGGAACGACTGGTTCGCGTACAGACGCGACGAGGCGAGCAGCGTCGCTCCACGGGGGAGATCGAATGTGTCGCCGTGCCAGTGGAACACGATCGCCTCGGGAGGGAAGACGCCGAGCACCGGGTCCCGCCTGCCGGCGTCCGTGAGCGTGATCGGGAACCAGCCGATCTCCTGCGCCGGGCCGGGATACACCCGCGCCCCGGCCGCTGCCGCCAGGATCTGCGACCCGAGGCAGACGCCGAGGATCGGCACGTCCCGAAGCAGCGCGTCGGCGGCCAGGGCGATCTCGTCGGCGAGGTGCGGGTAGCGATCCGCCTCGTACACGCCCATCGGCCCGCCGAGGATGATCACCCCGGATGCCGGCGCGGCGCTGCGCGGCACCGGCTCTCTCCGATCGGTGCGCACGGTCCGCACCGCGAGCCCGTGCCGGGCGAGGGCGGGCGCCAGCAGACCAAGTCCCTCTCTCTCCGCGTGCTGCACGACCAGAATCGGCTGGTGTGCCGCAGTCTCCCCGCGCGTCGGGTCGATGGCGGGACCTCCTCCAGAAGAACCGCCCGTGATCCTGAGTTAAGATGCGGTCATGACGATCTTAGCTTTCGCCGGCGCCCTGCGCGCCGGCTCGTTCAACAGGAAGCTCCTGGCTGTCGCCGTCGAGGCGCTGCGCGGTCAGGCGGAGATCGACCTGCTCGACCTGCGTGACGTCCCGATGC
>QHXY01000155.1 GCA_003223145.1 Acidobacteriota bacterium
TGGCGTTCTCCGGGAACAACTCGCTGCACTGGGGTAAACATGTGGACCTGAACAACCGGCTGGGTGACACGACCAGCTTCAGACAGCTGGCCGCCTTCACGACCAGGCCGATCAACCTGACGCCGCTGCCGCAGGCGGGGGATCTGGTGCTCTCCTTCTACCACATCGCGGACATGATGGATAACAGCCAGGCCGACATCCCGCGCGGCACCGCCGTGGACTACGGCGACGTGCAGATCCGCGTCGACACCAATCCCGACCCGACACCGGGTAGCGGTGACAACTGGGGCAACTGGGACAAGCTGGCGCCGTTCGAGAACGTCTACGACCACATCCCGGAGGTCTGGAGCCACTACGGCGCCCGCATCACCTACTGCAACCTGACACCGACCGATACGGGCACGGCGCCTCCCGCACCGCGTGGGGTCCACGAGACCATGTGCTGGCCGATCGGGATCTGGTCGCACTGCGGCAACGCCTGGGGCACCGGCTCGACCTTCGGCTGCCCCGGTCCGGGCGTGACGGGCAGCGTGGCTCCTGCCAGCGGCGCGCTGTGGGTGCTGAGCAAGTTCAATCTGACGAACTACCTCGGGGCGCGGGTGCAGATCCGCTGGATCGGCACGAGTTGGGAGTTCGATCTCAACGGACCGGCGCAGGATTACCAGACCTACGGCTGCGGCGCCGGCACCTGCTGGGACAACAGCCTGAACGATGACGGCTGGTGGATCGACGACATCTCCGTCACCGGCGCCATCACCACGCAAGCGGTCCCGGTCGCGGACACCAAGGCGGGACCGGCATCGACCTGCCCCGTGACCGCCGCGGCCAAGTGCGACCCGACCCAGGGCGACAAGGGGTTTGCGGTGAGTCTGGCGGTGAGCGACGCCAACCACAACGGGATCTACGAGAAGGGGGAGACGGTGGAGCTGTCCGCCGCCGGCACGACCAATCCGGGAGGCTGCGCGGGAGGCGAGTCGGAGTTCCAGTTCCTGAAGGACGGCGCGGTGGCGCAGAACTTCTCGGCGCAGGCGATCTTCAAGGACTCGCCCATCGCCGACGCGAGCTACCAGGTCATGGCGCGCTGCAGCAGCAACCTCGCCTGCACCACGACGACCGGGGCGAGCGCCTCGCTCAAGGTCTACTCGGGGGACGCCCTGGACATCGGTCTGACGGTGACGCACGACAGGACGACCGGCATCACCACGTTGAGCTGGCTGGCGCGGCCGCAGCCGGCGCCGCTGTCCGGCTACGACGTGTTCCGCGGCTCGCAGTCGGACGACGGCCTGTCGACGACCCCAGACGCGCCCGATACGGCGCTGGCCTCGCTGATCACCCAGTCCTGTGACACCGGGATCGGGGTCGCCGTCGGCACCAACCTCACATTCACGACGACCGCCGCACCGGCGCCCAACTCGATGCATTACTACCTGATCGGTCACAGCAGCACCGTGGCCGGCGCGCATACCGTGCTGGGCCGCGGCGCCAATAACAGCATCGAGGTCGCTCCGATCACCTGTCCGTAGCGACACCGGAACCGTTCGCGCTCCATCCAAGAGGCCCGCAAGGGCCTCTTTTTTTTGTAGACTTGGCGCAGCGTGTCATTCACCCCGAAGCGCGAGCTGCATCGCGGGCTGGGCGTCTTGACCCTGGCGGGGACGATCTTCATCTTCGTCTCCTCCGGACCCTTCGGGCTCGAGCCGATGGTGCGGGATGCCGGGCCCGGCGCCGCCGCGCTGATGCTCTTGGTCGGTCTCCTGTTCTGGGGCCTGTCGCACGCCCTGGTCGCGACCGAGCTGTCCAGCGCGGTCCCGGTCGAGGGGGGCTTCTTCCGCTGGATTGAGATGGCGTTCGGGGGCTTCTGGGGATTTCAGGCGGCGTGGTGGTACTGGATCAAGATGCTCGCCGACACCTCCATCTACCCGATCATGTTCGCGGAGTACCTGAAGTACTGGGTGCCGCAGCTCGGGCCGTGGCAGGCCCGGGCCGTGCGGGCGGCGTTCATCTGGGTGTTCGTTGGCATCAACCTGCGCGGCATCCGCGCCGGAGGACGCCTGGCGATCGGCTTCACCCTGTTCATCCTGACTCCGTTTGTCCTGTTCGTGCTGCTCGGGGCACCGAGGCTTGGACCGGCCGCCGTGACTCCTCTGGTGGCGGAGGGCAAGGCGCCGCTTCAGGCACTCGGTCTGGCGCTGATGCTCGGGATGTGGTGCTACAACACGCTCGATTCCGTGTCGATCGTCGGGGGTGAGGTCGTCGACCCGACCCGGGCGTACGGACGCGCCTACGCGCTGGCGCTGCCCTGCATCTTCCTGGGCTATCTGCTGCCGGTGGTCGTCGGTGCGTCCGTCGACCCTGCCTACGGTTCATGGACCGATCATCACTTCACGAATCTGGCCTACCAGATCGGCGGCGCCTGGCTCGGAGCCTGGATCGGGCTCGGCGCTCTTCTGAGCAACGCCTCGCTGTTCCATGGCGCCCTGATGATCAACACCCGCGTGCCCCTGGTCCTCGCCGAGGAGGGACGCTTCCCCGGGCCCTTCGCCGCGGTGGGAGCGCGCACGGGGGCGCCATGGATGTCCCTCCTGTTCGCCGGGGCGGCCTACACGGTGATCGCGCTCGCCGTCGACCATTTCGTCGACATCGTGGTCTGGAACCAGTGGCTGAACCTCGGGATCTATACGCTGGTCTACTCGGCGTTCCTGAGACTGCGGTGGTCGCGCCCCGACCTGCCCCGGCGCTTTCGGGTTCCCGGAGGATGGGCCGGGGCTATCGCCGTGTGCGTGGGGCCATTCCTGATCTGCTGGGCGGGAGTGCCGATCGGGGCCAGGCGTCTGATCTGGCCGGGTCTGGCGGGTCTTCTCAGCGGTCCGCTGGTTTTTGCGGCCCTGGCGCGGCTCCGTTCTCGAAGCGATCCAGGTACCAGGTCTTGAACGCCCGGGAGTGCGTCTCCTGCGGCGTGTACACGCCGTGGCGATGCGCCCGCGAGGCGACCCCTTGCTGCACCAGCTCGCACACGGTCCAGTCCTGCCGCGCGATCATGTTGATGAACTCGATGGCGTCACCGGGGTCGAAATCCGCGCGCGCCATGGTCGACGGCTCGAACAGCCACTCGGTGACGATGCGGGTGCGCCCGGGCGCGAGCGGCCACAGGACGCGGTACTGCACGTAGTCCGGGAACAGGTTGAGCATCATCGTGGGAACGATCATCTCCCCGTCGTACTTGCGCTTTTCCGCGTCGCTCAGCCCCGACAGGAACGGTCTGCGGGTCGTGCCCGACCGGGTGAAGGTCGCCGCTCCCTCGCGGAAGTAGGCCACGACATCGGAGTCCGAGGCATCCACGATCCCCTTGCGGTACAGCGGTACCAGGTCGCACAGCTCAGGGTGGACGCCGGGGCAGTGGTAGCACTCCTGGTAGTTCTCGACCAGGATCTTCCAGTTGCACTCGGCCTCGTGCGTCTGGCGGCTCGCCGACTTCAGAGAGGCAAGCGGGTAGCGCTTCAGGCGCTCCGGCGCCTCTCCCAAGTGCTGCGCCAGTGGCGCGGCCCGCTCTCCTGCGAGATTGATGAAGATGAAGCCGCCCCAGGTCTCCAGGGCGACCGGCACGAGGGAGAAATCCTCCTTGGGGAACGACTCGCCACCGGAGAGATGCGGGGTGCCGATCAGCCGCCCGTCCAGGGAATAGGTCCAGGCGTGATAGGTGCAGCTCACGGCCCCCTTCACTCGCCCCTCCTCGGCCGGGCAGAGACGCGCCCCCCGATGGCGGCAGACGTTGTAGAAGGCGCGCAGGCGTCCATCCCGGTCACGGACCACGAGGACGCTCTCCTGACCGACCGCCAGCGTGAAATACTGGCCCGGAGCGGCGGCTCGCTCCTCGCGCCCGGCGCAGATCCACGAGCGTTGGAAGATGCGCTCCCACTCGCGTTCGAGGACGCCGAGGTCGCAGTAATACGCGCCGGGCAATGTCGCCTCGAGGTGTATGCCGGCTGATGCGTCCGTCCCCGCC
>QHXY01000157.1 GCA_003223145.1 Acidobacteriota bacterium
AGAAGAAGATCATCCATTACAACTTCTTCGACGACAAGGACCACGGCGGCGTCGACGCCATCTTCGGCCTCGACATCCCGCTGATGAAGCTGGTGAACGTCTTCAAGTCGGCGGCCAAGCGCTACGGCACGGAGAAGCGCGTCCTGCTTCTGCACGGCCCCGTCGGCTCCTCGAAGTCGACCATCGTGCGCCTGCTCAAGAAGGGCCTGGAGGATTACTCCCGGATACCGGAGGGCGCGCTCTACACCTTCACCTGGGTGGTACAGGGCGACATCGGGCGCAAGAAATCCGACCAGAACGAGATCATCGCCTGCCCGATGCACGAGGAGCCGCTCCATCTGGTTCCCGAGGAGCTGCGGCCCGAGGTCCTGCGCATGCTCAACGAGGGCCGGCCCGAGGCCGAGCGCGTGGTGCTGGAAGGCGATCTGTGCCCTTCCTGCCGCCAGACGTATCGCGAGCTGGTGCTCCGCTACGGCGGCGACTGGACGAAAATCGTGTCGCACGTCCGGGTGCGGCGTCTGATCCTGTCCGAGAAGGATCGGGTCGGAATCGGAACCTTCCAGCCGAAGGACGAGAAGAACCAGGACTCGACCGAGCTGACGGGCGACATCAATTACCGCAAGATTGCGGAATACGGCTCCGACTCGGACCCGCGGGCCTTCAACTTCGACGGCGAGTTCAACGTCGCCAACCGCGGTCTCATCGAGTTCATCGAGGTGCTGAAGCTGGAGGTAGCCTTCCTCTACGACCTGCTGGGGGCGTCGCAGGAGCACAAGATCAAGCCGAAGAAGTTCGCCCAGACCGACATCGACGAGGTGATTATCGGGCATACCAATGAGCCGGAGTACCGCAAGCTGCAGCACAACGAGTTCATGGAGGCGCTGCGGGACCGCACGGTCAAGATCGACATCCCCTACATCACCAAGCTGTCGGAGGAGATCAAGATCTACGAGAAGGACTACAACCCCTCGCGCATCAAGGGCAAGCACATCGCCCCGCACACCCTCGAGATGGCGGCGATGTGGGCGGTCCTGACGCGTCTGGAGGAACCCAAGAAGGCCGACCTGACGCTTCTGCAGAAGCTGCGCCTCTATAACGGCAAGACCCTGCCGGGGTTCACCGAGGACAACGTCAAGGAGTTGCGCAAGGAGGCGATGCGCGAGGGCATGGACGGCATCTCGCCGCGCTACATCCAGGACAAGATCAGCAATGCCCTGGTCTCCGACAAGGGCGAGGGGTGCATCAATCCCTTCATGGTTCTCAACGAGCTCGAGTCGGGTCTCAGGCACCACTCCCTGATCACCTCCGAGGAGCTGCGCAAGCGCTATCGCGATCTGCTCGGCGTGGTGAAGCAGGAGTACGAGGACATCGCCAAGAACGAGGTCCAGCGCGCCATCTCGGCCGACGAGGAGGCGATCGCCCGCCTGTGCAGCAACTACATCGACAACGTCAAGGCGTACACCCAGCGCGAGCGCGTGCGCAACAAATACACCGGGCAGGACGAGGAGCCCGACGAGCGGCTGATGCGGTCGATCGAGGAGAAGATCGACATCCCCGAGAATCGCAAGGACGACTTCCGCCGCGAGATCATGA
>QHXY01000158.1 GCA_003223145.1 Acidobacteriota bacterium
TCCTACGCAGCATGCGGGTTGGCACCGCCTGGTTCATGTGACCGGCGCCGGCGTTCCACCATGGACCGTGGCCGTTGTAGGCTGAGATCCAGGCTCGCTCCGGCTCCAGACCCATCTGGCGGAGCTTCTTGGCGCGGGTCCGCGGCCGCTTCCACTGGCGCCATAGGATGCAGCGCAGTTTCCGCCGTAGCCACTCGTCCAGAGCCTCGAAGCCTGCCTTGACCTCGCTCAATCGGAAGTAAGCAACCCAGCCCCGGATTACGGGGCCGATATCCCTGATGACGCGGCCGAGATTCCTTCCTCGCCCGCTTCGGAAGACGACCAGAAGCTTAGCCTTCAGCCGCTGGATCGACTGCGAGGCCACCTTCAGCTTCGGTCTCCGATCGACCGTCACGCCGTATCCCAGGAACTTTCGAACCCAGGGCCGCGCGACCGCACTCTTGTCGTGGTTGATCTGCAGCCGGAGCCGCTTCACGAGGAAGCGTTCCAGCGATGCCATCACCCGCTCGCCCGCCGCTTTCGACCGCACGTATACGTTGCAGTCGTCGGCATACCGCACGAAGCGGTGTCCTCGTCGCTCCAGCTCTTTGTCCAATTCGTCGAGCAAGATGTTCGAGAGTAGCGGTGACAGCGGTCCGCCTTGCGGCGTGCCCTCCGTCCGAGGTGACACCACCCCACCCTCCAGCATCCCGGCCCTCACATAGCGACCACTCCCTGTCAAGATCATCGAGCAGGATGTTGCTGAGAAGCGGTGAGAGAGGTCCACCTTGCGGTGTCCCCTCCACACGGGGCGACACCAGCCCTCCCTCCATGATCCCGGCCTGTAAGTAGCGTCGGATCAGGAGCAGAACCCGCTTGTCCTTCACCCGCCTCGCCACCCGTGACATGAGCACGTCGTGGTTGACGCGGTCGAAGAATTTTGCCAGGTCCAGGTCTACGACCCACCGATGACCCGCCGCCATGTGCTCGCGGGCGCGCTGGACTGCCCCGTGAGCACCCCGTCCTGGACGGAAGCCGTAGCTCGCATCCGAGAAGGTTGGGTCGAAGATGGGTTGCAGAACCTGCAAGAGAGCTTGCTGGATCATCCGGTCGATCACCGTCGGGATGCCCAGCATCCGCGTCCCCTTTCCATCCGGCTTCGGGATCTCGACCCGCCGCACGGGCTGGGGCTTGTAGCGGCCGCTGAGCAGCTCCTCCCGGATCCGCGCCCAGTGCTCACGGCAGTGGGCCATCAGCTTGTCCACGGTCATCCCGTCGACTCCGGCGGCCCCGCCGTTTCGCACCACGCGCTTGTATGCTGCCAGAACGTTTTCCCGGCGCAGCACCTCCTCCATGAGCCGCGAAGTCTCGTCACCAGCATTCTCTCGGTGTGCCGTGTCCGCTTGACGCTCAAAGCCCGTATCCTCGGCGGTTCCGCCGCCTACTTTCCGGGGTCGCTCGGGCATCTCAGCCTTCTTGGCTGCGTCTTCTTCGGACATCGAACGCCTCGTGCCGGTTCGGCTCCTCATGTTCGGCCCTTCGCCGCCGTGCGCAGGCGGCTACTACGGCCTCGGCTGACTCCTGCCCACCGTCGCCGCTCCTCTCGGAGCCGCCAGCCTTGAGGCCAGCGGGCAGGTCTCCCGGGGTAAGACGCGTGACCTTCGCCCCATCCACCCGCCGCATATACGCCCGCCCGGTCCGGGTGACTGCGGACTTCGGGTCTTTGTGCCCCCTCGTCCACCAAGCGTGCGCCTCGGATGCGGTTCGTGTTCCTCGGGCCAGGGCTTTGCCTGCGGCTTCCTTCCCACGACGCCTCACGACGACGCGGTTGCCGTTCGACTAGGGATACCCGTCACCTGGGCTCCCAGAGGACTTTCACCTCCTGGTCACTTCCCGGTCGGCTTTCGCCTCCCGGTTGACAGCGCCGGTCCCGGCGCTGCGCGCCGTGCCCGGCGCACACAAAAAGAAAGGGGGCGCCTCTCACGGGAGGGACGCCCCTATTCCGAGAATGAGGCGAGCTGACTGCTCTAGCCTGCCGGCGGGGTTGCCGGCTTGATCGCTGTAACTCCCTGATGCTCGCCCTTCTCGTTGTCCTGGCAGGTTAGCGTGAACTTCTGGCCTGCCTTGACGTTCTTGAGCTGCTGGATCGCCTTTCCAAGAACAGGAGCCGTTTTTGTCTCACCATTCTCGTCCTTGATGGTGATCGTCTTGGCCTTGGCGTCGAAAGAGACGACCTCGACCGTCATCTCATGGGTTTTCCCCATGGCCTTCGCTGGTTCTCCCGCCTTGGCAGGCGCCTGGGTCTCGCCGGCGAAGACCACACCAACTGCAAGAGCCACCGCCACTACCAGTGCAAGCATTCTCATAGGACCCTCCGAGGTTAGGTGTTCCCCTGCACCATACATCATCAGGGCTCGCCTGTCGAGAATCCGAACAGAACCCACAGAACCCCCTGCCACGGTCCACAGGTCCCAGGGTTCCGGGTCCGGACGAGCCCCGGATTTCCCGAGAGCGATCATCCCCTGAACACCCTTGACATCCCAGGCCCGTTCGGTCGGCGGATGCATGATTGCCATGCACCTGCGGACCCTTTCTCCAAGTTGCCCTTTCGGGGTCGGGGGTCTAAGTTCGCTCATAGGTCGAGAGGGGGAGGAGGGCAGCATGAGCAGATCGAAAGCCGCAGCTCTGATCGTCACAGGCATCGTCTTCGCATGCGCCATCGGCGCGATGCCCGCTTCAGCAGAGGCTTCCTTCGATTTCTTCTATTCGAACCTGAGCCCCCACGGCCGATGGCTCGTTTCGGGCAGCTACGGGAAGGTGTGGCAGCCCAGCGACTACCAGCCAGGATGGGACCCGTACTACGACGGTCATTGGGAATACACGGATGTCGGATACACCTGGGTGTCGGATTATCCGTGGGGCGCCGTCCCGTACCACTATGGGACATGGGCACGGGATCCGGGATACGGCTGGGTCTGGGTCCCCGGATACACGTGGGCCCCTGCCTGGGTCGTCTTCCGGACGGGCCCGGACTACATCGGCTGGGCCCCCGTCACGCCGAGCTTCTCGGTCGGGGTGTCGTTCGGCATCGGCGATTACGACCAAGGGCACTTCG
>QHXY01000156.1 GCA_003223145.1 Acidobacteriota bacterium
GTTCGTGGCCCAGCAGGGCGTCCTGGACGGCGCCGGCAACCCCGCGTTCTACTTCGACGAGAGCCTGGTAAAGGGGAACTGGCCGCGCAAGGGGATGAACATGCCGCGCGTCATCGTGTCGTCCTGGCAGACGGGGTTGTAGCCGACCTTGCCGCAGCCTTGATCCCGGCCGACGCGGACACTACATTTCCGTCACCGGAGAGAGGTGATGGAGACGATACCGGCTAGACCCCGAGCGAGCCTCGAACCCCCACGGCCCGGCATGTCACGTCCCCGCCTGGCCGCAGTCCTCCTGGCCGTCCTGTGCGCGCTGCCGGGGGCGGCTACGGCGGTGCTGCGCGCCGCCGACCAGGATCAGCCCAAGCCACAGGCGACGCCGATGCCGAAGGCCTCTCCGACGCCACGGCCCAGCCCGGCCCCGAAGGCGCCGGTCCCGGCGATGACTCCCGCGCCGGGAGCCACGCCGAAGCCGGGGTCCGAGCCCTCCCTGAGCTTCACCGATTTCGACCTCGAGAGGTACCACCGGCCGTCGCCGGTCAAGGATGAGCCTTCGGCGGAAGAACGCCCGGCCCGATGCCACCCGGTGCGCCTGCGACCCCAACGGCCGGCAAGACCGCCGGCAGGGGACCGCAGGCCGCGAAGCGAGCGCAGCCGACGCCGGAGACCACCCAGGACGATCCGCTCCGTCCGTTCAAGGACCGCGAGGCGAAAGAGAAGTTCCGCAGCGAGCAGATCCAGAGGCTGCGCGATCGCCTGGCGCAGATCCAGAGCCGGCTCGACTACCTGCAGGGGAAGAGACAGGCGATCCTCGACCCGCTGACGATCATGCCGAAGCCGCCCGCGGGCGAGGAGACGCAGGGCGAGGCCTCCATGCGTCCGAAGGAGCTTTTGCAGAAGGTGGACGAGGAGATCAAGGCTCTGAAAGAGCAGCAGGAGGAGGCGCAGGACCAGCTCGCCTCGGTCGAGACCCGTTTCGCGCAGGAGTCCCAATCCCGGTGAAGGCCTCGGACCGCATCCTCCTGGTCGAGGACAAGGAGAGCCTGCGCGCCGTCCTGAGAAAGACCCTGGAGGCGGAGGGGTTCGGCGTGGACGAGGCGCCGGACGGCCGGGCCGCGCTGGAGAAGATCCGGTGCGACCGGTTCGTCATGGTGCTCACCGATCTGCGCCTGCCCGCCGCCTCCGGGCACGAGGTCCTGAAGGCGGCGGTCGCGGCCGACCCCGACATGCCGGTGATCCTGATGACGGCCTACGGGACGATCCGGGACGCGGTCAGCGCCATGAAGGCCGGCGCCTACGACTATCTCGAAAAACCGGTCGACACCGACCACCTGCTGGCCCTGGTCAAGAGGGCCCTGGACCACCGCAATCTGCTGCACGAGAACACGCTGCTGAAGGAACGCTTCTCGCGCGAGCTCGACGTCCCGGAGATTCTCGGCGACAGCCAGGCGCTGAAGCGGGCCCTCGATCAGGTGCGCAAGGTGGCCCCGACCGACGCCACCGTCCTGCTGCTGGGTGAGAGCGGCTCGGGCAAGGAGCTGTTTGCGCGCGCCGTGCACGCCGCCGGCACCAAGAAGGGCAAGTTCGAGATCGCCGACAAGGGGACGCTGTTCCTGGACGAGATCGGCGATCTGTCGTTCGGCCTGCAGGGCAAGGTCCTGCGGGTCATCGAGCATCGGCAGTTCGAGCGCGTCGGCGGCACCGAGACCCGCAGCGTCGACATCCGCCTGGTCGCCGCCACCAACAAGGATTTGAAGACCCTGGTCGCCCAGGGGAGCTTCCGCCAGGACCTCTACTTCCGCCTGTCAGTTTTCCCGATCACCGTGCCGCCCCTGCGCGAGCGGGTGGACGACATTCCGATCCTCGCCAGGCACTTCCTGAAGAAGTTCGCCGCCGAGCAGAAGAAGCGCGGACCGATCAGCGTGCCGCCGGAGACCATCCGGGCGCTGTGCGCCTACGCCTGGCCCGGCAACGTGCGCGAGCTGGAGAACACCATCGAGCGCGCCCTGATCCTCGGGGAAGGGGAGCCGATCCGTCCCGAGGATCTTCACCTGCCGACCACGCCACTGAAGGGCTGAGGGCGTCGCCTCCGCCTCCCGCTGAGGACCCGCTGGCGCAATGCGCTCTTTGACTTATGGCTCGTCCGACCCTAAGTTCTGGCACGCAGGCCGGGGTCGAACCATGCGCAGCGAAGCGGGCATGAGTCTCGCCGAGATCACCGTCGTCATGGTGCTGATGTCGATCGTCGTCGTGGCGGCCGCGACCTACTCCGTCCCGTGGCTCGGTCGCGAGGACATGCGCGGCGCCATCTACCAGGCGCAGGAGTTCATGCAGCTGGCGCGCGCACAGGCGATCACCCGCAACCGTGACTGCCAGTTCCGCATCGATACCGCAAGCCGCATGGTGAGCGTGGTCGACCTCAACGACCCGTCGACCTCGGCGGACGACATCACGCTGAACACAGCCACGCTGTCATCGAGGATCACCTTCGCCCGGCCCGACAGCGGCTCGGCGGTCACCCTGGCGAGCGTCTCGGGCAGCCTCTACCAGGCGACCTTCGCCTCGAACGGCAGCGTCTCCTCCGGGGCCGGCCTGGTCTCCGTGCAGGGCGGGGATGGGAACTACCGCATCAACCTGTTCGCGGCGGGCGGCGTGCGCGTCGAGCGCTGGGACGGCTCCTCCTGGGTCGCTGGGTCCTGAGATGAGACGCGGCGCGTCCGGGTTCACGCTGGTCGAGGTGCTGCTGGCCCTGGCGCTGATGTTCATCGGCGCCGTGGCCGCGGCGCCGATGTTCATCTATGCGATGAAGGAGACCGCCGCCGGAGCGGACATCGGTTCCGTGGGCGCCGCGGCGGTCGACCGGATGGAGCTGCTGCGCTCCACCGCGTTCGACGCGCTGGCGGCCGGCGGAAGCCTGTCGTCCAACGTCTCCGGGTACTCCGACACGTCGAGCTCCAAGGTCACGGTCCGCTGGCAGATCGTCGACAACGCCAACCCGGTCACCGAGAAGACGATCAGCGTCCGGGCGATCGCCACGCGCACCGCGATCGGGCTCCAGAAGGAGGTCACGTTGTCCTGCCTGAGGTCCCGATGAGGCGCGACGGTCCCGACGGCGGGTTCACGCTCGTCGAGCTCCTGGTGAGCCTGGCGCTGCTGTCGATGGTGCTCGGTGGAACCGCGGCCATGATGGTGCAGAACTCGCAGATCAACCGGGCGGAGCAGATGAGCGCCGAGGTGCAGTCGAACGCGCGCAATTGCCTGTCGATGATCGTCCAGGTGCTTCGGACGGCGGGGTGGGACCCGAGGAACGCCGGCTTCGCGGCCGTGGGTCTGGATCCGTCGCCGACCAATTCCACCAACTACATCGAGGTGTTCGCCGACCTGAACGAGGACGGCGACACCAACGACGCGAACGAGGACGTCACGATCCGCTGGGCGACCGACAAGATCGAGTGGCGCACCACGAGCGACACCACCCAGCCGTACGTCACCCTGGCCGATTCGATCAGCAACGACGCGGACGCCGACGGCGCGCCCGAAACCATGTTCGTGGCCGATTCGATGACCAACCCGACGAAGATCACCGTCCGGATCACCGCCCGATCGCCGGTCCCCGACCCGCGCTCCGGGCAATACATCCGCTATACCGTGTCCAGCGAGGTCGTGCTGAGGAAGAATCTGTGAGGGGGAACGGCGAGAGCGGCTCGGCCCTGGTGCTGGCGGTCTTCGTCCTGGCTCTCCTGAGCGCCATGGGGGCGGCGCTTCTGTTTGTCAGCGAAAACGAGATGAAGATGGGGCAGGTGGACCTGGGCTCGAAGACGGTGTTCTATGTGTCGGAAGCGGGTCTGGAAGACGCCCGCGAGACGCTCCGGGTGACGAACCTGGCCGGTGCCACCGAAGCGCTGCGCAGCAGCTTTCACGACGAGCTGACCGCCGCGGCGGGTGCGAACGGCGTCATCAATTTCGATCCGGCCGCCCTGAAACCGGTCTTCGACGCGAGCGGAAGCTGCACCGGTTTCACCGGCTACGGCGACGACGTGCCTCTCAAGGCGATGACGACCTTCGGCGGCGGCATGTACGCCGCCTTCCTGACCAACGACGCGGTCGACGGGCGGGCCAACCTGACCGACTCGAACGACCGGGTGATGATCACGGCGATCGGGACGGGCCCGAATCATTCCAGCGAGGTGGTTCAGGCGATCGTCGAGCGCCGGAGCTTCCCGTCGATGCCGGCCACGATCACCATGATCGGCCCGACGGCGAATTTCGACGGGGGCAACAGCGCCGCCAAGAACTACATCGGTGACGACTGCCCCGGCGGCGTCCCGGGTCTGGCCGTTCCCGTGGTCGGCGTGATCGGCAGCGCCTCGGAGGCAACCGCAGAAGCGGGGGCCCAGAAGCCGGACAGCTACACGTCCGGCGGTCAGACCGGTGTGAACACGGTCACCAACATCAGCGCCACGATCGATCCGTCGTGGAAGAACTGCAGCTACCTGCACGATCTGGCCCGCAAAGTGCGGGCGGCGGCGGACGTGGTGGGCAACTCGTCGACGCCGAACGACTCTCTCGGGACGCCGGGAGTTCCGCGTATCGTCTACATCGAAGGCGACTACACGGTCGGGGGCGGGCTCAACGGCGCAGGATTGCTCTGGGTGACGGGCACCCTCACCTTCAACGGCAACGCCGGCTGGACCGGCACGATCCTCACCGTCGGCAAGGGGAATTTCCAGCGCAGTGGCGGCGGCAATGGCGTGATCTCGGGGGCCAACTTCGTCGCCAACATCGCGGGCCCGGATGGCGCGATGTGGACGTCCGACGACTGCTCGGGTCCGGACGGGATCGTCGGCAACGCCGACGACGGCGCGGCCGTGGCCACCTACAACAACTCGGGGGGCGGGAACGGCGACACCAAGTACTGCAGCAGCGACATCTCGTCCGTGCAGGACGAGTTCCCGTTCGTCCTGGTCGACTTTCGGCAACGTTGAAAGGTGTGTCTCAGGATTCCACGTTGCCCGAACCCGCGGCGACTTCTTCGGGGACGGCGTTGACGCTGAACAGCTCCTGTGCCGACAGGATGTGCGTCCGGTTGACCGCCAGGAAGGGCGTGCTGAGGTCCATGCCGGGACCGGCCACCGTCGCCGACTGCAGCGCGATGAACGGGTGCGCTGACTGGTTCAAGCGCGTCAGGGCGCTGCCGCCGGGGCCGGTGTGGACATACCCCTCGACGGCATGGTCGCGCACGCGCAGCCGGACGGCTGCGCGCGCAAAGCGCCGCAGCTCCGGGTCGTCCTCGCCGCGGCCTAGGGTCGCCCCGATCTCGGGGATCTCGAGGACGAACAGGACGGAGGCCTTGTTGATGATCAGCGGGGCTTCATTGAGCTCCCACGCCCCAGAGACCAGGTGGGGGCTGGAGAGGGTCAGGAAGGCGCGCGCTGTCAGGTTCAGCTCGTCCAGGGTGCGCGCCCCCAGGCTGATGTTCAGCAGCCCGTCGAAAGTGAGCTGCCCGGTGACGATCCGGACCGGCCGGATGACGCGGTTCTCGAAGACGTTGGCCAACGACAGGCTCCCTCCCAGCGGGTCAGGGCCGAGCCGGTTTGACAGGGGTAACTTAGAGCCCTAGATTCAGCCCGTCAACCCCGTACCGGTCAGCCGGTGGTGGGTCATTCCGGGCCGGTGTGACGAGGTGCCGATGCGTTTCCGCTGCGCCCAGTGCCGTGCCCTGACACAGGTGCAGATCCCGGCCCGGATGACCGCGCCGATCGTGACCGCCTGCTCCGGCTGCGGGCGGCGCTACCGTTTCGCCGTCGATCGCCCCCGGGCCGCCGACGATCAGGAACGGTACAGGCAGGCCAAGGAATTCGCCGAAGCGAACCAGATCGACCTCGGAAGCGCCTACTCGATCCTCGAGGGGGTGATGACCCTCGAGGACGCTCGCGCCCTCAGGAAAGGCCTGCCCCCACTGCGCCCCGCCGCCCCACCCGCGCCGGCTGGCGCGCCCGAGCGGTTGTCTGTTTCTCCGCGCTCCGACCTGGAGGAGGCTCTGGTGCAGGCCTCCGAGGCGGCGGCGCGGGAGGCGCCGGATTCAAAATCGGAATCGCGCACGGCCCCGACCCTGCGCACGCCGCCGGGCCAGCGGCCGGTGGTCGTGCGGCCGGCGCTGGCGGAATCGGAGGTCGGCTACGATCCCGGGTTCGCCGACGCGGTCCGCGACGGCACCCTGACTCCGCGCCAGGCTCTCGAGAGGGGAGAGCGGCGGGCGCTTGCCCTGCGTCTGTCGCAGCGCCACCGTCTCTCCATGGATCTGGCGCTGAGGGTGGCGGACAATCGTCTCACGGTCCATCAGGCGCTGCAGCAGAAAGCGTCGAACGAGGCCAAGGTGCCGCCCCGCCCGCAGACCTCCGTGTCGCACGGTGTCTGGAACTTCATGGTTTTCAGCGTCGGGGCGATGATCCTGGTCGGCCTGGGGATGCATATCTACGATGTCTGGGGGGAGTACCTGGCCCAGCGCGGCCTGGCCGCCCTGTCCCTGCCCGAAGCGGCCGCCGCCTCGCGTCACGCAGGGCAGGGGCCTTCCGGGGGCCAGCCCGCTCCGGCCGTGCCCGCCCCGCCACCTCCTCTCACGGTCCCCAGGACCGACTCGACCGGCCAGCTGGTGGAGGTTGTGGGTCCCGACCCGAGAAGTGTGCTGATCGCCTTCTGCTCGACCGGCCGCCAGTCGGGGCGGCGCGACCCGATCGAAATCGATCCGACCGCACCCCCGGACGCCTCGGCCCGCTGGGGCCTGTTCCGCAATCTCGAGCAGCCCTCCATGCCGGTGCGCGCCATCCTGATCCGCAAGGACCCCCGTACCGGACGCTGGAGCGCCGGCGACGGCCGCTCGCCGATCATGACCGAGCCGCCCCCGCAGCTCGCGCCAGGGGCCCGACCGGTCCCGGTGTCGGCGACCGCGGCGGGAGGCTCCTGACCTTGTGACCGGGCGGGCTTCTCTGTTATAGTCCGGCCGTTCCCGCGAGCGTGTAACGCCGGCCGGAATCCTCAGGAGCGATCGAGAGTGCGATTGCTCCTTTGTTTTTTTCGCGGAGACATGCGATGAGCGCGCGACGTGTGCTGATCATGGGTGCGGCCGGCCGCGACTTCCACAATTTCAACGTCTGCTTCCGCGACAATCCGGCGTTCGAGGTCGTCGGCTTCACCGCCACCCAGATCCCCAACATCACCGACCGCCGCTATCCGGCCCAGCTCGCCGGGACGCGCTACCCCGACGGCATCCCGATCTACGAGGAGGACCGCATCGAGGAGCTGATTGGCAAGCTGTCGGTCCATCTGGTGATCTTCGCCTATTCCGACGTGTCGCACGAGCACGTCATGCACAAGGCATCGCAGGTGATCGCGGCCGGCTCCGACTTCGCCCTGCTGGGCTTCAACGACACCTCGATCCGTTCGACCAAGCCGGTCGTGTCGGTCTGCGCGGTGCGCACCGGCGCCGGAAAGAGCCAGACGACGCGCCGCGTCTGCCGGAAGCTCCTGGACCAGGGCCGGCGGGTGGTGGCCGTCCGGCACCCCATGCCGTACGGTGACCTGGTGAAGCAGGCGGTGCAGCGGTTCGCGACCTTCGAGGACCTGGACCGGTACGAGTGCACCATCGAGGAGCGCGAGGAGTACGAGCCGCACCTGCGTAGCGGCACGGTGGTATACGCCGGAGTCGATTACGGCGCCATCCTGAAGGAGGCGGAGCGCGAGGCCGACGTGATCGTCTGGGACGGCGGCAACAACGATCTGCCGTTCTTCAAGCCCGACATCGAGATCGTGGTGGTCGACCCGCACCGTCCGGGACACGAGTTGAAATACCATCCCGGGGAGGCGAACTTCCGGCGCGCCTCGTGCATCATCATCAACAAGATCGACACCGCGGACAAGAAAGGGATCGAGGAGGTCAAGGCGAACATCGCGCGTTTCAACCCCAAGGCGCTCGTGGTCGAGGCGGCCTCCCCCGTGACCGTGGAGGACCCCGCCGCCATCCGCGGGAAGCGGGTGCTGGTAGTCGAGGACGGCCCGACGCTCACGCACGGAGAAATGGGATACGGGGCGGGGGTGATCGCGGCGCAGCGCTTTGGGGCGGCCTCGCTGGTCGACCCGCGGCCCTACGCCGTCGGCTCGATCGCCGCCGCGTTCCGCAAGTATCCGGGGATCGGGACCCTCCTGCCGGCCATCGGGTACGGCGAGAAGCAGATGAGCGAGCTCAAGCAGACGATCGAGAAGGTCGATTGCGATCTGGTCCTGATCGCGACGCCGATCGACCTGCGCCGCACCATCCACTTCGAGAGACCGGCGCTGCGCGTCACCTACGAATTGCAGGAGATCGGCAAACCCGATCTCGACGACATCCTCGCCCCGCTTCCCCGGTCCGGATAGGGAGCCGGCGTCCCCATGCCGCGGCGCGGCAGGCTGGCGGTGGTCGCGTTCGGCGGCAACGCCCTCATCCGCAAGAACCAGGAAGGGACGCAGTGGGAGCAGCTCGAGAACGCGCAGCAGACGGCCCGCTCGCTGATCCCCATCCTCAGGGACGGCTACGGCCTGGTCCTGGTCCACGGCAATGGTCCGCAGGTCGGCAACATCCTGATCCAGGTCGAAGAGGCCGTGACCAAGGTGCCGCCGCTGTCCCTCGACGTCTGCGTCGCCATGTCCGAAGGAAGCATCGGCTATATGCTCGAGGTGGCGCTCTTGAACGAGCTGAGACGGGTGCGTCCGGCGCGCCGGGGTATCGTCACGATCATCACGGAGGTGGTCGTCGATCAGGCGGACCCCGGATTCCGCCGGCCGACGAAGCCGATCGGGCCGTTCTATCCGCGCTTTCGCGCCGAGGAGCTGATGCGCAAGCAGGGCTGGACGATGGTCGAGGACGCCGGCCGCGGCTGGCGCAAGGTGGTGCCCTCCCCCCGGCCCCTCGAGGTGGTGCAACGGGAGGAGATCAGGCAGACGGCCGCCTCCGGGGCGATCGTCATCACCGGCGGAGGCGGGGGCGTTCCGGTCTACAGGTCGAAGGAGGGCGACCTGCGCGGGGTCGAGGCGGTCATCGACAAGGACTACACCGCCTCGCTCATCGCCGCCGATCTCCGCGCCGACCTGTTCGTCATCCTGACCGGCGTCGACCAGGTGTCGATCAACTTCGGAAAGCCCGACCAGAAGTCGATCCGCTCGATGGACGTCCGGGAGGCCTGCGTCTGGCAGGCCGGGGGACAGTTTCCGGAGGGAAGCATGGGTCCGAAGATCCGCGCTGCCGTCGAGTTCGTCGAGAAGACCGGCAGAGAGGTCCTGATCACCTCGAGCACCCGGCTTGCGGAGGCGGTGCGGGGCAAGGCTGGCACGCGCATCGTCGCGGCGCGCCGTGGCAGAATGCGGTCCGCCGTCCGCTCCAGGACCGCGGCGCACGGCCGCGGCGCCTGAGCCGAGGAGGGGCGATCCCACCGTCATGAAGAGCACCGATCTGATCTCGATTCACGATCTGCAGCGCGACGAAGTCCTGGAGATTCTGGACCTGGCAGACCGGATCAAGCACGATCCGCGGGTCCACCGCGAGGCCTTGTCACGGAAGACTCTGGCGATGATCTTCGAGATGCCGTCCTTGCGCACGCGGGTGAGCTTCGAGGCCGGCATGACGCAGCTCGGCGGGCTCGCCATCTGTCTGGGGCCGCCGGATATCTCGATGGGAAAGCGGGAGAGCGTCGCGGACGTCGCCCGCACGCTCTCCGGGATGGCCGACGGCATCATGGCCCGCACGTTCTCCCACCAGGCGATCATCGACCTGGCGCGCCACGCTTCCATCCCCGTGATCAACGGCCTCTCCGATCACCTCCACCCGTGTCAGGCGTTGGCCGACTTCTTGACGATCCGCGAGGTGTTCGGCCGCTGCGAAGGGATCAAGGTCGCTTACGTCGGGGACGGCAACAACGTGGCGCATTCATTGATGTACGCCGGCGCCAAGCTCGGCGCGCGTGTCAGCATCGCCACGCCGCCCGACTACGCGCCCGACCCCACGGTCGTCGCGAACGCCCGGCGCGACGCCGGCGCCACGGGTGCCATCATCGAGACCGGTCACGAAGTCCTCGCGGCCGTAGCGGACGCCGACGTCGTCTACACCGATACCTGGGCCAGCATGGGACAGGAGGCCGAGCATGAGGAGCGGGTCGCGGTGTTCCGGCCGTATCAGGTGAACGCGGCCGTCATGGCGCGGGCTCGGAAGGGCGCCATCTTCATGCACTGTCTGCCGGCGCATCGCGGCGAGGAGGTCACCGACGAGGTGATCGAGTCGGAGGCGTCGGTGGTGTTTCGTCAGGCGGCCAACCGCCTGCATGCCCAGAAGGCGGTGCTCGTCATCCTGATGGGGCACCGGCCGTGATCGGGCCGCCTCGCCCGCGGTGGTGGATACCCCAGAGCAGATAGGACTTGACAGTACTCGCGGGCACCTGCCACAATGACCGGCTTGCAGAACAAGAGCGTGGTCCTTTTTCGTGAAGCGAGGGAGGATGGGTACCTACGTCTGTAAACAGGCCGAGGCGGACCGCAAGTGGGTCCTGGTGGATGCCGAGGGGCAGACTCTGGGTCGGCTCTCCACGGCCGTGGCGCGGAGGCTGATGGGAAAGCATCGCCCGACCTACACGCCGTTCGCTGACACCGGTGATTTTGTGGTGGTGGTCAACGCGGAGAAGGTGCGTCTGACCGGCCGCAAGGCGGAGAAGAAGTTCTACAGGTGGCATACCGGCTATCCCGGCGGTCTCAAGCAGGTGGCCGCGGGCCGGATGCTCAAGAAGCGGCCGACGCGTGTGATTGAATGGTCGGTGAAGGGGATGCTTCCCAAAGGCAGTCTCGGGCGGCGCCTGGGCATGAAGCTCAAGGTCTACGCCGGTCCGAAGCACCCGCATCAGGCCCAGAACCCAGAGAAGATCGCGCTTTCGGCCTGAGGCCGGCCCGGAGGTTGATGCCATGTCGTCAGTCCAGTTCTACGCCACGGGACGGCGCAAGACCGCGACGGCCAGGGTCTATCTGCGCCCCGGCGGCGGGAATCTCGTGGTCAACCGACGCCCGATCAACGCCTACTTCCACACCGACGCGCTGAAGCGCGTGGTGCGCGAGCCGCTCGCGCTGACGGAGACCGCGGACAAATTCGACATCCTGGTGAACGTCGCGGGTGGCGGCGAGGCGGGTCAGGCCGGCGCAATCCGGCACGGCATCGCCCGGGCCCTGGTGCAGTTCGAGCCGACGCTGCGTGGTCGCCTGAAGGAAGCGGGGTTCCTGACACGTGACTCGAGAGTGAAGGAGAGGAAAAAGTACGGCCAGCGTGGCGCGCGGGCCCGCTTCCAGTACTCGAAACGCTAGGCGCGGAGGACGGTGCGTGAGCACCGTCACCATCGAGGCGGCGCGAGTCGCCGCTGAAAGGACAGGAGGGATGATTTGACGGCGGTCACGATGAAGGAGCTCCTGGAGGCCGGTGTCCATTTCGGGCACCAGACCAAGCGTTGGAACCCGAAGATGCGCGAGTACATCTTCGGACAGAGGAACGGCATCTACATCATCAATCTCCAGAAGACCCTCATCAAGTTTCGCGAAGCCCTCGAGTTCGTGCAGCAGGCGTCGACCCGCGGGGGGACGATCCTGTTCGCCGGCACCAAGCGACAGGCGCAGGAGGCGATCGCGGAGGAAGCGAACCGCGTCGGCATGCCCTTTGTCAACCAGCGGTGGCTCGGCGGCACCCTCACCAACTACCGCACGATCAAGAAGCGCATCGAGCGTCTGCGCTGGCTCGAAAACTTCCTTGAGAACCCCGTCGAAGGGCGCTACAGCAAGAAAGAGCTGCTGCAGCTCGAGAAAGAGCGGGTGAAGCTCGCCAAGGTGCTGTCGGGGATCAAGACGCTCGATCGCCTGCCCGACGCCTTGTTCGTCATCGATCCCAAAAAAGAACACATCGCGGTGCAGGAAGCCCGCAAGCTCGACATTCCCGTCGTGGCGGTGGTGGACACGAACTGCAACCCGGAGGACATCAATTTCCCGATCCCGGGCAACGACGATGCGATCCGCGCCATCAAGCTGTTCGCGTCGCGGATCGCCGACGCCATCCTGGAGGGGCGAAGCGTCTACGAGAAGCAGGCGGGCGAGCAGGAGTCCGAGGAGGCGGCCCTGGTGGCGGCCGGAGGCGGCGGCATGGTGGTCGCTGGCATGCCGGCGCTCGGCGACACGCCGTCAGGCCGGACCTCGCGCCGCCCACCGTCCGGCGAGTCGCGCCGGCCTGCGCCGCGCCGGAAGCCGCAGGTCTCCCCTCCCGAAGGCCCGGTGTCCGCAGCGGAGAAGCCGTCGGGCGCCGAGCCGGAGGCCGAGGCGGTGACGAAGGTTGAGGGAGGCGCGGACCGCAAGGCCGCGGCCCCCGGCGGCCGCGCCGTCCCGGAGTAGACCGGAGCCCGCACCGGACCCGCCGCACACCCGCCAAGCTGCAGTCAGATCCGGACCCGATCGAGCGGGCGCGCGGCCACCCGGCAGCGGGCCCGGAGCGGCCCCCGGGACGAGCGAGTTTCAGGAGGAGTGGATGGAGATCAAGGCGTCGATGGTGAAGGAGCTCCGCGACAAGAGCGGCGCCCCCATGATGGACTGCAAGGTGGCCCTGGTTGAGGCCGGGGGGGACCTGGACCGGGCCCACAAGATCCTCCGCCAGAAGGGCCAGGCGACGGCGGCCAAGCGCTCGAGCAAGTCGACGAGCGAAGGCGCGGTCGGGGCGTATATCCACGCCGGCGGGCGCATCGGGGTGCTGGTCGAGGTCAACTGCGAGACCGATTTTGTCGCACGCACGCCGGACTTCCAGAGCTTGGTGAAGGACCTGGCGATGCACATCGCCGCCTGTGAGCCGCGCGCGGTGGACCGGGACGAGGTGACCGAGGCGGTCCTGAACGAAGAGCGGGAGATTTACCGCCAGCAGGCAGCCGCCTCCGGGAAGCCACCCGCCGTGGTCGAGAAGATCGTCGCGGGCCGGATGGAGAAGTTCTACCAGGAGTTCTGCCTGCTCGAGCAGCCGTTCGTACGGGATCCCAACGTGACGGTGCGTGACGTCATCAGCGCGGTGATCGCCAAGACCGGCGAGAACATCCGGGTCAAGCGCTTCGCACGCTTCGTGCTCGGCCAGGACGGCGCGCCTAAGGGAACGGGTCACACGTCGCGCTAGGGGATCGCTCCCCGGCGCCGGAAGCTCCCGTGGCCAAGCAGCCGAAGTACCGCAGAGTCCTCCTGAAGCTGTCCGGCGAAGCCCTCATGGGGTCGAAGCCCTTCGGCCTCGAGTTCGAGACCATCCGCTCTATCGCCGAGCAGGTCCGCGAGGTCCACGAGGTGGGCGTGCAGGTCGCCATGGTCATCGGCGGGGGCAACATCTACCGCGGCCTGGCGGGAGCGACCGAAGGGCTCATCGACCGGGTGACCGGCGATCACATGGGGATGCTGGCGACGGTGATCAACTCGCTGGCGGTGCAGGACGCGCTGGAGAAGCTGGAGGTCCACACGCGCGTCCTCTCGGCCATCGAGATCCGGCAGGTGGCCGAGCCCTTCATCCGCCGCCGTGCCATGCGCCACCTCGAGAAGAACCGCATCGTGATCATCGCGGCCGGGACCGGCAATCCCTACTTCACCACCGACAGCGCCGCGGCCCTGCGCGCCATGGAGGTCAAGGCGGAGGTCATCCTGAAGGCGACGCAGGTGAACGGCATCTACTCCGCCGATCCCAAGAAAGTCCCGGGCGCGAGAAAATTCGACGAGATCAGCTATCTCGAGGTCCTGGAGAAGGGTCTCAAGGTCATGGACGCGACCGCCATATCCCTGTGCATGGACAACCATCTGCCGATCATCGTCTTCAACCTCGGAGTGCGCGGCAACATCATGCGGGCTGTCCTGGGGGAGAAGATCGGTTCGATCGTCAAGGAGTGAGCCATGAAGGTTAATGAGATCATTCAGAGCGCGCAAAAGAGAATGAACGAGTCCGTCGAGCACACGCGCCGGGAACTGGTGACCATCAGGACCGGACGGGCCTCCTTGTCGATTCTGGACGGGCTCACGCTGGAGTACTACGGCACGCCGACGCCGCTCAACCAGGTGGCCACGTTGACCGTTCCCGACCCGACGCTGATCGTCGCCCAGCCGTGGGACGTGACGCTGATCCCGAAGATCGAGAAGTCGATCCGCGCCTCCGATCTGGGTCTCAACCCCTCCAACGACGGCAAGGTCGTGCGCGTCCCGATCCCGCCGCTCACCGAGGAGCGTCGCAAGCAACTGGCGAAGAGGGTGCACGAGATCGCGGAGCACGGGCGGACCGCGATCCGTCTTGAGCGCCGGGACGCCAACGAGGCGCTGAAGAAGCTGCTGAAGGAGAAAACCATCTCCGAAGACGACGAAAAGCGCGGGCTCGACCAGGTGCAGAAGCAAACCGATCACCACATTCAGCAGATTGACGAGCTGGCGAAGCACAAGGACGACGAAATCCTCAAGATTTAGGAGCCCGTCCCGGCGTCGGGACGGGGACGCTCACCCGATGACCGTCGCGGCCGTCATCGTCGCCGCGGGCCGCGGCGTCCGCATGGGGGCCGGTCGACCCAAGGCGTTCGTCCGGGTCGGGGGCGAAACCATCCTGGAGCGGTCGGTGCGCGCCTTCGCGTCGCACCCGCGTATCGGACGCATCGTGGTCGCGGTCGCCGACCCACCGGAGGCGGCCCATGCCCTCGGGCGCCTCGCCGCCAGAGTCGTCCTGGTGCGCGGCGGCGACGAGAGGCAGGAGTCGGTCCAGGCGGCGCTCGGCGCGATCCGCGAGGACGAGGCGGACATCGTCCTGGTGCACGACGCGGCAAGGCCTCTCGTCGGGCGCGATCTCGTCGACGCCGTGATCGAGGCGGCCGGCACCGGAGGCGCAGCGGTCCCCGCGACCGCCATCACCTCCACGGTCAAGCGCGTCGCGGAAGACGGGCGGGTGGAGGAAACCGTACCACGGGATCGGCTGCGTCTGGCGCAGACACCCCAGGGCTTCCAGGCGCCGATTCTGCGTCGGGCCTACGCGGTCGCCGCACGGGACGGGTACGTCGGCACCGACGACGCGGTCCTGTTGGAGAGAACGGGTGGCCGCGTCAGGGTCGTCGAAGGATCCGAGGAGAATATCAAGATCACCACGCCCGTCGATCTCCTCCTGGCGGAGGCGATCCTCGAGCGCAGGGGCCGCGGAGGCAAACATGGCTAGAGTTCGGGCGAAACGGGCGGGCGGGTCCGGTACGGCCGCGAAACGGCCGCCGGCGCGCCAGACCGGCGGCGGGACACGCGGCGGTCTGCCCCTCCTGCGCATCGGCTGCGGCGCGGACGCGCACCCGCTTCGACCCGGGCGCCGCCTCGTCCTGGGAGGAGTCGAGATCCCGCACCCGCACGGCCTGGCAGGGCACTCTGACGCCGACGTGGTGTCTCATGCCATCGGCGACG